>JBCDCU010000165.1:0-8204 GCA_039181265.1 Pseudomonadota bacterium | reverse complement strand
CCGCCTCGATTCCCTTCTCGAAACCGAAGCGCAGGTCGCTTAAGCGCAAGGAGAACCAATCATGCATCTTGATCAAGAAAACCTCTTCTCCGACGCGCAGGCGATCACCGCCGACGGGGCGTCGACGAATATCATCAATCTTGGGCAACCGGGGACTGTTCCCCATGCGCCCGCACCGCAGAAACAGGATATTGGCGGCTCGAACGGCCTTAATGTTCTGGTTCAGGTGGTTGAAGATTTCGTCGGCGGCACATCGTTGACTGTCCGTATGGAAAGGGATGATACGTCGGCTTTCTCGTCACCAGATATTGTGGCGGAAAGTGCCACCATTCCGGTGGCCTCTCTTAAGGAAGGAAAGATCCTGCCGCTTACGATCGTGCCTCCGGGTGTGACCGGGCAATATCTGAGGCTGTTCTACGATGTGGCAGGATCGCCGTCCGCCGGAAAGGTGACGGCTGGCATCACGACGGGGCTCCAGACCAATGTCTAGCCGCGCACCAACCAAACTCTATGTCCGCGCGACGAAGCGCGGCTATTTCGACGGGCTTCGAAGCGAAGGAGACTGCTTCTTCATTGAGACGAAGGAGCAGTTTTCCGACAAATGGATGGAAGAGGCAGCGCGCCCGAAAGAGGTGCCGGTGCCTGTCACCATCAATGCTGCCGATCTTGCCGCCAAGGAAGCACAGATCGCAACGCTTAAAAAACAATTGAGCGAGGTCAAGCGCGCGGCAAAGCCAGCCGCGAAATAGCGCGACTCGACCGCACATAAATCATTTCGCCGGGCTTACGAGCCCGGCTATTTCAATCGAACCGGAGCCATCATGTCGAAGGTTGAAATCATCAATCGCGGCCTTTCCGCCTATCTTGGCGAGAAGGGGATTACCAATCTGGAAGCACCCGACGAGACGTCGAAGCTTTTGAAGCTTCACTACGATACGGTGCGGCGCTCGCTGCTTGAAAAGGAACGCTGGATTTTCGCGCGCGGGAAGGTGGCGTTAGCGGAAGTGACAAACGAGCGGACCGAAACCTGGCGATACAAATACGCAAGGCCTGCCCGGGCGATTGAAATCCACTGGGTGAACGATCTGATTATCGCGCAATACCGCATTTCGCGGGGTGAGAACCCCGATGCCGAGCGGGAGAATGAGGGCGCTTTTCTCTATTGCGATGTTCCCGCAGCCCATTGCCAGTACACCAAGGACGAGGAAGACACGTCCATCATGCCGCAATTCTTCAAAGAGGCACTTTCCGCAATGATTGCTGCCTCCGTGGCGCTGCCGATAACGCAG
The DNA here is from genome assembly GCA_039181265.1 of Pseudomonadota bacterium. GTDB lineage: Bacteria > Pseudomonadota > Alphaproteobacteria > Rhizobiales > JACESI01 > JBCDCU01. The sequence continues at coordinate 6,915 of JBCDCU010000165.1, read as the reverse complement.
AGCGTTGACCGGGCCCGATTTGCACAGAATGCCGCCAATGATCTCATTGACATGGCAATTGCCGAGAACGAGCAGCTTGAGCCGCCGATCAAAATGCCCGAGGCGGGCTATCTCGATGCGCGCGGGTCAACTTACGATTTCCATTTCAGGCAAATGACGACTGATACCTGATGCCGACAGCCGTTTTTCAGCCAAGCTTCGGGGGCGGGGTTCTCGGTCCCGGTCTTCACGCGCGCCTCGACACTCAGAAATACGACGTCGGGCTCAAGGTCGGAAAGAACGTCTTCGTCCATGTCCATGGCGGCGTCTCAAACCGGGCAGGCACCGAATTCGTTTGCGAGGTGATCGACCATTCATATAAGCACCGCCTGATTCCGTTTGAGCGCGATGTCGGGGATTCGCTGGTGCTCGTGATGGGGCAGAACCAGATGAAGGTGATCGAGGCGGGGAGTGTGGTGCAGTCCGGCGGTTCGGATTATCTGCCTTCAACGCCTTACACAGCCGCACAGATCGATGAAGCGGATTATACGCAGTCGATTGATGTCATCTTCTTTGCCCAAGAGGATGTCCATCCGAAACGCATGTCGCGTTTTGCAAGTGACAATATCAGCTTCGCAGATGTCGAGGTGGACCCGTCCGTTGACGAGCCAACTATTAAGAGTGTGGAATCGGAGACTGGCGGAAACGACACCTATAAATACAAGGTTTCCGGCTATGACGGCGATGTCGAAGGGTTTGCCAGTCCTTATCGGGCGGTGAACAGTGCGCAAGACCTCGACGAACAGGATGCGCAAAACACGATCACATGGACTGGGAGCGCACAGGAATACAACGTCTATCGCGAGCGAAACGGAGTTTACGGTTACATCGGCTATACGACTGAAAAGACGTTCATCGACGATAATATTTCGCCCGATCTAACGATCGCCCCAATTGAATACGCCAATGTGTTTTCAGGGGCAGGCTATTATCCAAGATCGGTTGCGAAGTACCAACAACGCATCTTTTATGGCGGGTCACGCCTTCTTCCTGAAACGGTCTGGGCGTCGCGCACCGGGGATTTCTCGAACTTCACCAAATCCCGCGTTCTGCGCGACACGGACCGGATCGAAATGGATATCACCGGCGATGCCTTGAATTCGATCCGCTATATGGTGGCGCTCCGCGAGCTTGTGGTCTTCACGACCGGCGGGGAATTCACGATTTCCGGGCCTGATAACGTTCTCTTGGCCACCAATCCCATCCAGACGCCGCAGAGTTTCTCTGGCTGCCATACGGTGAAGCCGATCGTCGTTGAAGACACGGTCCTTTATGTCGACCGCACCGGCAATCAGGTGCGCGATCTCAGATACGCCTTCGAGCAGGATGGCTATACGGGTAACGATCTGACGGTCTTTGCCTTCCACTATTTCGAGGGACGCAAAGTGACGGGCTGGGCTTACGCCAAGAACCCGTATTCCCTGATCTGGGTTCATCTTGATGACGGCACGCTTCTAAGCCTCACCTATAAGCGAGAACACAGGGTCTGGGCCTGGACCGAGCACGATCTCTCAGGTGGTTTCGTCGAAAGCCTCTGTGTGGTTCCCGAAGGAAACCGCGATGTGCTTTATCTCTCTGTCAGGCGCACCGTGAACGGCCAGGAAAAGCGCTATGTCGAGCGGATGCGCGACCGGCGGATCACCGATATCAGCGATGCCTTCTTCGTCGATTGCGGTGTTACCTATGATGGTGCGCCGATCACGACAATCACCGGGCTTGATCATCTGGAGGGTAAGCGGGTCGCCGCCCTGGCTGACGGCAATGTGGTTGAAGATATGACGGTGACGGGCGGTGAGGTCGTCTTGCCGCGTGCGGCCTCCAAGGTTCATATCGGCCTTCCGTTTGAAGCGGAAATCGAAACATTACCACCCGCCATCGACCTTCAGGATGTGGGGTCCGCACGAGGGCGGCCGCATTCCATCAGCAAGGCGCGGGTGCAACTTGATAAGACGCGGGGGATCGCAGCGGGAACCGACCGGGACAGGCTTGAAGAAATCGTCCAAACGGGGACGGATCTCACAGAACCGATTGCGCCCTTTACCGGCATGATGGATCTCAAGATTGCGCCGAACTGGACAAAGGACGGAACGCTTGTCGTCCGACAGCGCTATCCGCTTCCAATGACCGTTCTCGGCATTGCGCCGGAAGTCTCGATCGGCCGCTCCAATTGAGCCTTGAGATCAGGGATGCAAGCCGCGCCGACATTCCGGGTCTTGTCGCGGACATGCGGGGGATCGACCGGTTGGAAGCACGCCTCACCATGGGGAACAAGGATCTCCACGAGGTCATGCAGGTGATGTTCGATCGGTCGGATGTCGTCCGTACCGGCCTCTTTGGGGGTCGGATCGCAACGATTTACGGACGCGCACCTGTGTCGGTTCTCGGCGGGGAATGCATGCCCTGGCTGGCATCTACAACTCTGATCGAAAAGCCAAGCGTCAGAACCTGTTTCATCCGTCATACGAAAACGGAACTCCATCGGCTGACAGATGGTTTCGTGCTCGCCTGGAACCTCGTCCACGAGAAGAACCGGCTTGCGATCCGCTGGCTCAAATGGGCGGGCTTCATATTCGAAGAGGAGCGGATCCCCGTTAACGGGAATGCGTTCTTGCGTTTTTCAAAGAGTATACCTGAGTGATGCGCTATTCAGTGCCTTCAGGGCTAAGGGTGAATCCGGTGCGACCTTTTTTAATGGTTGACCCAAATCAATATTGGATTGAAATTCGGCGTCAATTCTCATGGTGTTTAGATTCGCAGGAGGTCGTTATGCGATTTGTGTCTTTGATGTTTGCCCTGGCCCTCGTGATTGCTCCGGTGGCAGCACAAGCGCATGGCGACAAAACCGATGCGAATGGGTGTCACTCTCATTCAAAGCACTTTCACTGCCACTAATCCGCGGCAGCAACCTGCTCCATAGACAAAAAAGCCCGTCACAAACGCCGGGCACCTCTTGAGCAGGAATTAAATAGCAAACAAGCAATCGCAAGGCCCGGTTTCGACCGGGCTTTTTTCGTTCGAGCCGAACGCGGCCTCGTGAGGGGACCGCGTTTTTCATGCTTTTCAAAAAGGATATCTGACGGATGTGTTTTTTTGCTCCTTTGTTGGGTGCACTCGGTTTAAGTGGTGCAGGTGCTGGGGCCGCTGGCGCGGCGGGGGCTGCAAGTGCTGCTGCCGGTGCTGCATCAAGCGGATTGAGTATCGGCTCGATCTTTAAATTGGGTGCCGGGATCTTCAGTGCTGTCAGCAAGATTTCGCAGGCGAATGCGGCAGCAAGGGCCGCTGAAGAGACAGCCCGGCAGCAGGATCAGGCGGCCCTTGATGCCATCGAACAGGGCAAGGATGAATCCGACCGAAGGCGGAGGGCAGGGGCGATTGAAGCTGCGCGACAGCAAGCGGGGCTTGCCGCAAATGGGATTGATGTGTCCGGTCCGCTCGGCCTCGACCTTCTGAATGAAAGCTTCGAGGTGACGGGATCCGATGCCTTTGCGATCAGAGAAAATGCGGTCCGACGCGGACGCCAATTCGCCCAGCAAGCGGCGAATTCAAGAACAGAAGCACGCTCTATCCGGTCGCAGGCGCTCTTCGGCGCGGTCGGCTCGTTGCTGACGACTGCCGGCAAGGTTGGCCCGAAATTCACATCAACACAGGCTTACCGATAAATGCCGACACGTATTCGACGCCAGCAACCGAGTGAAGTCGTCCGCGCCTTTGAACCGGTTCCCGTTCGCCCGTTTCAATCAGGCATAGGGCAGCTCGCGCCCGGGATCGAAGCGATTGGATCGGCAATCGATATCATCCAGGACAAAGCTGCCACGACGCGGGCGAAGAAACTCGATACAGCCTACGCTGAAACAATCCGCGATCTTCTTCATAACGAAGAAACCGGCTATCTAAAGACCCAGGGCGAGGCGGCAATCGTCGGCGCGAAGGGAGCGATGGATGCTCTTGCGAAAGAGCGGATTGCTCTTCTCAAGAATGAACCGCCCGAGACTCGCAAAAAGGTCGAAGCGACCCTTCAAGCACGGCAGAAAAAAGCCAATGAGACGATAGGGCTCCAGGCGGCGTCCGAAGGGTTGCGGGCCGAGCAAGCGGCAAGTGACGGACGGATTAGAACGGCAATCACGGATGCGGTTCAGGATCCGACACAGGTCCCGCAAAGCCTGACGATTGTTATCGACGAACTGGGTCAGCGGGCCGAAGCCAACAATTGGACGCCTGAGACGCTGCAGCGCAGGATCATCGAGCATCAGACGCAGATCCATATCGGTGTTGCGCACACACTGGGAAATGCAAACCCTGAGGAGGGACTTGCTTATCTCAACGCGAACCAGTCGAAGATTGAGCCGAATGCTTTCGACGAAAGCCTCATCATGCTGGACACCGCGGCTGCAACGTATCGGGGCAGCGAAAAAGGCCGCGCGGCGTTTGAAGGGGAAGCGCCAGAAAGTGGCATCGCCGTTGGCGCGCCCGATAAAGCCGCAACATCTGCATCCGAAGAGGGACCGGGCGGGACAGAACCCGTCAAATCGGACAGCATTGAGTCAGCGCCTCAGCAAACCGACGACAAGCCTGAAGCCAAGGCAAAGCTCGAACTACATGCAAATCCCGGACTGCGCTCCTTTCTAAAGGAGGGTGTTGATCCTTCACAAACGGATGGCTTGAACACCGAATTCGGAACGCGACTTCTCGCGATGATTCGAAGCGCGCCGCCAGAAATACGGGACCAAATCAAGATTGCTGCAGGGTTCAGATCCTATGAGGACTATCTGAAATCATTGGACAATGCGAAGCGAAAGGTCGGATCGAACGGTCAGGCGCAAAAGAGAAATGCACGGCGATTAGCCGGGCCAATACCCTCAAGCGAGCATGGGCGCGGACTTGCGGCAGATCTCAATGTTGAAACGGCAGCTGCAAGAACCTGGGTGCAGGAGAACGCACAACGGTTCGGTCTTCATTTCCCGTTAGAGCACAAAAACTGGCAGATTGAACCTAGCGGATCGCGGGATGGATCCTTCGATCCGGCGCTGCGGCATGAATTCTCCCACAAGACTGCAGATCGTCTTACAAAGCGTCTGGGTCTGCCAGAGATTTCAGATCCCGTCGAACGGGAAGCGGCGACACGCGAATTCGACCGTCTCGCCCGCCTGCAAGACAGGGAACGAGAACTGATAAAGGCCAAAGCAAGGAAACAAGCGCTCGGCTTCATTCATTCCGGACAATCGGCTGAAGCGATCTCTCTGGAAACCCAGCGAACCCTCGGCCCTGCCGCCATGGCGCGCTTTCGGGCCTATCAAAGACAGATCACAGAAGACGGGCCGGCCGAAACCGATCCCGCACTCTTCAATCGCCTGTTTGAAGATCTTGCCGATAATCCTCAGGCGATCAGCGAATCCGATCCGACAGAATGGCTCGGGCGGCTCTCGCAAGAGGATTTCGAGACCTTTGCCGAACGCCGCGAAACGATGATGAACGGCCGCGTTCTGACGCCGGTCCTGCGCCAGACCTACGCCCATGTGCAAGGGATGGCGGACGGCTTCATCAAAAAGAACGGCTTAACCGGCAATCATCCGGCGGTCACCGCACGGCGCGACGCTTTCAAGATGAACATATACCTCTTCGCAGAACATGAGGCGATTAAGAAAGGCAGACGCCCGACAGACGCCGAAATCACGGAAGAGGCGCAAACTCTTCTGGCCCGCGTCAGGATTGATCCCAACGGCTTTTTCAATGCGATCAATGAACGACCAGGCAGGTTTTGGACCGAGGATGGCCACCTATTCGAAATCGATTACGACGGTGATCCGCTCGACGAGAGCGATGACATAACGCTTGATCTACTGAAGGATGAAAACACCGAAATCCGCATCAACGGCTTTGATGTGAAAGGCACCGAGGTGAGAAACTTGATTACGAAACATCTGAAGGACCAGAACGAACTGCCAGAGGTCCCCACACTGCTTCATATGCTAATCCGGTCAGGTAAGTTTATTCGTCCGACGCGAAAACAATTGCGCCATGGAATCCCACGTAAACGGCGATGACGACAGGCTTTGCAATGAGGCTTTCATCGGACAACTACAGGCAATTATTCGGCCAACAATTGGTCGATTTTTTCTTCCAACACCTTCAACCGTTTTTCGAGTTCCCCGTATTCGTCAACCAGGATTTTCATGTCATCCGCATGCTCATCTACTAGACGCATATGATCATCGGTGACTTTACCCTGCTGTCGTATTTGCAGCGCCAGTGACTCAGTCTCGAAACCCTGCAGTTTTAAGAGACACGCCAGATACGTTGCGGTTTCGTTGTTAAATTCCGAGCGCAACTCGATCTTATCCTCAAGGCGTTGCACGATTTTTCTGCACGCCTCCTCAATGGAGGCGGAATGACCCGATGAAACCGAAACAAGCGAAAACCAAACAGCCAAAAGCGGGGCAAAGGTCCTACCGCGTCCCGATAATCGCGATGATGAGGTACAGGACTTTGTCATCTGCGCACTACTGCTTCCCCGTCCGGTTTTGTTTTCGGGAACGATGCATCAGCAATTCGTCTACTTTACCTTCCAAGTAAACCAGCTGCCTGTAAAGACGCCTGTTCCTTTCAACGAGAGCTTCCACCACAGGAGCTTTTTCAGGCATGCTTTTTGCCAGTAGATCAGACCTTTCACTCATCGATTTCAAACGCGCTTTCAATTCGTTCAGTAAGATCTGATGCGCTCTAGTATAACAAGAAATGTAATTCGTGATGTTAGCGTTGTCTTCGTATAATACCTCGATGTTTTGCTCAACATTAAAACCATATTCTAAACAGTCAAACTCCGCAGAGCGCGCATAAGAAATATTAAAAGCACCAATAATAAACAATATAAAAACCGCT
>JBCDCU010000164.1:0-8230 GCA_039181265.1 Pseudomonadota bacterium | reverse complement strand
TTCAAAGTGGGCGACCACACCTTCTTATCCGGTGGCGCTGCCGAAAGCTTCGGTGTTCCGGCCTGGAATGGCGGGAAGATGTTGATCGAAATGATCAATCAGGGGGGACTTCTGCCAGCCCCTTACGACAAGCCGGGTTTTGGCGGCCTTCAGATAGAAGCTGTCGTCGTTGACGAGGCAGGTGGTGCCACCAAACAGGTCCAGGAATTCCGCAATCTCGTTCAACGCGAGAATGTCGATACGGTGCTTGGATATGTAAGCTCCGGGGACTGCCTTGCAATCCCACCGGTTGCCGATGAGTTGAAGGCCTTCACAATCCTTTATGACTGCGGCACACCGCGCGTCTTTGAGGAAGGAAGCTATGAGTATGTCTTCCGCACCGCGTCGCATGCGGCGATGGATAACATCTCGCTTGCGAAATACATGAAGGCCCGCAACATCAAGATGGATACAATTGCCGGTATCAATCAGGATTATGCTTGGGGTCAGGATTCCTGGGCAGACTTCAAGACATCTGTCTCCAACCTCAATCCGGGATCTGAAGCGAAGACAGAGCTCTTTCCGAAAATCTTTGCTGGTCAGTACGGCACCGAGATTTCGGCGCTGATCCGCGAGAAAGCTGACGTTGTCCATTCAAGCTTCTGGGGCGGTGACCTTCAGGCCTTTGTCCTTCAGGCCGGGCCACGGGGCCTCTTCGACCGCAGCCAGGTCGCCCTTGCAGCAGGCGACCATGTGATCCCGCAGCTTGGCCAGAAAATGCCGGACGGCGTCATCATTGGTGCGCGTGGCGTGAACGGTCTCGCGGCCCAACCGCGCGGAGATGAACTCACCCAGACGCTCTGGGCAGAATACGAAAAGCGCTACGGCACCTTCCCGGTCCAGGCACCGTTCCGGATGTGGCAGGCGATCCTGGGTCTCAAGACCGCCGTTGAAAAAGCCATGGCTGAAAACGGCGGCAAGAAGCCGACCGATGAAGAGCTTGCCGCAGCCATGAAGGGCCTCGAGTGGATCGCGCCTTCCGGCAAGATCCAGATGAAGCTCGCAGGCGGTCATCAGGCAATCCAGCCCAATGCAATCGGAACGACAAAGTGGGACGATGCAGCCGGCAAAATGACTTTGATCGACCTTGAATATTATGACGCTGAGTGCGTGAACCCGCCGGATGGTGTGAAATCCATCGACTGGATCAAGCAGGGTTTCCCGGGCGCCCAGTGTAACTAGGCACGTGCCTCACCAAACGACGTTCGCCCGGACATCCTCCGGGCGGACCCTTCCTTAAATTTTCAGGAAAGTGCCGGAATGGAGCTCTTAGGTGTCATTCTGGTGGACGGCCTCATCTACGGTGCGTGGCTGTTCATCGTCTCCGTCGGACTGACTCTCGTCTTCGGTGTCCTTAATATTTTGAACCTGGCGCATGGCAGCCTTTATGCCGTGGGCGCCTATGCGACAGCGAGCGCGGTCGGCGCTTATTTCGCCTTTGGCGGCGAGAACTTCCCGTTCGGGAGCTACGCGGTCATGGTGTTTGCCGCAATCGCGGTTGCAATTGTGATTGGCCCATTGCTTGAGCGCGGCCTCCTGAGGCACTTCTATGGCCGCGATCACGTGATCCTGGTTCTTGTGACCTACGGCGTCTTCCTCATCCTTGAAGATGTCATCAAGCTGATCTGGGGCGTGACCCCCCTCTTTGCCTCTGAACCCTATGGTCTTCTCGGCAATGTCGAAATTGGCCCGCTCTTTTATGTCACTTATGATTTCCTTGTGATTGGCGTCTCTGCCGTCACGGGTTTCGCCGTCTGGTACGCGCTTAACAGAACCAAGCAGGGCAAGGTGATCCTCGCCGTCATCCATGACCGGGAGATGAGCCAGACAATGGGGATCGACGTCAATCGGGTCTTCATCATCTCATTTACAATCGGTGTTTTTCTCGCAGCCCTTGGCGGCGCGCTGACCGCGCCCATGATTTCGGTGTCGCCCGGGATCGGCGTCAATGTGATCATTGTCGCCTTCGCTGTCGTCATCATCGGCGGACTTGGCTCGATTGAAGGGGCGGCGATCGGTGCCATTTTCGTCGGGATCGCCCGGGCCTTCTCAGTCCACCTTTTGCCCGAGGCAGAACTCTTCATCATCTATCTCGTGATGGCGGTTGTCCTCGTCTTCCGGCCTGAGGGGCTCTTCCAGAAAGTTCAGGCGAGGAAGATATGAGTCCGGTTCAGAAGAACGCGATCATCGCGCTTGCAGCATTCGCCATTCTGTCTGTGGCTGGCTTCCTGATGCCGGCATGGCTCATGTTCCTGATCACCATTTCCTTCGCCAAAGGCATGGTGGCGCTCGGCATTATCGGGCTCATGCGCGCTGGCCTCGTCTCCTTCGGTCAAGGGCTCTATTACTGCCTCGGGGCCTACACGGCAGCTTTCTTGAGCAACCTGTTGGGGATGACGGACATTTTCGTGATTTCGATCATGGGCGTTCTGGTCGCAGGATTTGTCGGGGCAATCTTCGGCCCTCTTCTTGCGAATTATCGCGGTATTTTCTTCGCGATGTTATCGCTTTCGCTATCGATGATCCTCTACGGCACTCTTGCGAAACTCAACGTCATCGGCGGCACCGACGGGATGAACGTGTCCGCCCCTACGTTTCTCGGATATGCGCCTGAAGGCCGTGAACTCGGACTGGCGCTCTTCATCTTTACAAGCCTTGCCACTGTCGCAAGCTGTGCCGTCATGAGGGTGTTCTTTGACAGCGAACGCGGTCTTATCCTTCTCGGAATTCGCGAAAACGAACTCCGAATTGAATATCTCGGCGCCTCAGTCAGGAACGCAATCGCCGTCGCCTATGTGCTGGCTGCGGCACTCGGCGGTCTCGGCGGGGTGATCGCAGGTCTCGCCATCGGCCATGTGGACCCGGAATATTCGTTCTGGACCACGTCCGGCGAATTCGTCTTCGTCGGCATTCTCTCCGGCTTCTACTCCGTTGGCGCGGTCTTTGTCGGCTCAATCATCCTTGAAGTCGTCCGCTCCTTCTCAAACCTTTACTTCCCGAATACCTGGCAGCTCGCGCTCGGCATCTTCCTGCTAGTCGTGATCTTCGTTCTGCCCAACGGTCTGGGCTCGCTTCTCTCAAAGCGGGACCGTGAAAGGAAGGGAACGTGATGGTGGCGGGAAGCGACGCAATCCTCGTCGCGGAGGATGTGAACAAGAACTTTGCGGCAGTCACGGCTGCCCGCGAGGTGAATGCCGCGGTGCCAAAAGGCGCCATCTGGAGCCTGATTGGCTCGAATGGTGCGGGCAAAACGACCTTTGTGAATATGGTGACCGGCTATATCAAACCGGATACCGGTCACATCCTTTTCGAAGGCCGCGACATCACCAAATTGCAACCGCGCGCGATCACGCGATTGGGCATTTGCCGGTCTTTCCAGATCCATCAGCTTTGCGCGGAACTCTCCGTTCTTGAAAACATGCTGATTGCGCTTGCGATTTCAAAGCAGACGCCGCCGAGCTTCTGGCGTCTCGGCACGTCCTCGGAGAATGTCGACAAGGCGATGGATGCCCTGGAAAAGTTCCACCTTGCCGACTTCAGAGACAACCGCATGGGGGAACTTTCGGCCGGATCGCGCAAGCTGCTTGATATCTCAATGGCGATTGCAGGCCACCCGAAAGTGATGCTTCTCGATGAACCAACAAGTGGGGTCGCATCCGAAGAAAAGTTCCCGATCATGGATCTTGTTATGGACGTGCTCAAAAGCGCAGACGTCACGGTCCTCTTTGTGGAACACGATATGGATATCGTGACGCGCTATTCCGACCGGGTGCTTGCCTTTTATGACGGTCAAATCATTGCGAATGATGCCCCCGATGAAGTGCTCAGCGATGAACAGGTCCAGCGCTATGTGACGGGGAAGCTGAAATGATCCTCTCGCTCGACAGTGTTGAAGTCAAAATCCAGTCTTCGCCGATCCTGCGCGGACTGACACTCCATGTTGGCGAAGGGGAACTCATCGGTCTTGTCGGACGCAACGGTGCGGGAAAGACGACAACCCTTCGAACCATTATGGGGCTCATCAAACCGGTTGCCGGTACGGTGAAGATCCTTGACCAAAACGTTGCCAATATGGAAGCCCATGCGCGACCGCATCTCGGCATCGGTTACATGCCGGAAGACCGGCGGCTCGTCCCGCAACTGACTGTTGAAGAAAACATCCTGCTTCCCTCCTGGGTGAATTCGAAACTGGACCACGTCGCCGGGCTTGCCTTCGTCTATGACCTGATGCCGGAACTGGAAAGTATGAAGGATCGAAAGGCTCTTCTCTTGTCGGGTGGCCAGCAAAAGATGGCAGCCCTCGGTCGCGCGCTCATGGCTGGAACCAAGCTTCTCGCCCTTGATGAACCCTTCGAAGGGGTTGCACCTGCCCTTGCTGAACGCTTGTCAGAGGTGATTGCTGCCCTCAGACAGGAGGGCCGCTCAATCCTGATTGCCCAGTCTGAACTCAATCACGCAGAGACGCTGCTCGACCGGGAATATGTGATTGAGCGCGGTGAGATCATCGAAGAAAACAAGGGGAGCGAAGGCTGAGCGGTTTATGACGGGCTCTACCGATATGGCAGATCTTTGCGGCGAAGAGGTACTCTTCGGGTCCCGCTGCGTAACCTGCTTCAAGGACCGGCCCGCCGATCTAATGGCAATGTTTCAGGAGGCCGTTTCTCAGAATCCTGACGGCGAAGCACTGGTCGCCGGGCTGGTGCGCCTCACATACAAGGACCTTGACCATCGTACCGCAGAACTCGCAACCGGCTTTGCAAGCTTCGGACTTTCCAAAGGAGACCGGATCGCCATCCTCATCGGTAACAGGGCGGAATTTCTGGTCACTCTTCTTGCAACAATCCGGATTGGAGCCATTGCCGTTCCGATCAACATCCGTGAGCAGACACCGGAACTCTCCTACATTCTCAATCATTGCGGGGCGCGTTGCCTGATCTTTGATGCCTTTGTCAAAGACCGGCTCCCGCTTGCGGCAGATCTACCGAAGCTCGATTTCTATTATTGCACGGATGGTGCATTTGGTTCCGTCCATGATTTCAACACGCTTTTTTTTAAGGCGCAGCCCCCTGACGTATGGATCAACGAGGAAGAGACCGCGGTCATCCTCTACACATCGGGAACAACGGGCCGTCCCAAGGGCGCAATGCTGACCCATGTCAATATCGTGCACTCGGCGCTCCACTTCGTGCACTCTATGGAACTCGGGCCAAAAGACCGGTCAATCGTGGCGGTTCCCTCTTCTCATGTGACGGGATTGGTTGCGAACCTTTTCACGATGATTGCAGCTCATGGCTGCAGCATTTTCCTGCGCGCCTTTCAGGCTCAGGACTTTCTTATCCTGGCTGACCGCGAACGCATGACGCACACCCTGATTGTACCCGCAATGTACAATCTCTGTTTCTTGCGCGCTGACTTCGCCGACTATGACCTCAGCGACTGGCGGATTGGCGGCTATGGCGGTGCGCCGATGCCGGAAGCGACGATTTCGAGATTGGCCGAGGCGTTGCCGGGGCTCATCCTGGTCAATGCCTATGGTTCGACCGAGGTCACCTCCCCCGCAACGATTATGCCGCTTGGTGATGGAACACGGCATTCAGATAGTGTCGGCAAGTGCGTTCCCTGTGGTCATATCCGGATTGTCGATGACGCGGGCAACGATGTGCCGGTTGGGACGGCGGGTGAATTCTGGATCGCCGGACCGATGGTGGTTCCTGGATATTGGGAAGACGATGAAAAGACCCGCGAGGGCTTTCATGAAGGCTATTGGAAGTCGGGCGATATTGGGTCTTGCGATGCAGAGGGTTTTTATTATCTGCACGACCGCAAAAAGGACATGGTCATCCGTGGCGGATACAACATCTACACCGCCGAATTGGAAAACGTGATTGCGGATCTGCCCGATGTGATTGAATGCGCTGTTGTCGGTCGGGAGGATAAGGTTCTCGGAGAAAAGACACATGTCTTCATCTATGGGAGCGATACTTTGAGCCGCGACGCAGTCCGAAACCACTGCGCAAAACACCTCGCAGATTATAAAGTGCCGGACTTCATAACCTTCCTCACGGCACCCCTGCCGCGCAACGCAAACGGTAAGGTTCTAAAAGCGCAGTTGCGCCAATTGGCAATGGCTGAACCGGCTTCGGAAAGAATCGGTACGTCGCCGACCTAGCCGTCGCGCTGATATGTCGAGGCCCAGAACTTCACTAAGCCCTTTCCCTCGCCTCATCATGGACCCTGACGCGCCGCGCCCCATTTAACAACGCTCAGGGGCAATTGAAGCCGAATCTTTAATGGAGTTCTAAGTGGCCAAGGTTCTTGTGATAGGCGCGAGTCGCGGTATCGGGAAGGCCGTTGCAAAACGTTTGGCTGAAGACGGACACTCGGTCCGCGCCTTCTCCAGAAGCGGACACACGCCGAATACGCGCGACACTGCGATCGAAGCGTTTCGCGGCGATGCTTTGAGCGCCGAAGATATTAAGCGTGCGCTTCAGGGGGTCGAAACAGTCATTCAGGCGCTTGGTGTGAAGGCCGATTTCAAAATGATCACCGGGCCTGTGACGCTTTTTTCCGAAGCAACGAGAGCGCTTCTTCCCGCGATGGGGGAATCCGGCGTCAAGCGCCTCATCGCGGTCACAGGGTTTGGCGCGGGCGATAGCGATCAGGCGATCAGTCCTCTCCAGCGCCTTCCTTTCTGCGCAGCCTTGGGGCGCGCCTATGATGATAAATCAATCCAGGAAACTCTCATCACAAGGAGCGCACTCGATTGGATGATCGTGCGTCCAGGCGTGTTGACAGATGGTCCTCCAACCGGCACTTATCGTGTTTTAACAGAGCCAGCCACTTGGCGGAACGGCGTGATCTCACGCGCTGATGTCGCCGATTTCATTGCAGACCAGGTTGATACCGAGCCTCTGGGAGGTCGCAAACCGGTGCTTATTCGGTGGCCCTTTCCCCTTTAAGCCATTCGCTCATTCTGCGATGCGAGGCCTGAGGACAATACTGCGTACTTTCAGCGCAAGCCCATTGGAAGCTCATCACCAATTCAGCAACATAAGCTAAGCCGCATCGCTCGTTGGGTTTTACTCAACCGCATTAATCCGCTCAGTAATTTCGGATAAACGCGACCAGCTTTGCAGCGTTACCGGAAGGACAAGCGCTGCTTCAACGAACTCCCAGGAATAGCTGATAATTGAAAATATGCGGCCCGGAGTCATGTCCAGATTTGTGGCCGCAAACCAAAGATTAAATATAATAAAGCCGACAAGTACGGCGAACATTGCCCCGTAAACGAATGCTTCTGTATCTGAAATTCTGATCTCGGCCTTTCGAAGCTTCAAAAGATGGATCCGAAGCTTCTTCAACGATCCGCTCGATAGCGCTGTCACCTGGCGTTCCATCTGGTGGTTAAATCGACCATTCAGCCGAAAGAAACGCCGATGAACCGCAGCATATATGAGTAAGACCAGAATTCCGGCGAAAAGCGCAGCGCCAAAAAGCAACGGATGAAAGGACAATAAGATAACCAGAGCCACACCCAGATGGACGAAAGACCCCAGAAGAGCGGGCACTTCATCTTCGAGGAAATCGGCAAGCTCTCTCGCCATATCGAGCCGGGCATTGGTCGCTGAAACGGGATGGCCACTCGCTCTCGAAACGAGCTCCCTACCAAGTTCCACCCTGATCATTCCGTAAGCCCGGGTGTCGAAAATGCGCCTTACCACACCAACGGTGGTCAGCGATCCCAGAAGAACGCTCAGGTGCATGAGTGCGGTCAGATCGTTCTTCAGAAGGCCATCGATCGCAAAGCCTATGAACAACGGGGCGAAAGCGATTAGCACCGTCTCCAAGAGCGTCAGCATCCAGGTGATACCAATCGACCCGGGAAAGATTCTGAACAGGGCCCCGACGGATAGCTTCTCGCCTGATAGAAGGGGATGGCTATCAGAAAGATAGGCCGATTTTTGGCCGATCATCTCTGCGTCGGATCCCATCCCGGATGGGCGAACAGGCGCATCCAGATTTCGCGCAAGGACCTGGAAGCTTTCAGATCACGCCACAAACCGGGAAGTTCTGAAAACCAGACATGGAAGGGGTTCTGGCTGTTGAAATTGCGTTTCAGACCATAGCGAGGGGTTTCTTCCTCGACCTGGAACGTGCCGAACATCCGATCCCAGATGATCAGAATACCGGC
>JBCDCU010000163.1:0-8285 GCA_039181265.1 Pseudomonadota bacterium | reverse complement strand
TTGGGCAGTGGTCCATAATGACACAAACACGTCACATTTCCAGCCCGATTCCAGTGAATGTGGCAAGAATAAGAGAAGTGAATCACGTTCCGTTTAAGTTGTGACCTGTTAGTCACATGAGCTGCCATAACAAAAATTTAGGTCATATAATTCAATCACTTAATATCTATCCAATACAGTACTATCGGCTGCATAAATTCTTATGACTCTTGTTGTACCCGGTTACCTTATACCCAATACGATGCAGTATCGAAAACAGCGATCCCATTGAAAATACCGGTGTTTTTATTGGCTGCAATAGGTGCCGTAGCGGCATACAAATTCGCCCTCCTGTTCCGGAATCGGCGCACCAAACACGTTCATTGCGTCTTCGCCAGCTCTGACGGAATGGATCTCCGCTTCATTTATTGTGCGGCAACCGGATGCCCCATTCCCACCATCTGGGAGCCCATAGGATCATTAGGCGACCTTGTTCGAACTGAATGGGCCGGGTCATGCCACCCTTTCGCGAATTGCCGCAGAACAGCCTGCAGATGTTTGAACATGGCAAGCGTTGGAGCATTCATTTCATCCGGTGGTCCAACGATAGTGAGAACGAGATCAATCGCGCGAATTCGGTCAACTTCATCATGCAGCAGATCCGGAAGGCTGGAGATCGCTTCCTTTCCTGCAAAATCCACGATCATAGTCTGATCGTGGATCATCTGCGCCCGCCGCGCCTCCGGCATATTGTCGAATGGTGGTTTCGAGTGAAGCACGCGATGGGCACGCTCAAGCCTGTCTCGTCTCACGGATCCGCGTGCACGTGCAAGAATGACGAGCATTCTAACGATCGCTTCCGGGTATCCGCCTTGTTTGACCCTGGACAAGATTTGCCGAACTTCTGGCAGCCGCTCCGCATCTTTCACTGCAGGACGGCTCTCTTCGACCATACCGAGGCGGCGCATATGCGGACTTCCCCAGATCGTGTGAAAACCGATTTCAATTATTGCATCACGGCAATCGCGATATCGATTCCAGCCTGTCTCGATCGTATCAGCCCATAACCGTTCTGCTTGTAAGAACGGATTGTCAGTATCCACCGGCGACCGGTTCTCGCGTATCTTCCGCGCTCGTTCCTTGATCGAAGACAAGGCGGGATTCTTAGAGGAGAAAAAGGTCAATTGCCGACGCATCGGATGGCTGTTCTTGATGTGCTCCGCAACGTCAGGTGTCACCACCTGTTGGATGAATGGCCGCAACGTCAGTTCATAGGTTTTGGTTGCCCATTCGGAGAATTGCGCGACGGCGGCAAAATCGGGGTCTTCATCGCGTCCGTCACCGAGGGCGAGAATATCGTCCATCGTCCGGTCTTCAAACGCCACCTGATAAACCCCATCGATCATGTCGATCTTCATCTCATAAAGGCCGGGCGACAACGCTTCGATGGTTTTCACAACGGATGTGATCTGCTTGTGCTGTTTGGAAGCGACCTGTGCGGAGACAAATATTCCGAGGTGACCAACGCTCTCGTGGAGCGTGTAGATGATGACATGCCCCTTAGCGCGCAAGTCATCGACGGATTCATAAAGATCCGGGATCCAGTTCAAGGCCTGTTGCGGCGGGGTGATGTTATCGCCGTGAGAGGCGAAGACGATGACAGGCGCTTCGATGCGTGTGAGATCAACCGGCGTCCCATCGTTGAGGATCGCTTTTCCGCGCGCAAGCCTGTTTCCGATAAACAGGTTTTCAACAATCCAGCGGATCTCCGCTTCATTCATAAAATAGAAGCCGGACCACCAGCGCTCGAATTCGAGGAAGCGTTCGGCTCCATCTTCGCCCGCGAAAAGATCATAGTTCTTGCGCCACCAGGTCCGCGCAGGATTAAGCCCTTCGAAGTTGAAGACAAGATGAGCGCCATCAAACTTGCCGCCACCAAGATCTGAGCTAAGCAATGCCGGAACAGCACCACCCATCATGCCGCCGAGATAGCGGAACGGATTCTTACCAACCTCACCCGCCCAATACGACAATGGCGCACCGGCGATCACAACCGGTCCAGCGAGATCGGGATGCGTCGCCGCGAGGATCATCGACGCCCAACCGCCCTGGCAGTTGCCGGTGACAAGTGGCCGCGGGCTATTAGGATGCCGGGAACGCACTGCCCGCAAGAAGGTGGCTTCAGCCTGACACACATCAGCCAATGTCTGTTCGGGTTCGGGGTTCGGAAAGAAGATCACGAAGTAAACCGGGTGACCGTCCGCAAGCGCAACGCCAACTTCGGATTCGCTTTTGAAACCACCAATACCGCTGCCATGACCTGCCCGCGGGTCGACAATCACCCAGGGCCTGCCATCTTCACGTTGCGCCGGAAAATCCTCAGGCGGAATGATCCGCACCAGCGCGTAATTGACCGGCCGATCCAAGCCCCGGCCGTCAACGATCATGTCATAGTCGAAAGCCAGAACCGGCTTGAGGCCTTCTTCTTCGCGAGCAACTGCATTGTTTCCGCGATCATAGAGGGTCTCGGTGAAAAGCACCGAACGCTCGCCCACATCGCGCCAATAGGCGAACATGTCCTGAAACACGTTCGGAGAGAAGAGCAACGGTACCATTTTCTGGAAGCCATCGAATGTCTTCCTCGTCGCTTCAAACTGCGCCTGAGCGATGGTCTGGGTATGTTTGAAAGTGAGACTATGAATAAGTGCGGCCTGCCGTTGAAAGGTCTCAAGCGGCGTTCGGATACTGTTACTCTCACCTGCACCGTTCGTTTGACTTCCTGCTTCTTCTGCCATGGCCTCATCCAAGCTGTTGGAACGGTGTGACCATGCTCAATGTTTGTGAAGGCGGGACGACACATCGGCCCGTCCAAGTGGGCGATCAGGGTGGGTATGCGCTTTTGTCGCAAGTGCGAAAAGGAACCCACGGGAGATCCCGCGAAGCCTCTTTCAGTTCCAAATACCGGGCAGTTCGGCTCAACCGGTAAAAAGCCGACCGTTAAAAGAGCTGCCCGGCTGGAAGTGGGACATTCAGATGGGCGGTTAACACATACCAAAACGCCAAAATGACAGCGACGCCTCCAACGAAATGGGACAAGAGACCTTTGACGCTCCAGCTTTCATGACGCGGCACAATGGCAGTAATCAATCCAAAGGCGACGATAGAAGACAGGATAAAACCCGCATAGGGGAGCGCAAGAACCCAAAGCGCCATGAGCACCGTCAACGCAAGCCGCGGTTTCATGGAGCCTGTGGGCGGGGCAATTGCACCAACCAGCGACGCCTTCACAACACTGACGACAATCAGGAGTGCGGAAAAAGCGATCAGACCAAATCCGACAAAGAGTGGCATGGAAGCTCCAACGCCATCGAATTTCTGGGCCTCAAATACGACATAGGTGCCGAACAGCATCATCACTGCACCGGACCCGACATTCGCGAACAAAGTTGATTTCGAGGTCATTCCCTTTCCTTACTCAGCCGCGCGGGATGCGATTTTAAATCGTGCTGCGGCCCGGTATCTGATCAAAGGCGGCAAGACCACGGCGGCAATGATCATGAAGACCAGCACGATTGAGATTGTGTTTCCAAAGAACATGCCGAAGAGATCGCCCTTCGCATTGCCAATCATCACAGACTGCGCAAAGCCCTGCTCTGCTATCGGCCCAAGCAGGAGCCCCAAAACGATCGGTGCCGCCGGGAAACCGAAGCGCGCAAGAATCCACGCAGAGATGCCGAGGACAAGCATGATGATCATGTCGTGGTAATTATTCTGGATCGCGAAAGCACCAATCAATGTCATTAACGCGACCGTCGGCACCAAAAAAGTCTTGGGGGTCAGAATGACGACCTTGTAGATGTATTTTCCAAGAAGGAGACCAACGGGGAGCATGAGCACGGTAGCGATCAGCATTCCGGCCACGAATGTGTAAACGATGTTGCCGAAATCGGTGAAAAGCTTCGGTCCGATCTGGACGCCGTGCACTAGCATCGCACCGAGGATCACCGCATCCGGCGGAGTTCCGGGAATACCAAGAACAAAGGTCGGAATGAGCCCGCTTCCAACAGTTGCATTGTTCGCAGATTCCGATGCGATAATGCCTCCCGGTTCGCCTTTACCGTAATTCTCGCCCTTCTTGGCAGAACGCGATGCTTCGGCATAAGCAACCAGGCTTGCGACAGCCCCGCCGGCGGCAGGAATGATCCCGATAACGGTGCCAAGAACCGAACTTCTTAGAAGATTGACGCTCCGCGCTGATACTTTGCGGAACGCGTTTACAGCTTCGCTCCCGCGCGTCTTCAGCGGCGCAACCAGATGGTGCCCCGCGTCACCGATAAGATCGATGACGACGGGAAAGCAGAGAAGCCCGATCGTCGCCGGGATAATCGGGATCCCGCCGACAAGCGCTGTGGTCTCATAGGTGAACCGGGAATCGCCGCTCACGACCGATATCCCGACTTGAGAGAGAAAGAGCCCGAGAAAACCGCAGATGATCCCCTTGATCAGATTGCCCTCGCTAAGCGAGGCAATGATCGTAAGACCGAAAAGGGCCAGCCAGAAATATTCCGCAGGCCCGAATAGAAGCGCAATCTTTGCAAGCTCGGGCGCAAGCCAGAGGAAAGAGACGATCCCGATGATCCCCCCGGCAACCGAAGCGATACAGGCGATTGATAGCGCGAGGCCGCCGTCACCCCGTTGCGCCATCGGATAACCGTCAAACGTCGTTGATATCGATTGCGGAGTTCCAGGTGTGTTAACGAGAATTGCAGCGAACGACCCTCCGTAGGTCGAACCCATGTAAACGGTGCCGAGGAAAATCAGCGCAGTCACCGGTGCCATCGTAAAGGTGACCGGCAACATCACCGCGCAGGCAAAGGTCGAGCTCAATCCAGGGAGAGCACCGAGAAAGATACCGATGATCAGGCCGAGAAAGGCGACCGCGAGGTTTGTGACACTGAATGCGTCAATGGCGTGTGTCAGGAAGTCCATGGGCTGGTCATTCTGTAAGCGCCATCGTCAAGTCTTCGCCAATCAGGCGTCGACGGTTTGCAGAACGGACGAGCCCGTGCCGCGCAATCAAGGAAAGCGTTGCACGGGCTCGTTTTCATAATCCGAACCGAAACTATTGCGTTGCCGCGATGGCTTCGCCGACTGAGGTGTAGTCTTTAACGATCCCCGCCTTGAATTCTTTTGCTTCGGGATAGGGAACCAGCAGTGGGACATACCCTCCCTGGTCCATATCGGCGGCAACGGTTTCATCGCTCACGACTTTTGCGAAAGTCTCGGAAACCGCTTTGCGGATCTCTTTCGGTGTCCCGGGAGGCACACCAACCGCCCACCATGCTTTGTCGATCACCGGAACGCCGAGTTCGGTCAGCGTCGGCATATCCGGAAAGAGCGCAACACGCTCTTCGGAAGCCACTGCGAGCATACGGATTGCATCGCCGTCCCGCACGCCCTGTGTTGTGAATGTCCACGCAGCATCAACCGCACCGCTTTTGAGCGCAACGACCCCCGATGCCGTATCCTTGAATGGCACGTAAGCGCCTTTCAGGCCCGTTGCGACAGCGAATTTATGAAAGGCAGAATGGTTGGAGCCACCAAAACCGGTTCCGGCAAAGGTGAGTTTGCCCGGGTTTTCTTCCATGGCTTTCTTCAAATCAGCGAAGGTCTTGAAAGGGCTTTCCTTGCGCACGGCAACGACCTGCGGAACCGAGGTGTAATAAAGAACGGGATGGATATCCTCTTCGGTTTTGTACCCGGCATTCGCACCGCGAACGATTGGCTGGAGGACCGTATGCGGGAAATTCAGGAGCGTCAGATTGTAGCCGTCAGGTTCGTCCTGGTTGATCTGCGACCATGCTTTTGCGCCACCGCCACCCGGCTTGTTGATGATGACGAGTTCCTGGCCCGTGACGGCCTTGAACCGTTTTTGCATAAACCTGGCCGCGATACCTGATGGGCCGCCCGGTCCAAAGCCGACGACCAGTTTCACCGGTTTGTCAGGATAAGCTTGGGCGCCGGTTGCAACACCTGCCATCATAAGCGCCCCGGCTGAAACCAACACAGCCGTTCGAGTGAAAATCTTGAACATGGATCTCTCCCTGGATGAGCCGCGCCCATCTGCAGGCGCGCTTAACCGTTTGTTAAGCAATCCACATGCCACGCGCTTTTCATGTTTCAGAACAGGGTGCCCAAGAAACAAAGGGTGATTTCGGCCTAGAAATCAGGCAGCAGAATGGAAGGTGGCTAATTTATCGCCACAGCCTGCGGACTGAACTTAATCACGCTTGAGCGGAAGCGGCTGATCGCCAAGTAACGCTGACTCGATAATTGCCCGTGCCTCATGCGGTCGAACTCCGTTATCTTGCAAACGAGGCTCAACATCCAAAAGGATCGTCTCAACGTCCTGTTTAAGCTTCAGACGTTTGTAATGATCATCTTGGTGAAGTCCGATACCGGCAGCGATGATCTCAAGGACATTGAGGATGGCGAAGGGATAGTCGCGTTCATGGGCACAAAGCTCGCGATGATCGGCATGATAGACCGCAACCAGTGCATCAATCCCAGCGGCTGAAGCTGCTTCGAGCTCATCGCGGTGGAGCTGGCGCTGGAGATCCGGCAGAGCGCGAAGCGAATTGCTCATGAGCCCAACCTCTGGCTGCTGCAAGTCAACCACTTCGACACCGGGTACAGCCCGAAGAAGAGTGCGGGCCGCGTCCGGAACACCATCAACGCCCCGATGCGCGTGCAACGCAATGCGCATCTCAACCGGTTGGGTCATGTAAGCTTTGAGGCGATCAAGGCGCGAGGCAAGAAAGAGCATAAACGGCGTCATCGAGAGCCGATCGCCATCATCGACCAAAGCCTGATTTGGCAGATGGGTCTCTGTGAATTGCACATGGCAGGACGGGCACCAGGAAATGACTTCGCGTGTTCCGAAGGACTGAAAGCGCTCGATAGCCTGAGCGCCCATCCGCGATGCCCCCTCCATATCGCCCGCTCGCGTCTGCAGGATGCCGCAACAATGTGACGGTCCGCCGAGGACCTGATAGCTGATCGCGAGATGGTCGAGAATATCGAGGGACAACAGTGCGATATGCGGTGTCTTGAGAACGTTGCATCCCGTATAAAAAACGACATCCGGGGACTGCGATGACGTTTGAGCATCGTCCTGGGTGACGGGTTGGCTAAGCCGCGCCAGCTGGTCTCGGCTCAGCTGCATGCGGCTCAGAATTTTCACGCTGCGGGCAAGGTCCTGGAAACTCTGCACCCCCTTGCGACGCCGGGTTTTGGGGTCAGCATTGCGATGGCTCAACTTAGTACGCGCCATCAAAAGCATCTGCCTTGGATTGACCCCATAATCGCAGGCTGAGAGGCATTTCCCACTTAGAATGCAAGACTCAGCAAACCGCGCGGCTGCAGCATTGCCCTCTCCACCTTTGAGGAGATCGACAAGTCCGCCTGTGACCTCTTTCCCGTCCGCATTCTCAAGACCGGCAGGTCCTGTGACCGGACATGCGTCGAAGCATGCCCCGCAGGCAACACAAGCTTCGCTCACAGCTGCAACACGCTGGTCGAAAGCGCCAGCCAGTTTTTTAGGAGAAAGCGTCCCGTCCTCCAGGGACATCCTAACGGGTCACTCCGATGAGATGATCGCGCGTCACCATGGCTTCCAACTCAGCGACTTCCATCTTATCAGCCCCCTCTGGCGGTTGCGGAAGCACAAGGTAGCGCATATCGGCATTGCTGT
Organism: Pseudomonadota bacterium; assembly: GCA_039181265.1. GTDB lineage: Bacteria > Pseudomonadota > Alphaproteobacteria > Rhizobiales > JACESI01 > JBCDCU01. The sequence continues at coordinate 553 of JBCDCU010000163.1, read as the reverse complement.
CGTGGACGATCAGTTCAATGTCGTCGTCGAGGGCAAGGCCGAATTCTGAGAGAACGGACCGCGGCTCGCGAACGGTGCGCGCCCTATAGGCTTTGGAAATGTACCAGGACGGCGGCTGGCCAAGAATTGAGCGTGGATAGCATGAGCAAAGCGTACACGTGATGAGATTGTGGATCTCATCGGTGTTTTCGACGACAACGATCTGGGCCTCACCGACCGGAATACCGATTTCCTGGATCGTGCTCTTGCCGTTCTCAAGCAGCCGTTTCTTGTAGTCGGGATCCTGCCAGGCCTTCGCGACGATCTTTGCGCCGAGGTGGATCCCGCGAGATTCGAGCTTTTCGATTTCTTTCGTCACTTCCGGCGCCGTGAGCAAACCCTTTGCGATCAAGACGTCCTGAAGCGCATCGACGATGATCTTCGCTTCAATATTACCAGCATCGTCTTCAACAACGAGCGGCTCATGATCGTCGTGACTGTGATCGTGTCCCTCACCCATTCCAATCTCCCTCAAGCCGTTTCCCGCTCTTTCGCGGGCTCGAGCCAATGATCG
>JBCDCU010000162.1:0-8316 GCA_039181265.1 Pseudomonadota bacterium | reverse complement strand
AATTCCTTCATGCCCTCGCGGTCGCGCCTCGTAAAGAGATCTGCCTTACGCTGCGCTTCAGCACGGCTATCGCCCATTAGTTCCAATACCGTCCGGCCCGTTCTGACGGCGCTATCAAAAGTCTCACGAATGATGTCCCGGCTCCCCGCGCTCCACAATTCATAGACATGCGGACGGTCGATCGCTCGGGCAACGATTTTCACGTTCGGATAGGTCTGGGCGACATAACGAACGACTTCGGTCGCCTGTTCCTTGTTGTCGATGGCCACAATGAACACCTTGGCGTTCTCGATACCTGCGGCATGGAGAAGATCGGGACGGGTTGCATCACCGTAAAAGGCTTCGAAACCAAATGCCCGGAGCATATCGAGTTGTGCGGATGAATGGTCGAGTACGACCGGTTTATGACCGGCTGCACGCAAAAGCCGGTTGACGATCACGCCAAAGCGCCCGTGGCCTGCCAGAATGATATCGCCTTCCTGGTCGATTTCGTCAGGCTCACGTGTCTGGGCGACCGAATAGCGCGGAGCAATCAGCTTGTCGTAGATAATGAATAGGATCGGTGTCGTGAGCATTGTGAGTGCGACCACAAGCAATAACGGTTCGGCGGTTTCCGGCGGCATAACCGCACTTGCTACGGTAAAAGACAGAAGCACAAAGCCGAACTCGCCAGCCTGGGCGAGGCCAAGTGCAAGGAGCCAGCGGTCGGCGCCACGAACCTTGAAAATCACACCAAGAAAATAAAGAACTGCGATCTTCAGCCCGATTAGACCAAACGTCATGGCGAGGATCGAAACCGGCTCCATCTTCAGAAGCTCGAAGTTAATGCCGGCTCCAACCGTAATGAAGAAGAGGCCAAGGAGGAGACCTTTGAAGGGCCCAAGATCGCTCTCAAGCTCATGGCGGTATTCGCTGTTTGCGAGAACGACGCCAGCGATGAAAGTTCCAAGCGCTGGAGACAGGCCGACGATAGACATCAAAAGAGCAATGGCAATGACGGCAAGGAGTGTCGCTGCGACAAATAATTCGCGCAATTTGGCGACCGCGATGAAGCGGAAAACCGGGCGGGTAAGATAGCTTCCGCCGACAATGACAAGCGCAATAGCACCGACTGTCGCGAGTGCTTGCTGCCAGCCATAAAGATCATCAATCATGCTGAGGCCGTCGCCATGGTCCCCGGCACCGTGGGCGGCGGTTTGCGCTTCCACAAGCTCGGGTAATGCGAGAAGCGGCAGAAAGGCGAGCATTGGGATGACTGCAACGTCTTCGAACAAAAGAACTGCGAAACTGGCCTGGCCGCCGTCGCTCTGCATCAGGCCTTTTTCCTGAAGGGTCTGCAGAACGATGGCTGTTGATGAGACGGCGAGTACGAGACCGGTTGCGAGCGCGACCGTCCAGGGCAAGCCGAATATCATTGCAACGGACATCACACCCGCTGCTGTCAGCCCAACCTGAAGACCGCCAAGACCGAACAATTTGTCGCGAATCCGCCAGAGTTTTTTGGGCTCCAGTTCGAGGCCGACGAGGAACAGCATCATGACGACACCGAACTCCGCGAAGTGCTGGACGCTCACGACGTCGATGTCGAGGCTTGCGAGAACAGGGCTCAATGCAATTCCCGCAATCAGGTAGCCGAGGACTGAACCCAGTCCGAGTTTCGACGCAATTGGAACGGCCACTACTCCCGCAATCAGAAAAATGAAGGCGACGAGTAGGAAACTATCCATAAGGAATCCTTTGTTTGGTGGCGCCCGGAAAACCGATGTCTCTGGTGCCCATTAACTTGGCCTGGGGTAACCCTACGTGCAATTGCATTGGGAGGCTTCCGGCAATATAGGCACAATCGCAAGGCGCGAAAGCCCCGATCACCGCTTATACCCCCAAGGTTTCAGTGAGTTTCTGACGTCTAACGTTTCAGACTTCGCCTTCGGAAATGATCACAAGGGCGCGTGATCCCTCTTTGAGATCAAGATCGAGACGCTGTGCAGCGAGCACTGCGCCGAGACCAGCGGCACCGGACGGCGTGGTGGTAAGACCCGCTGCTTGTGCGAAACGCACGCCGAGAGCCGCCTCATCATCGCTGATTGTAACAAACCGGTTTGCCGTCTCGATAAGGCTTTCGAGTGCTACAAGTGAGGCTTCCTTACAGTCGAGGCGCCCCATCTCGGAAACCGGGCCGTCAACCTCGACAACTCCACCCCGTTTCGCTCCTTCCTGAAGGCAAGGAGCCGCATCTGGCTCGACCACGTAAATCTGTGGCTGTTCGCTCCAGTTGTCCCTGATCTTGTAGGCGATCGCTGCCGCGAGACCGCCAACACCCGCTTGCAGAAAGACATGGGTTGGCCATTCACCGGACTTTTCGAATGTCGCGCGCATCTCCTCGGCCATGATCGTATAGCCTTCCATGACGAGGGACGGGGGATGCGTGTAACCCGGCCAGGACCCATCCGCGAGGAGAACCGCGCCCGTCGTCTCGGCATCTCTTGAAGCTGCCGCCATACTCTCTTCATAGATGGCGCCGGAGCGCACGACATCTGCGCCTTTTTCCTGCAGTCTCACAGCGAAGCCTTCCGGGACTGTCGCGCTCAAATGGACGCGGGCACCGGCACCAAATATCCTGGCACCGGCGGCGACCGACAAGCCATGGTTTCCGGCGCTTGCGCAAACAAACGTGGTGCCGGAAGCAAATTCGCGCGCGCTATCGGTTTTGAAGTCTTCGCCTGAAAGGCGTGTTCCATGCTGTCTTTCATGGGCTTCACTCAACAAGGCTGCAATCGCGTAAACCCCGCCCAGCGCCTTGAATGATCCAAGGCCCATACGCGCAGTTTCGTCCTTCGCGATGACTTTGACCGCACCGACCGGAGGCAAGGGTACGAGCGGCGTCTCGACGTAAGCGGGACAGACTTTCAAAAGGGCTGCCGGTTTTTCGGTTACAGGAGTGAACGTCATGATTTTTCTTGCTGATTAAGGGTTTTGGGCTTTCTCGATCTCGCGATCACAGGCCACTGGATGAGGTCAGTTTTGCCAGTTCATTTCAGGATGGTCGGCGCGCCAGATAGGCTGCGACCATGCGCGTTTACCATCGGCATCTATCACTGTCACCCGTAGCCAGGGCGATGGCAGGCATTTCGTGAGTTTTACCCGGGCCTCTGAAAGGCCTTCGCCGTGGACCTTGTTGGTCGCCGTACCCTGACCCTGAACAATCACCGTATTGACTTTTGATGAGTGCACCAAAACGTGTCCATCATCGATCTGGATATCGTGGAGATGAGGTCCCTGGCTCGAGTAAAAGTCGCCATCTTTCAGGCTCTGTAAGAGGTCTGCTGGTCTCTTGTCAGCCGCCTTTACCATCACCCAACCACCGAACGCGTCATCGACGTGAAAGTGCGCATCGTCGGTCGCGCACAATGAGAGGCGGCGGCCTTCGGTTAGCAGACGTTCGAGCGTATGGAAGCCGAAAGCCCTGTCTGCATTCAGGCTACATGTGTGGTTATAGACTTCTACAGCGTGCGCTGCCTCCAATGACCGTGCATCCACCTCCGTGAGGCCCGACCAGTCCGGATGAGCAATTGCAACGAAGGCACCAGCATCTCTTGCTCTTTGGGCAATTTCCGGCCCTGTTTCCTGACCGGGGACGGGTAGAAAATCTTCGGCGTTGGGCTGCATAAAGTCGTAAGGCAGGCCGACCGCAAGGATATGCCAGAGTTCGCCGTTTTCCATGGCGCCGGAGTGGAGCTCGGCGCCCGGAAGCGTCGTGAATGCTTCCGTTTGAAAGTCTCTCGTGTCCACAATCGGATAGTCGTAGCGCCCGACAAAATGGTCCGTAAGGGCCAAAAAGTCGTATCCGGCTTCGCGATAGCGTTTGCAAACCTCGTCTGGAGGCAGTGCACCGTCAGACCGGTTTGAGTGCGTATGCAGGTTACCTTTGAAGAAGCGGCCGGGTTTTTCAAACGCGGAAGGGCGCATGGGCGGGATTCCTTAGTCTCACGTCGACCAATCGCGCGCGAAGATGACAGGCTTTTGACACTATTACCGAAATCTTCTGAAAGCACCGGTTATGGATGCCACTGTCTCTCGGCTGTTTCCTTAAGCAGTTCGACCATGCGTGCCGTTTGGTGAGCGGCCGTCAGGGCTCCTTTTTCAGGAGTGGCGATGTGGGCGTTTCCGACTGTTCCAGCGTCAGAAAGATCACTGGCGATCCAACCGTAGGAGATCGGCCCGGTCGGCATGATGACTTCGCCCTGCCTCAAATCCTGCGCTGTTGAATGGAAGTTCTCGGCCCTACTCATATCGACGAGGTCGGGTTGGAAATGCAGCATGAGGGACGTTTCTACATCGCCGCCGTGGATCCCGTATTTTAATTCGTCCGCGGTATAGAGGCCGTCCGGATGACCGAAGGCACTCCATTGGGTTTTGACGACAAACATGTCTGCCCGCACTCTCAATTCTCGAGCAACAATCGAGATCACATCAAGATTCCCACCGTGGGAATTGATAATCACCATTTTTCTGACACCGGCACGGGCGACCGAGAGGCCGATTTCGACCCAGAGATTGATGGTAAGCTCTGCGGGAATCGTGAGCGTACCCGTTGCGTACAAATGCTCGTTCGATTTTCCAACTGCCTGGATGGGCAGAATACGAACATCAAGATCATCGGGGATTTGCGGCATAAGCGCGCCAAGGAGCCCCTCATTGATCATCGTATCGACACCAACGGGCAGATGCGGTCCGTGCTGTTCGATTGCAGCCGTTGGAAGGACTGCAACCGTTCGATCACTGTCGATTGCCGCGAAGTCCGCGCTCTTATAGTAAGCCCAGTATCGTCCGGCCATTAGAGCGTCTCCTTTTCGAGCATTTGGTCATAGGCGTAGATCGTCTTGAAGTCGAAATCCGGCTTATCCCAGGAGATCATTTTTCCCGGATTGAGAAGGCCCTTTGGATCGGCTTCGCGTTTGAAATCAAGTTGCCGGCTGTCCACGGTCTGGCGACCGCCTTCTTCGAGTGTGTACCGGTGCGGGTTGAAGACGAGGCATCCTTCTTCTTCATGGATTCGGACAATTTCCTCCAGCCGTTCTTCGGTGGTGAATGTCACGACCGGAAGGCCTGCAAAAATGACCCGACCATTGTCGCGAAGGGCTTCGAGATGCTGTAGCACTTCGCTTCCGAAAATATCCCGGATCCGATTGACCTGTGCGATCGGGTCCGAACCGCCATACCGCACTTGCAGATAGGTAATAGACGGATCCACCTTGAGGGCCCGCAAAGTTGTGTGGTTCCAGGTGTATTCGAAAATCGGGCCGGGTTCGCGTGACCAATCGCTCTTGTCCGACCGGTAGACAACTCGGGCGTCGGAATACTCGTTCGTGAAATTGTCGAAGCCGTCCAAGGCGTGCGGCGCCACCATCAGCATGACGAGATGATCGTCGGCTTCGATGTGCGGGGTGAACCTTTGAAAATAGGTGTGTGCAATCGGCGCTTCGATCGGGGTCGCAAGCTTGATCAGCATACCGTCCTTATTCGCGATCCCCATCGCATACTGCATGGCTTGCGTGAAATCCTTGAAACCGACGGCGAGATCCACCCAAGGATAATGAGGGGCAAGCGGGAGCTCGATTTCAGTGATGATCCCGTTTGTCCCGTAGGCGTGGGAAACCCTCGCAAGATCGCTTCCGCGAAATTCAAGGCGGCGTGGCTCTGCTTCCATAGTGATGACGCGAAGCCGGATAATGTTGCCGAGGTCGCGCAATTGTCCCCACCGCACGGATCCGATGCCACCGGATCCTCCGGCGATGAAGCCCCCAACCGTTGCTGTTGCGAAGGTCGATGAAAACATACGGATCTCTTGCCCGGATTTTGCAATGAGTTCCGCGTCGAGATCTTTGAGGAGGCAGCCCGGCTCAACCACGACGCGGCCCGGATGAATTTCTTTGACTTGATTGAGGCGCTTCATATGGAGAACGCAACCGCCTGAGAGCGGCATCGCCTGCCCATAGTTTCCGGTCCCGGCGCCCCGTGTTGTGACCGGTACACCGTGCTGGTAGCAGATCTTAAGGACCTCGATGACCTCGGCTTCATTCTTTGGAGCCACGGCGAAGTCGGCAACAATGTGATCGAGCCGCGCTTTCAAAACCGGTGAATACCAAAAGAAATCTCGGCTTTTCTGGCGAAGTGTCACCGGGTTGTCGTCAATCTCAAGATGAGACAACGCATCAAATGCGGCTTTCACATTGGGTTTCATGCAGGATCCTTTGCATAGATGCAGGAGAGGGGCTTGGAGCGTGAAGTTCTCCGAAGCTTAGGATATTGCAGCGCGGTGGCAAAGAAGAACCGTCGCGGTCGAATTCGTCGCGGCTTGGCGTTGTCCTCAAGCCAAACTTTCGCGCAGTTCCTCGAGTTCCAGCCATTCCGTTTCAGCAGCTTCAAGGCGTGTCTGGCGGGCGGTGAGGGCCTTTGTGTATTTCTCAAAACGGGCCGGATCGCGTTCATAAAGGCCAGGATCACTGAGAGCGTCTGCAAGCTTCCTGATATCATTCTCAAGTTTGTCGATCTCATCAGGCAGCGCCTTGAGAGCGTGTTCCTGCTTAAACGAAAGCTTGTTGGCAGAGCGGGCGGATCTTGCTTGCGGTTCTGTCTTCCGGATTGCGTTTGCTGTCTTGTCAGCTTTGCGGGTTTCTCCCGTTTTTCCGGCGCGCTGCGTGAGCATGTCGGAATACCCGCCAGCATAGACCTGCCATTTTTCCTGCGGGCGTTTGGCATCAGCGTCGTATGCGATTGTTGATGTGGCCACGCGATCGATGAAATCACGATCGTGGCTCACCAGAATAACGGTTCCTTCATATGTGGAGAGCAATTCCTGAAGAAGATCGAGTGTCTCGATGTCGAGATCATTGGTTGGTTCATCAAGGACCATCAGATTAGATGGCCGTGAGAGCGCTCGTGCGAGCATCACCCGACCGCGTTCGCCGCCCGAAAGATTTCCGATGGGCGTGTTCGCCTGTTCCGGGCGAAACAGGAAGTCCTTGAGGTAGCTCATAATGTGTTTCGTCTGGCCGCCCGCATTCACCATATCTCCCGTACCTTGGGAGATGGCCTGCTTCAGCGTCCACTCATCAGAAAGCATGGCGCGCGTCTGATCGAGGGTGGCTATTTCAAGATTGCTGCCAAGGCGGACCGACCCTGCATCCGGCTCATTTTCGCCGGTCAATATATTGAGCAACGTCGTTTTTCCCGCTCCATTCGGCCCAACGATCGCGATGCATTCGCCCCGTGCGATCTTTATCGAAAATCCGTCAAGGATGGTATTGTCGCCATAGGCTTTTGAAACCTCATTGGCTTCGATTACCAGACGACCGGATTGCTCGATCGGTGACGCTTTCATCTCAAGGTCAGGCCGATTTGCGTCGGTTTTGCGCTGGGCGTGGTCGGCTCGAAGCTGAATCAGCGCGCCGAGGCGTTTCTGGTTGCGTTTGCGCCTCGCGGTGACACCGTAGCGCAGCCAGTCTTCCTCCATGGCGATCTTTTGTTTCATCTTGTGGATCGACTTTTCCTCGTCTTCGAAGAACTGGTCGCGCCATTCTTCAAAGCCTCCAAAACCCTGAGGGATCCTGTGGGTGATGCCACGGTCGAGCCAAACGGTGCCGCGGCTCAGCGCTCGGAGGAACGTGCGGTCATGGCTGATTAGAACGAGGGCTGATGCGGTGCGCGAAAGCTCGCTTTCGAGCCATTCGATTGCTGGCAGGTCAAGGTGGTTCGTCGGCTCGTCGAGGAGGAGAATATCGGGTTCGGGCGCCATCACGCGGGCGAGGGCGGCTCGACGGATCTCTCCGCCGGAAAGATTGACCGGCTCACGTGCGCCGTCGAGTTTTAGTGCATCAATGAGATAATCAGCGCGAAACGGATCATCAGTTTCGTTAAGACCTGCAATGACGTAGTCACGGATCGTGTCGAACGCGGAGAGATCCGGTTCTTGTGGCAGGTATCGCAGGGTCGTGTCGGGTTGCAGAAAGCGTTCACCATGGTCAGCGTGGACGTCACCTGCGAGGATCTTGAGAAAGGTCGATTTTCCGGAACCATTACGGCCGACAAGGCACAGCCGTTCACCTTCGCTCAGCGTCAATTCCGCGTTTGTCAGGAGCGGAGTCCCGCCGAAAGTCAGGCGGATTTCCTTCATTTGCACAAGTGGCGGCGCCATGATTCGGTCTCGTGAATGGTTGAAAATGAGGCAGATTGTGCCGACAAATCGGCATTGCTGCCGCATTCTTTGCTTTCCGCAAACCTAATCCGTGCTAGGCTGCGATCAACCAGAAATATATT
>JBCDCU010000161.1:0-8318 GCA_039181265.1 Pseudomonadota bacterium | reverse complement strand
GTTACAAAGCTTGATCGAACTTGAGGGGATGTGATGTTTTCACACAAGCAGATCTGGACAGCCATTGATCGTCTCGCAAGATACAACAATCTGAGTGCATCGGGTCTTGCGCGGCGAGCCGGTCTAGACCCTACGACATTTAACAAATCCAAACGCTTTGCCAAGGATGGCCGTGCACGTTGGCCGTCCACAGAATCTTTGGCGAAGGTCCTGTCTGTGACGAACACCGATTTCGATACGTTCAACCGTTTCGTCACAATGCGCCCCAATGACGAGCTTTCGTCGGTGGACCTGCCGCGAGACTCGTCCTCGATCCCGATGCTTGAGTTTTCGGAAGCCGCATCGAACGACGCGTTTGACAGCGACGGCGATCCAACCGGTGACAACTGGCAGGCTCTCGACCTCGGTGCTCTCAAAGACCCGAGCCTTTATGCATTGAAGGTCAAGGGCGGGGAAATGGAACCAGTCTATCGTGACGGCGACGTTCTTCTGGTTTCGACAACGGCAGAACCCCGGTCAGGCGACCGCGTCATCCTGCGCACCAATGCTGGAGAAATCACCGCCAGAACGCTTGTCATCGCGGATGGCGAAGACATCAGCCTGGTGGCTCTCAATCCGGAAGCTGCGAATACTGAGATCCCGCGATCGGAAATCACATGGATTTCGCGGATCGTATGGGCCAGCCAATAATATTTATCGAGATACTCTGACCTCTTAGCGTGACGAGCGAAGGTCGAAAACGCTAAAAAGTTTTCCAAGCGCACCGCGCCGTTCATCACCTTCAGTAACCGGAACCTCTGACGCGAAGACCTGAGTCTGGGTCTCGGCAAAAGCCGTTTGTGATGAGATGGCAGTTCGGTCGGAAACCGGCCGGTCGGCGACTATCGTAACTGTTGCGGGCGGGCGCTTCTCAGGAAGCGGCACACGTGGGCCCGTTCGGGCACGTGGGAACGGAATTGACGTCCGCAGTTCAGCAGTGGCGAGGCTTTCTTCAATCGTGGCCTTCTCGGCACCTATTTCAGAATCAACCACCACGGATGCATCATCCGACGCAACAGTTTCCTGCGCACCAGGCGCAGGACTTTCCGGCTCACTGATTGGATCCGCTTCGGTGGTCGTATCACCCGCATCAATCGACGCCACGTCCCGGTCGGTCGAATAGTGAACCTCCCGCAGTTGTGCCTTTAGAACTGGCGCTCCGCTATTGTCTTCAATCAGTACTGTTTTGAGGTTCTCTTGATACGTCTCTGACGCCGAAATCCTGGCCTCTTCGGAAGATGCTTGAGGCGCATTTGTCTCGATAGCTGACAAAGCAGGGCCGTCCGCAGTCACCTGTGGTCTAACCTGAACCAACGCGGGCTGCGTAATATCGGTGAATTCGAACCGATGAGCCTCGATATGCACAGTTGGGAGTGCGGATGGTGCAGGATCGATAGATGCAACGATCAAAGCTTCCTCTTTGATCGCTTGGTCCCCTTCGACCGGATCCACACCAAGATCATTTTCCGGGACGATCGACTGGGTTATTGCGGTTGTATCGACTGTCTCCGCGGCGGTGGGCTGCGACGGCTCATTCGAGACGCTTTCAGACGCCTCATTGGCTTCTTCGCTCGCAACAATGACATCCGAAAGTGCTGTCTCGTCAATACCCTGTTCAACGCCTACGGCACCCGCCAGTTCGACCGCGCTTGGCCTTGGCCGGGGTATTGCAGGTTCGAATGGCGTTGCATCGACGTCACCAAAAACAAATCTTCGGTTGCCCGGCACAGTGTGAACGACTTTGAACCCTTCGGCGCGCAAGGTGCGCAGAAATTGGGGCAAAGCCCTCGCCGTCTTATGTTGGATATCGTGGAAAAGGATTACGCCGCTTCCGCGGGCGCGCAACCGGTTGAGAACCCTGTTCAGCATCACCTCAGATGATGACTTCTTCCAGTCGAGACTGTCGATGAACATGTCGAAGACGATCAAACCGGCATCCTTAACAATCCGGTCGGTGCGTTGCGAGCGGTCGAGATAAGGGTAACGGAAGAAGTTTGATGCTTTGTAGGGTGTTCCTTTGAGCGCCCAGTTGACGGACCGCATTCCGCGACGCAACTCAGCCGCGATCTTTTCATTGCCATGGCGGGTTAAAAATGGATGGCTTTGCGTATGGGTCGCGATTGTGTGGCCTTCCCGTGCCGCACGTTTCACCAAATGTGGGAAGGTGCGAGCTGAGCGGCCGAGGACATAAAACGTCGCCTTTGTGCATTCTTCGGCAAGGGCCTCGAGAATCCGGTCGGTAATTCCCTCGCGCGGACCATCGTCGAAAGTGAGCACAACTTCGCCGGGTTTTAACCCAATGCTGCCCGTTTTGCCGGTCCCCAGGAAAAAGCCCGTGCGGCGCGTGACTTTGATTTCGCGATGAACGCCAAGTGCATTTGGGTCTCTACAGGATGCCGCTTGCGCCTCAGATACAATGCCTTGGATGGGCAGAACCGAAACCGCGGAAATGCCAAGCAAGGCGCACAGAACCGTATTCAGCGCAGGACGGGCGCGTCGACGGACATGTCGACCGGCTTTCGCCGTTACTTTGTACAAAATCGCTGTCGCTGTCATAGAGATCTACCCACAAGGGTCATTCGAGGCACGCTCTTGCCTTCAATGCCCGGAAATCTGCGCAACTTTGTGTCCACCCCAATGGTTGTCACCTAAACACACCTTGCGGGTTAATGTGAATTGTAAATCACAATTTAACCGCAATTATGCGTGACTGCGGCACCTTTTCCCGCCGTCTTTCTTATCCAGTCCTGAGAAAACGACGATCGATCGTCAAACGCTATTTTCTCGACCACATGCCTTTAAGAAACTCGCACCGTCCCGAAACTGCCGACCGTACAGGCCGCGCGCTGGCGTTATGCACGCACAATCAGCATAGGCGCAAATTCGGATGAATAAGTTAACGCGCTTCGCCTAATTTGTGGCTCAAAATCATTCTGCTGAAACCGGCAAGTTTGCCGAAAACTCATTTTTCTCTATTCTATTCAATAAGTTGCAAGAAGACACTGCCTTCAATGCCTTCCCCCTTTCGCATAACAAACAATCGGTCGCTTTAACCAGTCAATTCACCATTTAGGGCTTTATCAATAAGCGTTTGCGTAGCTTCGACGCCGTAGAGCGCCATAAACGAGCCAAAGCGCGGTCCCTGATCCTGACCAAGCAGGATCTGGTAGAGCGCCTTGAACCATTCCCGAAGATTCTCGTAGCCATGGTCCTTGCCGACTGAAAACGCGAGGGTTTGCAGGGATTCGGCGTCATGGCTTTCCAAAACATCGGTGAGCCTTGCGCGAAGATCAGCAAGAGCCGCCCTTTCACGGTCATCGGGTTCCCGAAAGACTTTGCCCGGCTTCACGAAATCTTCGAAATATCGAATTGCGTATCCGACCAGTTGATCGAGTTTGGGATGATCCTGCGGCGTCAAATCCGCTTCGTAACTGGTAATAAATCCCCAAAGCGTCTGCTTGTCCGATGCATTGGAAGCTGACACAAGATTGAGGAGCATCGAAAAGGAGATCGGCATATCGACATCCGGGACAAGTCCGCCATGGATATGCCAGGCCGGATTTTGCAATTGCTCGTCCGCTGTCTGCTCAGCGATTTTCCGGGCGAAGGTCCCATATTCATCAACCGCTTTCGGTATCACATCGAAATAGAGCCGTTTGGCCGTGCGCGGCTTTTGATACATGAAAAGAGCAAGACTTTCCGGCGACGCATAGGTCAGCCACTCGTCGATCGAGATCCCATTGCCCTTGGTTTTCGAGATCTTTTCGCCCTTGTCGTCAAGAAACAGCTCATAGCAATATTGCTCGGGCGGACGCGCTCCCAGGATACGGCAGATCTTCGAATAGATCCCGCCATTGATCTGATGGTCCTTGCCATACATTTCGAAGTCCACGCCGAGTGCTGCCCAGCGCATTCCAAAATCCGGTTTCCATTGCAGCTTCACGTGTCCGCCAGTGACCGGAAGGGTCACATCACTGCCGTCTTCATCCTCGAACGTGATTGTCGCGTTTGTCGCGTCGACTGCTTTCATCGGGACATAAAGAACGTTGCCGGTTGTTGGCGAAATCGGCAAAAAAGGAGAATAGGTCGCTTGCCGCTCCGGGCCGAGCGTTGGAAGCATCACATCCATGATGTCCTGATACTTTTCGCAGGCCCGTTTCAGCATATCGTCGAAACGACCGGATTTATAAAGATCCGTCGCGCTCAGGAATTCATACTCGAAGCCGAAGTGATCAAGAAACTCCCTGAGCTTCGCATTGTTATGCTGAGCGAAACTTTCATGCTCCGATCCAAACGGGTTTGGGCAGGCCGTCAGCGGCTTGTTCATGAACGCTTCAAGCATCTCAGGATTCGGCACATTGCCTGGGATTTTGCGCATCCCGTCCATATCATCTGAAACGCATAAAAGACGCGTCGATATTCGGTCTTCTGTCAGAACGCGAAAAGCATTGCGCACCATCGTTGTGCGCGCGACTTCGCCAAACGTTCCGATATGCGGCAGACCTGACGGCCCGTAGCCGGTCTCAAAAATCGCCTCACCTTTACCGGTCTGCTCGAGCCGCTTGACGAGCTTGCGCGCTTCCTCAAATGGCCAGGCTTTCGAAGTCCGGGCGGCGGCAGTCAATTCAGGCGTCACGGTCAAACCATTGCCATGCCCTATTGCAGCAGCAGTCGCGACACCTTCGTCTAAGACGGATTGTGAAGTCATTATTTGTTCTTTCGGCAAAGATCCGTGTCCTCTTGCGGAACACGTTTTCTTCGGCAGACGTTTTGACATTTCAGCCGCTTTAGCAATTGTCATAAACATCGCCGCGTTTTGTCTTCCGTTTATGGGATGACCCATCCTTTGGCAAGCACCGCCTTTTCCGTTTAACGCGGCCATCACTCCCCTTTGCCCAGAAGGTGTCTTGAATGGCTGGCGAAGACGCCTTACACACACTTCCGAATACAGGAAGCAGTCGCACTTGCTGGCTGTTTCCGAAGGTCTCACAGCGGAGCATGAAATGAGTTTGAATCTTACCCACCATGAAGCCCTGATCTACATCATGGTCACGATGTCCGCGGTGGACCAGAGTATGGATGAAACCGAACTTCTCAGGATCGGCGATCAGGTCAAGATCCTCCCGGTGTTCAAGGATTTTAACCCGGACGACCTTGTCCGCGTCGCAACGGTTTGCGGCGATATCCTGCGCGAAGACGACGGCCTCATAGCCGTCCTTGACGCTGTTGCTGACGCTTTGCCACTTCATCTTTACGACACGGCGTATGCACTTGCCGTCGAGGTTGCTGCTGCTGATCTTCACATTGAGCAGGAAGAACTGCGTTTCCTGCAGATGCTGCGAGACCGGCTGGATCTCGACAAGCTCTCCATAGCCGCAATCGAATATGGTGCGAAAGTCCGTCACAGGCTGCCCTGACGCTCTTTGCTTGAACGCGGCAGGTCGCTTGCCATATCAGAGTTTGGACGCGGATCCGCATCCGTCACCGGCAAGATAGAAGGCGTTCGATGGACTTCCTCGCACACAACGAACCGATTATTCGTCTTTCGGCGTTTTTGTCGATCTTCGTTGCAATGGCCGCACTCGAACTGATGCTGCCGAGACGCAAAGGCGCCGAATATGCCGGAACCCGATTGAAAGGCCGCCGCTGGCTCACCCATGGCGTGTTGACGGTCATCAACAGTATCACACTGCGTTTTGTTTTCCCGGCAGCAGCTGTTGGTACCGCACTCTACGCGCAGGAAAACGGAATCGGACTTTTCAACGTCATCGATGTTCCGGTTATTGTCGCCGCGATTGTCGCATTCCTGATCCTCGATTTCGCAGTCTGGCTTGAACATTGGGCGAGCCACAAAATCCCGCTTTTGTGGCGCATTCATCGGATGCACCATGCCGATGTTGATTTCGATGTGACAACTGCGCTGCGATTCCACCCACTTGAGATATTGCTCTCCATGGTCTGGAAAGCGGCAATCGTCTTGGCTCTCGGTGCGCCACTTGTGACTGTTTTGATCTTCGAAATCGTCCTCAACGGAATGGCAATGTTTAACCATTCCAACTTCAAGTTCCCGCTATGGCTTGACCGTATCGCGCGCTATTTCGTGGTTACTCCGGATATGCACCGCATCCACCATTCGACACGTATGGTCGAAACCGACAGCAATTATGGCTTCAACCTCTCCATCTGGGATCGGTTGTTCAGAACCTACACAGAAAACCCGGAAGACGGTCACACAGGCATGACCATCGGCCTCGAATATTATCGGGACGACAAACCATCTGATCTTCTTTGGATTCTCGCTCTTCCGTTTACAGCGCTGCGAGATCGTGTGCTTCAGAAAAAGCTCACCGGAAAATAGCGCAGATAGAGCTCCGCGTATTTGCCGGACCGCATCAGGCGCCGCAGACCGTTATCCAGCACCTGGCGCATATCCTCCCGGGCGTTTGGAACTGCGATCGTCAGCCCGGGGCCAAAGAACTCCGTATCTATGTACGGACCGCCGACAAAAACACAGCAATCCGCCGCATTTCTGCTTTGCAGCCAAAACGCCGTCTGCACACCATCGGCAAACCCGGCATCGACCTCGCCATCGCGCACCGCTTTTCTCAGTGCCGCCTGATTTTCGAACGACTTGATCTCAATCCCTTCAAAGAAGGTCTCAACATATGCGGCAT
This sequence comes from Pseudomonadota bacterium, assembly GCA_039181265.1. Lineage (GTDB taxonomy): Bacteria > Pseudomonadota > Alphaproteobacteria > Rhizobiales > JACESI01 > JBCDCU01. The sequence goes on along the minus strand of JBCDCU010000161.1, from coordinate 1,605 downwards.
GCGCGGTTCGCTCCTGAACCCCGATCGTTAAACCCTCTACATCGTACCAGTCCGGCCTGGTCGTTGCTTTCTCTCCGGTTGCAAACAACCGCGCAGGAAGTCTTAAGTACGGCTTTGTGAATGCGTAAATCCGCAAGGTTTCGTCGGTCATTCTGAGGCCGGCGATGATCGCGTCCCCCTGACCTCGTTCGAGGGCGGCCGGAAGCTCATCCCACGGCAATGCCTGCATTGTACAGCGCGCCTTGATCTCGAAACAAAGCTCACGAGCAAGCCCGATATTGAACCCCTCCAGACGGCCACTCGGATCCACAAAACTAAAGGGCGGAAAGTCCGAGGTCGTCAGAAAGCGCACAGTCCTGACTGTTGTGGTTCCGACAGAAGGCGCGATCGTATTCGGATTGAGGAATTGAGGGACCGTAACGAGACTGTTTTCCGGCGCGCTATCCTGACCTTCTTCAACCGCTTGCTCTGATGAGTCTGGCTCGTTCACCGGGGCATCGTTTTCAACGTTATCCGATGATCCGCCCCCGATTTCAGTGAGACCGTTGGGCGGAGCTGTCACCGGTTCCAGGGTCGCGTCCTGGGCCGCCGCAGACACGATGAATGCGAGCCAAATGAAGCTGCTAGCGCAAAGCGCCTGTGAGATCCGTTTAAGGCGATGGGTTTCCATCATAAACGCGTTCCTAAGCAAGCTCGGCGATCGCGGCCCTGAGTTCGGCCAGGCCGGTCCCTTTTTCACTCGACGTTGCCAGAACCTCCGGGAAGGCCGCCGGGTGCCGCTTGAGAGCCGCTTCAACATTGCTGATCGCGGTTGCCAAAGCGGGCGGCTTGATCTTGTCCGCCTTGGTCAGCACCGCCTGATAGGACACGGCTGCCTTATCCAGAAGTTCGAGCACATCTTCATCATTCGCCTTTAAACCATGGCGGCTGTCAATGAGAACATAAACGCGGCGCAGATTCACGCGTCCCCGCAAATAGGCAACGATGAGCTCGTTCCATTCCTCGACGATCGGGAGCGGAGCCTTGGCATACCCGTAACCCGGCATATCCACGATCGCGAGTGGAGCCTCTCGGGATGCTTCCTCACCTGGAACGAAATAATTCAATTGCTGGGTCCGTCCTGGCGTATTTGACGTCCGGGCCAGCGCTTTCGTTCCAGTGAGCGCGTTAATCAGTGAGGATTTCCCGACATTGGACCGACCGGCGAAGGCAACCTCGACCCCGGCGAAATCCGGAAGGCCGTTCATGTCCGCAACACTCAGCCAGAATGACCATTGTTGCGCAAAGAATACTCGCCCCTTCTCAAGGCGAGCGGGATCGCGCGCAGCATCGGTCATTGTCGCCTAGTCCGACTTCACCTGGCTCGACTTCTTGTCCTTTCGGAACGTGTCGAGGATGTTGCCCAAAATGTCCACATCAACGCCCTGTCTGCGCATAATGATGTATTGCTGCAGAACGGAGAGAAGATTGTTCCAGGCCCAGTAGATCACCAATCCGGCCGGGAATGCGGCCAGCATGACCGTGAAAATAACCGGCATCCAGTTGAAGATCATCTGTTGCGTCGGGTCCGGTGGCGCAGGGTTGAGTTTCATTTGGACGAACATC
>JBCDCU010000160.1:0-8321 GCA_039181265.1 Pseudomonadota bacterium | reverse complement strand
TTGCTCTTCTTGGGCGCATCTGCCGCTTCTTCCCCAATCTCTTCCTGATCGACCGCTTCGTTCGCCATGTTTCCGCCCAGAGGCTGCCTTTTTGTGTTCGAGACCGAAGGCCGTAAAGCCACGATTTCTCTTTGTTTGGCTTGGATTCTCTTGCGTTAATCTTTTGGGCGAAATTGGTTAACGAATGGTTGAAATTCGTTAACCAATTGCTCCATGGGCGGCAAATTTTGCCGGTCATTTCTGCCGTCACGGCAGGATATTCCGAATTTGTTAACCAAGATCTCCACCTGAAAACTAATCAAATCAATAACTTAATTAGTTGGCATGCTTTTGGCAGATGATGAACCATGCAGCGTGCTGGGGAGCATGCCCGCATAACCCGGCTGGGGAGCCAGGGCACAACATTGGGGAGCAAGGAAGGTGGTTCGTTATGGAGAACGCACAGCTCGTTTCGCTTTCGCGCATGAAAACGCTTGAGCGGCATATGGAAGTCATCGCCAACAACGTGGCGAACCTCAACACGAATGGCTTCAAAGCCGAGCAAATGTTGTTTGAGGAATATATCGGCTCTAACGCGAGTGCCGAATCTTTTGAGAGCAGAGACCAGGACGTGTACTTCGTCCTCGACACACAATCGATTGGCGATTTCAATGAAGGGCCAATCTCGCAAACCGGAAATCCGCTTGACGTTGCAATCAAGGGCGACGGCTTCTTTGCGGTGGAGACCCCGGCGGGCGAACGTTACACACGCGACGGCTCATTCACACTTGATCCCGAGGGTCGTCTCGTTACCCATGACGGTCATCCGGTCCTCGGTGACGCCGGTCCGATCCTTTTCTCACCCGGCGAAACCAACATTTCCATAACTGCAGATGGCGTGATTTCGACCAACGAGGGGGAGATCGGCCGGCTGCGTGTGGTGAGCTTCGACGATCCACAACAATTGGGGCGAATCGGAAGCAACCTGTTCTCAGCCGATGACCTTGAGCCGCAGGCGATCGAGCGCCCGCAGCTTATTCAAAATGCGCTTGAAGGCGCGAATATCGACGCCGTTACCGGCATCTCCGACATGATCAAGGTTCAGCGCGCCTATCAGGAGCTGGCGAATATCATGCGTAACCAGAACGATCTGCGTCAGCAGGCCATCAGCCAACTCGGCACAGTCCAGACCGCCTAAGGGGTTAAACCATGAGAGCACTTGATACTGCAGCATCGGGTATGCGGGCGCAGGAACTGAACGTTCAAACCGTCGCAAACAACATCGCTAACATACGAACCAATGGATACAAGAAGCAACGGGCAGAGTTTCAGGATCTGCTTTATCAGGATTTGCGTCGGGTGGGTTCAACATCATCCGACACCGGAACGGTAGTGCCGACCGGTATTCAGCTTGGATCCGGTGTGCGGTTTGCCGCAACAAGCCGGGTCCTGTCACAAGGTCAGCTCGAACAAACCAATCAACCTTTGAACCTTGCCATCCGAGGCGATGGATATTTCGAGATCCAATTGCCTGACGGTCGAACAGCCTACACAAGGGATGGCTCGTTCGAACGAAATCAGAATGGTGAGATTGTCACTCTCGACGGATATCTGGTGGGCAATGGAATCACCATTCCCGAAGATGCACGCGAAATCTCCATCAGTGCGGACGGTCAGGTCGAAGTGTTGAGCGGAGATGCAGTAACGCCGACGAATGTCGGGCAGATCGACACAATCAACTTCATCAATCCAGGCGGCCTTGAATCCATCGGGAACAACCTGCTTTTGGAAACGCCCGCGAGCGGAACTCCGCAAACCGGCACTCCGGGAGAAGAAGGCCTTGGCGATCTCCTGCAAGGTTTTGTTGAAGGTTCCAACGTCGAAGCCGTCGCGGAAATCTCGGACCTGATCTCCGCGCAACGGGCATACGAACTCAATTCACGGGTGATCTCAGCTGCTGACGAAATGATGCAGGCTGCAGGTGCGATTACGCAGTAAGCGGGCAATGGGCATTAGGGGCAGCTTCTTAGACTGATTGCCCCGATGCCCGAAGACTTCTTGAGGAGACCGGAAACATGCTTTCAAGACTGATCCTTTCAAAGGTCCTTGCTGCAACCATCGGGGTTTCTATGACCGGAGCGCTCGAGGCCGCCGATCTGAAACGAGCTGCCACTGTCTACGGTGACATTGTTTACGCCCGCGACCTTTTCAAAAACGCCGGAGACCTGGGCGGCGAAGCCCTGTTTTTATCGCCGGATCCGGGACGGACCGGGCGCATAAGTGCTGCCAGGGTCGCTGATGAAGCACGCACGATCGGGCTTTATGATGTGAACCTCAACGGAATCGAGATTGTGGAGGTGACGAGACCAAGCCAGGTCGTACGGCGCCAAGAGGTGCTCGAAGCACTGAAGCAGGCTGTACAAGATGCGATGCCGCAAACCATCGACTTTGAAATCAGAACGTCGGAAATCCCTTTTGAGACTCATGTTGACGCAAGAATAGAAAACCCCTTCAGCGTGGAAACGATGTCACTTTCTTCGCAAAGCCCGCATTTTCAGACGAGCATCGCCTTCAAGACATACAACGGTACACGCAAGATACCGGTTCGCGGTGCGATCATTGAAATGAAGACGGTTCATATGGCAAGCCGCGACATAGAACGCGGTGCCGTCCTGTCTGCTGCAGACCTTATCGAAGAGCGGATACCGGCAGTGAAAGTCCGTTCAGGTGCGGTTTCTTCGCCGGACCTTTTGATTGGCAAAGCGGCCGTCCGACGTGTCTCGCAGGGACGGTTGATCCGCGAGCAGGACGTTGGAGAACCCGAGCTCATCCAACCGAATGATCCAGTCATGATCCTCTATGCAATTCCGGGGCTTCTTCTAACTGTGCAGGGCCGCGCCCTCGATGCTGGAGCAAAAGACGACGTTATCGGCGTGATGAACCTTCAATCACGCCGCGTGATCAGGGCGCGGGTTAACAACCGCGGTGAAGTCATCGTCGATCCACGCAATCCCATTTATGCGGCAAACATAGCATCCAACGGCTGATCCATGACGGCCCGCTTTATCCAGAAACCGACGAAAATGTCAGGTAGACCTATGCCAAAATTTCCTTGTTCAAAGATGAAACCTGCAGCACTCCCGGCGTTTGCCCTTGTTTCAATAGCGGTTCTTCTTGCTGGATGTTCGGTTCCGCAAAGGATCTCGCAGATCGATAAGACGCCGCCCCTCACGGCCATCGAGAATCCGACAACGCGCCCTGGCTATCGTCCGGTGAATTTGCCGCTACCCGAGCCTGAGCCGGCGGTCTACACAGCCAATTCCCTTTGGCGGGCGAATGACAGTTCTTTCTTCGGAGACGGCCGCGCACACAAGGTCGGCGATATCCTGACGGTGAACGTTACGATCGATGATGAGGCGGAATTCGAGAACGAATCGGAGCGCTCCCGGACTTCAGGCGTTGGGATTGGCGCCGGAACAGGGATTATCGGCTCGATCTTTTCTCTGATCCCGGGTGTCACGGATGCTTCGGCGATCGCAAACCTGAATGCCAATACCAACTCAGCTGGCGACGGCTCGATCGAACGGTCTGAGGAACTCAACACCACGATTGCCGCCGTCATCATTCAGAAACTCCCGAACGGAAATCTGGTCATCGAAGGACGGCAGGAAGTCAGAGTGAACTTTGAAGTCCGCGAATTGCTTGTTGCCGGTGTTATCCGGCCGAGTGATATCAATCCCGACAACACCATCGATTCAACGAAAATCGCGCAGGCCCGCATTGCCTATGGCGGACGTGGCCAGATCACCAACGTCCAACGGCCAAATTACGGACAACAATTCCTCGATATCGTCTCGCCATTCTAAGGCGAGCCGAAAGAGAGGTTTCTCAATCCTGCGAGACCTTTCTAAACCGCCTCCCCCTGCCCGCGCCGAACCACTGGCACCGGGCACGACGGCAGCCCAGCTCCCCAAAAGGCGCTGCCCCTTAGCGGCATCCGTGGCCATAAACACGGATGCCGCTCTCATTTTCATGAGAGTGGATTGTGAGGGCCGCGGGGGTTCATCGACACCTGGCCAGGGAAAAGAGGACGCGCAACGAAAAAGCGCCGCAAAAGCGGCGCCTTTTCCAGATCCCGCTAGTCGTCGCGGTAGACCTTTTCGCGACGTTCGTGGCGCTCCTGGGCTTCAAGCGACAATGTCGCAATCGGCCGGGCGTCGAGACGCCCTACACCGATCGGTTCACCGGTTTCTTCGCAATAGCCGTAAGAACCATCTTCAATGCGCTCAAGTGCGGCATCGATTTTGGCAATCAATTTGCGCTGGCGATCCCGCGCCCTCAGTTCGATCGACCGGTCGGTTTCCGATGAGGCCCGATCGGCAATATCGGGATGGTTCTGGCTGTCCTTCTGAAGATAGTCGAGGGTCTCACGGGATTCCGCGAGGATCTCGTTTTTCCAGTTGATCAGCTTTTCACGGAAGTAAGTGACCTGGCGAGGGTTCATGAATTCCTCGTCCTCGCTTGGCTGATAGCCGTCCAAAACATCAGTGCCCATTGTTGCTCCCAACCTCACTGCTGAATTTGGCTGGAATATAGTCGGAGCTTGTGAGGCACACAATCCACCATTTAAGACATTTCTGCGTTCTTCAGGTAGAAAATGAGTGATTTGGCTAAAGGACTGAAATCAGTGTTCTATTTCGCTTAAGATGGTGGCAAAAAGTCGCCTAAAATTTGAACAACTAGATGTCGTAGACGCCAAGTTTGGCAAGTTCGACACGCGCGCGCATATCGATATCCGCCAAAATGGAATCGAGCCGCACATCGCCTGTGCGCCCCAAAAGCTTGATCTTGTGTGCGATTTGATCGACCTGCGCCGCCGACAAACGACCGCCGAGAAGCCCTGTGCGCAGTTCTTCCAAGCGGTCCAGAAGATCGAAGCCGCGAGCCGCGGTTCTGCGTTTTGCGCTTGTGGCATCCTCCACATCTTGAAGGGACAAGAGCGCATCAAGACCCTGGACATTCGATACGCTTAAAGACTGCGCGGACGCCCCTGCGTCACCCGTCTCATCGCTTACCGAAAAGCTGCCGTCCCCCGTACCGGCCTTATTCTTGTTTCGCACATCCCGAAGACCGGAAACGTTTGTCGTATTTTGAATACGCATGAGAAGAGGCCCCTGATTTTTGTAGCGGAGGTTTAGCGCGCGCCCTGATATCGGCTACTTTTTTCCCACATGATTAACCAAGAGTTAACGGGCAGGCAGCTTTTTCAGGGCAGCAGCAGGACGACCTATGCCCGCATTGGCCACCTGCAAAAATAACACATACTTTTCAGCAACTTAATTCGTTTCCTGCCAGAAGCTCAGAATGGCATGAAATCTGCTCACCTAATGCCAAACCCTGTTCGTCAGGGTAGGCAAAGAATCAAAAACGGGCAGAAGATGACAAAGATTAGGACCGATTCTGTACAAGTCAGACTGGTTGCCCTGCTCTTTGCTGCGGTTGGCACAACGCTTGCCCGCAGGATCATAACGCTTGGCATTGCTGCTTTGCTGGCCCTGCCATTTGTTTCTTTTGCCAACCCTGCATCATCAGCCTCTCGGATCAAAGATATCGCCGATTTCGAGGGCATACGCGAAAACCAGCTTGTCGGATATGGCCTCGTCGTGGGTCTTGATGGAACGGGCGACAGTCTCAACAACTCGCCCTTCACAGAACAAAGCCTCAGGGTGATGTTAAACCGCCTCGGCGCCGGTATTGGCGACACCAATTTCAGCACGGACAACGTGGCGGCCGTGATGGTCACCGCGAACCTACCGCCCTTCGCGACCGCCGGTTCAAGGATCGATATCACGGTGAGCGCAATGGGTGACGCGGAAAGCCTGCGCGGCGGGACCCTTCTCGTTACCCAATTGCTTGGAGCCGGTGGCGATGTTTACGCACTGGCGCAGGGCCCTATCGCCATTGCCGGCTTCGTCGCGGAAGGGGATGCAGCCTCAATCGTTCAGGGCGTTCCGACTTCGGGTCGTATTACGAACGGTGCGATTGTCGAACGCGAAATCCCGTTTGAGCTCTCCAGTCTGCGGGAAGTCAAGATTTCTCTTCGCAATCCTGATCTCACGACATCGCGGCGGATTGCAAAAGCGATCAACGCATTTATCGGCCGCGGAACCGCAGAGCCGCTTGACCCGGCAACAGTGCAGCTCCGCCTTACGCAGAACTTTAATGGAAACATTGTCGACCTTCTTACCGATGTCGAACAGCTGATCGTTGAACCCGATCAGGTCGCAAGGGTCGTGATCGACGAAGCGTCCGGCACCATTGTTATGGGCCGCGATGTTAAGGTCTCCCGTGTTGCGGTCGCCCAAGGCAATCTGACACTGCTTGTGACGGAAACACCCGAAGCAAGCCAACCAGCGCCATTCAGTCCCAATGGCGAGACGGTCGTTCTTCCCAGAACCACGATCGTCGCTGAAGAGCCTTCCGATGCAAAACTTGCAATCATCGAAGATGGTGTCACGCTGAAAGATCTTGTCGATGGACTGAATGCCCTTGGCATTGGGCCACGCGACATGATCACGATCCTCCAAGCGATCAAGTCGGCGGGTGCGCTTCAGGCAGAAATCGAGGTGTTCTGATCATGACAACTCTTTCAGCCTCGCTCCCAAACGCCTTGCCTCCGCTGACGACTTTGCAAACACCGGCTTCAGGCAGCCCGGCAGGATCTGCCGACCCGTCACGCTTCGATGCCGAAGCCCGCGCAAAGGCCGAAGAGTTTGAAGCCAATTTCCTCTCTGCATTGCTGAGACCGGTTTTCGAAGGACTTGCGAAAGATTCAACCTTCGGTGGCGGCTTTGCGGAAGAGACCTGGTCTGGGCTTCTGACCGACGAATATGCCCGCTCGATCGCAAGCTCGAACAGCCTTGGTATTGCCGATCAGGTTTATCGGCAAATCATCAATGTGCAGGAAGCCGCACAGGACACGACAGCCGCAATTTCACAAGGTCGCCAACCTTACTCGAGCTAGTTTTGCAAGTGAGAAGCACTTTCTCATGAATGACAAGGAGACATGATCATGACGCAGGTTTTACCGCAGAACCGCCGGACAAACGTGATCAAGCGTCCAGCAGGTCGACCCGTTGAAACAACCGGCTCGGAAGAAGCGCCTCTGACCTCCAATATGGATCCGCGGGATGTCATGAAAATGCTTGAGGCGACAATGGAGAACCTCTCCAATCTTATGGAAGAGGAAACCGATCTTGTTCGCAAAGGTCAGCTCAAGGCTGCCGCAGAACTCACCGAACAAAAGACGGTACAAGCTCAAGCCTATGCACAAATGGTGCTTCATGCACGTGCGCATCAAACAACGTTGAACACGCAATATCCGGGCTTCGTTGAAAAAATCCGCGAACGCAATGCTGCCTTTCAAACCCTTGTCGAGGCCAATCTCGGTGCCTTGAAAACGGCTCGCGATGTCACGCGCGGGATCATTCACAATGTTGCCGAGAAAGTGGGGCGGGCCTCTGCGCCGCAAACCTATGGTTACCAGGGCGCGATAGCGTCGCCTCCACCAACGGCAAGCCACGGGCTGACCCTCGACAAGTCGTTGTAATTTAGCCGCAACCAAGGCGGTCGGGCTGGACCGTCCCATGCGATCGTTGACGTCAGGTTATCGTCGTTCTCTCCAGCCGACCTCTTAGGCTTAACCATTCTTCAAAACGTTAAATTAACGATTTGGCAATAATCCTTGCTGAGTTATTGCAGGCGAAGGTCCGACCTCCCATCCGGATTCATCACGCCTGGCGCAAGGAGTGTTGAGTTATGGAGATCGCGAGACCTCCACGAACGCGTTCCGGCGGATTTGTCGGCAACGCAGGGGGAACAGCATCAAAGAGCTCCAATATCGGGCCTGATGACGAGGCTGTGCTTGCAGCCGACGGCGCGGGCTCCGCTGCTGTCCGCTATCGCGAAGTCCTGCCCGACTCGAAATCCGACTTAAATGACGAAACACCTCACGGCGAATACGAGGCATCTGCGATTTCGGATATCGATGGATCATCCGCGCCGCAGCACTCTGCACTCGCCACCTACATCGAGGAAAGCCGGAGCCGCGCGGTTCGCGACGAGATCAAAGCCCGGCAGGCAGCGTCTGCACTGGTTTTCACATCCATTGATATGGAAGATGGCAGCATCGAGACCAAAAACAGCGATGATGCCCGTCGTGGTCTTCAAACCTACGCTGCGAAACTCTATCGCGACGCCAAGTGAACACTCTCTTATAAGTATTCATTTACCACAACTCAGTATACACCCGCTTCAACTCATTATTAATCATAATTCACCCG
>JBCDCU010000159.1:0-8337 GCA_039181265.1 Pseudomonadota bacterium | reverse complement strand
TCACGATCGAGGAAATCGTTGAATACCGGGGCCGCGCTCTCTACCCCGCCATAATACTCTTCAGGCGGCCGGAAACTTCCAGGTGGGTTCGGCGAGAGCGGGAACCACTGATAGCCCTCCGGCGCGATTGCACAGGGTTCCGGCGCGTTCGGCGCGACGAAGGTCGTGTTTGGGAAGGCCGGAGCCAATTGCTTTCCAAGCTCGATCAGATCGTGACCGCTGGCCCCGTATCCGTGAGTAAGAATGACCAATGATTTGGTAGTGCCGGATGAGGCTTCGTGGCGAGGACCGTCAAGGGGGGCGTGTGGCATGAATCACTCCGATTGAGAGAGTGCAAACAAAGGACAGGTCGCGCGATCCGTCAATCGAATTTCGTGACGCAGTCAATCCTGGGGTGGTGGAGCCGCAAGCGATGACAGACGCAACTGATTGATGTCGACAAGAAAAGACAGATCTTCTTTCAAGGATTTGCCGAGTTTTTTGCGCCCGGCTTGTTCCAGTATCGCGCCAAGTGAGCGACGACCGTCTATAAGGGCGAGAAAGGATGCGCTCTCTATTTGGAATGTCCTGCTGAATTGATGGCCGTAGAGCGTGGCCTCAATCGGCTTTCCGCCTTCCACGTGGCGCGCGAGGTCACCTCCGTTTAACTGGTTAAAGTGGGGGATGAGCTGAAGTGCATCGTCCCATTCAAAGGCCTTGTGGCGCGAGGAGGTTTTGGTTGCATAGAAAACATGGCGCGACAGCGAGCCAAGAAGCTCCTCCGCGATCCTCACCTGTTTATGGAGGGTAAGGCGCTCGAAAGCCTTTCGCGTGGTGGGATCATCGGGAAGAAAATTCCGCGCGTCATAAGCTGCCGGTGCAATGAAAGTCTCAAATGAAAGCCCGCTTTTCTCTGCAAGTTCGATGACTTCGTCGGCGTAAAACGGCTGATCCTGTGTATGGAGCAGGAGATCGAAGAGACCAGAGGCGCTTCTCTTGTGGTCACCAACGAACGGATTGCGTGACAGGCGGTTCGTTTTCGGCAAATGCGTGAGGACTGTCTTCGCAGCCTCCACCTGCCGGTCGGGTGAAAGCTTGGAGAAGAGTGTGAGCAAAGCGGACTGCATGTCATAAACACCGCTGCGCCCGAGCGGAGCATAGACCATTGCTCCGAGCCCTCCACCGTCTTTGAGGACAGCCGCAAGACGGGCCATCCCGGCTTCCGGGTGCTCCAGGTGATGAAGAACGCCGCAGCAATCAATATAGTCGTATTCGGTAAGGCTCGTGTCTTCGAGAAGATCCCCGACAATGAAGCGGATCTGATGAAGTCCGCGTATCCGCGCCCGTTCTTCTGCTATTTTCGCAGCTTCGCGTGATCGATCGATATAAGTGATCTCACGCGGAATCTCGAAATCGCTCAATTGCTGGGCGATCATAATGAGCCCGTCGCCGGTCCCGCCACCCGCCACAAGCACATTCACGCCCGCCGACCAGTCGCGTTGGGCGTGGAAACAATGGTGATCGACCTCGGTTAGGTCTGAAGGCGAACCGACAAGCAGACGCGTTTTTTCATCGGCCGGATTTCGCTCCGGATATGGAAAATCGTCATATCGGCTTTTCGACACATCTCACCCCGCAGCTACGCAGTAATCGGACAGATTGGGGCGTAACTCTAGAGTGCCGCAAGGCGCTTGGCGAGCTGAACCCGGTCAGAAGTTCATGCTCAGGAACAGACCTCCACCGAATGTGCTGGCGCCGTCAACATTAACGGAGGACCCTGTAAAGCCATCGCGAACAAACCCGATTGAGGGCTCTCCAAAATCGTAGCTGACGTTGATGCCTGCTGTAATTTTCTCGTAGCCGATCGTCGCCCGCAATTGCACTTCCCCGGTTACCAGGAACTCGTTTCCGATAATCGTCAGTTCTTCATCGAGGTTGAGCGCGCCTCCAAGTCCGAGGGCGGTGACAGAGTCCCAGGCGTCAAAGTTGTAATTCGTACCGCCAATCTTGCCGCTGATCCCGAGTGTCGAGTAATAGCCTTCGCCAAATCGACGGACAAAGGTGTATCCCGCACCGACTTCGAACCCGGCATAGACCGAATCGAACGTTGAAGCGTAAGTTGTGTCAGTGATTGCACCAGCGCCGAAGGCTGGGGTGCTCGTTCGAATATGGCTGATCTGTTCCTGATCGAGTGAGCCCACCCGACCGGTAAGCGCAGTCGTAATGTAACCGGCCGTCTTGTCACTGTAGATTTGGCCGCCAAGGATTTTCTCGAGGGCAAAGATTGCTCCGGCCCGTGTACGATCGACACTCAAATCATTAGTGAGAATATCCGTTGCAAATCCGGCGAACACACCAGCGGTTTCCACACCGGGAACGCCAAATCCATCGGGCAGAAAAACGTCTTCTTCGCTGAAACTGCCGTTCGAGGATTCGACTTCATACCCGATGCCGCCGGCATAACGGGCACCGGACTGAAAACCGAACAATCTCGGGGTGAAGTAGGTGATACCTTCGGAGCGGAAGGTTGTCAGATTGTAGTCGCCAAGACCCACCGAGAAATCGGCAGCTCCGCCAGACTCCGATGTGACAGAGGTTTGTTCCTGACCGGTTGTTACATAGGCGCCGTTCTCGCTTCCAACGATGATCCGCCCGAAGTCTCCAGCAATGAACAAAAAGGATTCGTCTATTTCGTCGGCTGGTGCATCATCCAGATTGATCCGATCGCCGAACGTAAGCCCGTTATCTGCAGTTCCACCAAAAGTCAGTCCATTGTCGGTCGTGCCGCGGAAATCAAAGATCAATTCGTTGTCGTCGCCATCGTTAAACCCCCATTCGTCAGTGACGGCACCGCCACCGTCATCGAATCCCAGAAACTGATCCATGAAGCCACCGACTGTGATTTCGAACTGCGCGAGCGCAGGCGTCGCGGCGGTGAGTGCCGTTGATACGGTGAGTGCAATTACGTGTGTTCTGCAGATGCGCGTCATATCCAACCCCTCGAATTCCCGACTTCCCGGCGCACAAAAGTTAACACCTGTTAATAACATTTCAGGTGATCACAGTGGTTTTGAAAGCTGCGCTACCGGCAGAATTCCGGGATTTTGTTGCGTCAGGGCAACAAAATCTTACGGAAAACTTAAATTTATTTGTCTGATGTTAAGCGGGAAGGGCTGATTTGCGTTTGTTTTGCACCGCGTAATAGGCCCAAAACAGGCGGGCGGCGACCCCACGGTAGGGCGCCCATTTCTCCGAGAAACTTGCAAGCGCTGAGCGATCCGGGCGCTCATCAAGCTTGAAAGCGTCTTTCACCGCTACCTGAAGAGCAATATCTCCGGCCGGAAAAATGTCCGGGTGGCCGAGGCAGAACAGAGCAAAGATTTCTGCTGTCCAGGGCCCGACACCGTGGATAGCAGTGAGCGTTTCATAGGTTTCTTCGAGTGGCTTTCCTTTGAGCGCGGCGCAATCGAGATTGCCATCGCGTGCCGCGAGACCGATTGCCCGCACCGTTTTCACCTTCGGTCTTGAGAGACCCGCAGTTCGAAAGTCTTCATCTGTCGCCTGACAGATTGCGCCCGCATCATTGAGCGGGATAATCGTCTCAAGCCTCCCAAAGATCGCAGCAGCACTTTGGACAGACACTTGTTGGCCGACAACAATGCGAACAAGGTTTTTGAGCGTCGCCTCGCGTCTTCGTAGGGGCACGTCGCCCGCCGCTAAGATCACAGCTTCGAGACTTGGGTCCAAGGATCTCAAAGTGGCGAGGCCACGCGCGACGTCGTCAAGTGTCTCAATCGTGTTCACAGCAATCCCATTTGCCCGGCTGGATTGGCCGGGCGCGCATCAGGGCTCGTTGTTAGAATCTCAGCCCGCCATTTTGTATTTCGTCATAAAGTGCAGGTTCGATCTGCACAAAAGCGCGTTCCTGTGGATGATTGAAGTAAAGTTTGTCTTCAATCTTGGTTGGATCGAAGCCCTCTTTCACCAGGTCAACTTTGCGCTGTTTAAAGGTTCCCGTTGCTTCGATCGTCTCCTGCATCCGCAAGAAAATCGGCCGCGCATATTCAGGAAGCGAAGCGCCCACATGATCGCGGAAATCGGAGAGGTCGAAGTGTTCGTTAACGACCAAAGAGACCATCCCCGCCCGGCCGTCTTTGCCCTGAACGTGAACGCCGTAAACGTTGGCTTCATTGATGCCTTCATAGGTGCTCAGCGCTTCGGCGACTTCGGATGTTGCAACGTTTTCACCTTTCCAGCGGAACGTGTCGCCGATCCGATCGATGAAATAGAAGTATCCGAGTTCGTCCTTGCGAATGAGATCGCCCGAGCGGAACCAGGCATCGCCCGGTTCAAAAGCGTCCCGGATGATCTTCTTCTCGGTTGCCGCCTTATCGGCGTAACCTTCGAAGCGCTGAGAAGGCTTTGTCGGGTCATCGAGAATTTGCGAGATGGCCTCGCCCACTTCGTTCGGTGCGCATTCAACAAGCTTACCGTCCGGGCCGCGTAACGGAGCTTCGTTGTCCTGATCGTACTTCACGACTTTTGTCACGAAACGCTTTTCCGCCCATTTCGGGATCCGACCGATAGCGCCGACTTTCTGGTCGAAGTTGAAGAAGACGGTGTTGCCTTCCGTCGACGCGTACCATTCGAGAATGAAAGGTATTTTGAAACGGTCGCGGAACTCTTCCCAAATGTCAGGGCGCAGGCCGTTTCCGTCGATGAGGCGCAGCTTGTGTTTGTTTTCTTTCGGGTGGACCGGGCTGTTTAACAGATACCGGCAGAGCTCGCCGATATACTGGAACATGGTGCAGTCGTTATCGATGATGTCATCCCAGAAGTGGCTTGCTGAAAATTTGTCCCGGATGAGAACCGAGCCGCCGACGGTCAGAACAATGCCGATCGCCATGACGCCACCTGCCGTATGGTATAGCGGCAGGCAAACATACATCTTGTCATCGGCCGTGGCTTTCGTCGCCGCCGAGAACCCGTTCATAATGGCCATAACACGATAGTGGATGATGTTGGCTGCCTTGGGCAGACCCGTGGTTCCGCTCGTGTAGATGTAGAGCGCTTTGTCCGAATTGGTGATGTTTACGACTTCACCGCCAGTCAGGGCTGCATCCGAAGTTTCTTCAAGCGCCTCATTCAAGGAGGCGAATTGACCGCCATCGTAAGACCAGGCGTGCTTATCGTCATCGAGATGTTCTCGGGCACTTTCATAGGAATCGGCCAGAGAGCCTTCCACGATAACGGCTTTCGGGTGCACGATGTTGATGCAATGGGCGAGTGAAGCCCCATTCAGGTTCGTGTTGAGAAGGGCGCATACGCCGCCGGCCCTCAAAACGCCGAGCCAGGCTGCAACATATTCCGGTCGGTTCGGCATCAGAAGAGCAACGCAATCGCCTTTTTCAACGCCCTGAGCTTGCGCCCACCGGGCATATTGATTGGCGCGTCGGTTGAGCCCCGCATACGTATAGGTCTCCGCCTCTGAGACTAGCGCAGGGCGGTCACCGAATTCCTCCGCAAGGTCAACCATAAGGTGCGAGAACGTATACTCCTTGTTCTTCGCGACTTTGGTCGTACGCTTCAGCGTCCTGAGTGCCGATGTCAGGTAGATGTATTCGGTCTTGATCCTCGATAGGAGACCCATTCCTTCCTCCTCATTCTCATGTTGCGGCCGATGCGGTGCGATAGGAGAACGCGGAAAAAGGTCTTGCCTCTCGCTGCATTCTGCCTGCGCTTAGTCCATCAGCCGATTGAGATGTCTGATGCCTCCCCGCACATTCAGGCAGCTCTCTTGACTCATAAATGACCTTTACGTCAAGGGAAGGTAAGAGAGTCGCCCTAAACATCTCATCAACTTTTTGATAGGTGAGCATAATCAGACATTCCAGCGGATCGCCACAATAAAAACGGGTTCGCGCGAGGATGGGCTTGCGAAACGGGCGCTTGTCTGTTGAGGAGGATGTCGGGCAAGAAGGAATACATCTGAGCTTATCTGCTTGGATTGGCAGCACGTGGATAGGAGAGTGGCATGGCGGCATCGACGCTTGACGTGAAGGGGCTTAAGTGTCCGCTTCCGGTCTTGAAAGTCAGCAAAGCCATGAAAGCGCTCGAACCAGGTGCAGTACTCGAGGTGTTTGCGACCGATCCCCTTGCGGTGATCGACATACCGAACTTCTGCAATGAATCGGGTAACGACTTGATCGAGAGCTCTCAAATGGACGGAGTTTTGTTCTTCAAGATCAAGAAAAGCTAAGGCGGAATGGCCCGGTAATGCTGGCGCAAAATGCCCTGTTCAACCAGAGGAATTCCCCTGTAAGTCTAATGGACTAAGGAAATATACAGCATTAAGGTCTGCGTGCGCTGCGAATAGGGTGGAGGCTCTGCAGCGATGGAAGGCGGCCCTAACGCGGAGGATTTCATGTCCGGGGAGAAGATTTATCCAGTCAGTGCTGACTGGGCAGAAAACGCGCATGCGAACAAAGCAAAATACAACGAGATGTATGCGCAGAGTGTTTCAGACCCGGACGGCTTCTGGGGCGAACAGGGCAAACGCCTCGACTGGATCAAACCCTACAGCAAGGTCAAGAACACGACATTCGCGTATCCTGATGTATCCATCAAATGGTACGAGGATGGCACGCTGAATGTCAGTGCTAACTGCATCGACCGCCACTTGGCCACCCGCGGTGATCAGACGGCAATCATCTGGGAGGGCGACGATCCGTCTGAAGACCTGAAAATCACCTATCGTGAGCTTCATGGTCATGTCTGTCGCCTTGCCAATGCCATGAAGGCAAATGGGGTCAAGAAAGGTGACCGCGTCACGCTTTATCTTCCGATGATCCCCGAAGCGGCCTACGCGATGCTTGCTTGCGCGCGCATTGGCGCGGTTCATTCCATCGTCTTCGGTGGTTTCTCCCCTGACGCACTCGCCGATCGTATCGTTGGTTGCGAATCGACCTTTGTGATCACGTCAGACGAGGGGCTGCGGGGCGGCCGCAAAGTGCCACTGAAGAAGAATGTTGATAATGCAATCGAACTGGCTGCAATCCAGGACATCCATGTGGACAAGGTCTTGGTGGTTGAACGCACAAAAGGCGCAATAGAGTGGGAGCCGGGTCGTGACATCTGGTACCACGAAGCTGTCGCCGCAGCGTCGGATGATTGTCCGCCGGAAGAAATGAATGCGGAAGATCCGCTTTTCATCCTCTACACATCGGGCTCGACCGGTAAGCCGAAAGGGGTCCTTCACACAACGGGCGGTTATCTCGTCTGGGCGTCGATGACCCACGAATACACTTTCGATTACCACGACGGGGACATCTACTGGTGCACGGCCGACGTCGGCTGGGTGACCGGGCATTCTTACATCGTTTACGGACCTCTTGCGAATGGCGCCGTCACGCTGATGTTTGAGGGTGTGCCGAGTTATCCGGACAATAGCCGCTTCTGGCAGATCTGCGACAAGCATCAAGTCAACACCTTTTACACCGCGCCGACTGCGATCCGCGCCCTCATGCAAACCGGTGAAGAGCTGGTCAAGAAAACGTCCCGCTCTTCTTTGAAACTTCTGGGTACCGTTGGCGAACCGATCAACCCGGAAGCCTGGGAGTGGTACTACAATGTCGTGGGCGATGGCCGCTGCCCGATCGTCGATACCTGGTGGCAGACGGAGACGGGCGGGCATATGATAACGCCGCTTCCCGGAGCGACGGATCTGAAACCGGGGTCTGCAACCACACCGTTTTTCGGCATTCAGCCGCAGCTCGTCGACAATGAGGGAAACCCGCTCGAGGGCGCCACTGACGGCAATCTTTGCATTATCGATTCCTGGCCGGGGCAGATGCGAACCGTTTACGGCGATCATGAGCGTTTCGTGCAGACCTATTTCTCGACCTACAAAGGCAAATACTTCACAGGCGACGGCTGCCGCAGAGATGGCGATGGGTATTACTGGATAACCGGCCGCGTCGATGATGTGATCAACGTGTCCGGTCACCGGATGGGCACGGCGGAAGTGGAAAGCGCTCTTGTGGCCCATAGTGCTGTATCCGAGAGCGCCGTGGTGGGATATCCGCACGATATCAAAGGGCAAGGTATCTATTGCTACGTCACGCTTATGGACGGCATCGAAGCCACGGACGATTTGCGCAAGACCCTGCGCAATCATGTGCGCACGGAAATCGGCCCGATCGCATCGCCCGACTTGATCCAGTTCGCGCCTGGACTGCCCAAAACGAGGTCAGGCAAGATTATGCGCCGTATCCTGAGGAAGATCGCGGAAGACGATTTCTCCAATCTTGGCGATACTTCCACACTTGCAGATCCGGGCGTTGTCGATGACCTGATCGG
>JBCDCU010000158.1:0-8354 GCA_039181265.1 Pseudomonadota bacterium | reverse complement strand
TACGGCCTTCGGTCTCGAACACAAAAAGGCAGCCTCTGGGCGGAAACATGGCGAACGAAGCGGTCGATCAGGAAGAGATTGGGGAAGAAGCGGCAGATGCGCCCAAGAAGAGCAAGCTCAAGCTCTTTATCATCATTGGCGTCGTCGCTTTGTTGCTGGTTGGGGGAGGCGGGGCCGCTTACGTCTTCCTCTTGCCGCAAGGAGGTGATGTTACGGGGGGCGAATCTTCGGTCGCGCCGCCGCCTGAACCCGAACCCGTGGTTTTCTTTACGCTGCCCGAGGTGACCGTAAACCTCGCGAATGTCGCCGGGCGCCAGCAATACCTCAAAATCAAGGCGACGCTTGAGCTGCGCGACGAATCGGAAATTCGGGAAATCGAACCTTACATGCCGCGCGTGCTTGATGCCTTTCAGGTTTATCTGCGTGAGCTTCGCACCACCGACATTGAAGGATCGGCCGGCATCTTCAGGCTGAAGGAAGAGCTGAGGAAACGTATTAACGTTGCTGTCTACCCCGTCGAAGTTCGCAAGATCCTTTTTGAAGAAATCATCATTCAATAGAGCGGCCGTTCAGAGGCCGCCGGAACAGGGCTGATCCGTGGAAGAGGAATTTGGAGACGAAGACTTAGCCGCCATTTGGGGCGAGGCCCTGGAAGAGCAGGGAGCTGGCGACGCAAGCGAGCTCACTGCGCAATGGGCAAGTCTTATGGAGGACGATGCTGACGCAAATCAGCAGAACTCCGACCGTTTGATGAACCAGATCGAGGTCGACAATCTCATGGGCTTCAGGGCCGATGAATTGTTGAGCGCCGATCAAAGCGGTGTCCGTGCTTTGGTCAGTTCCGCATTGGTTTCTTATGAGCGTCTTCCAATGCTCGAAGTGGTGTTCAACCGTCTCGTACGGCTTGCGACCACATCCTTCCGGAACATGACGTCTGACAATGTTGAGATATCACTTGATTCAATCACGTCGGTGCGTTTCGGGGACTATCTGAACTCGATTCCATTGCCCGCAATCCTGTCGGTTTTTCGCGCTGAAGAGTGGGATAATTTCGGCCTTGTCGTAATCGACTCCCCGCTGATCTACACAGTGGTTGATGTCCTCCTTGGGGGAGGGCGTGGCGGCGGTAAGGCGCGGGTCGAGGGACGTCCTTATACGGCCATTGAACTCAATCTTGTTCAGCAGCTCGTTGAACGCCTGCTCGCCGACGCGGCAATCGCATTCGAACCTGTGACCAATGTAAATTTCAATTTGGAGCGCATGGAGACAAACCCGCGCTTCGCCGCGTTGACCCGGCCATCAAATGCCGCGGTTCTCGCGCGTTTCCGCATCGATATGGAAGACCGCGGCGGCAACGTCGAATTTATGATGCCTTATGAAACGATCGAACCGATCCGGCATCTCCTGCTGCAAATGTTCGTCGGTGAGAAGTTCGGCCGCGACTTGGATTGGGAACGTCATCTCGCGACCCAGGTCAATGCGGCAAGCGTCGAGGTTGAAGCAATCCTTTTTGAAAAGAACATCCCGCTTTTTGAAATCGTCGATTTGAAGGTGGGACAGACATTGTTGCTTCGTACAAAGCCAAGCGACCCGGTTGAGTTACGGGTCGGCAACATCGCGATGAGCGAAGGACAGATCGGGCGTATTCACGATCGCGTATCCGTGCAAGTGACCCGCGGCCTAAAACCGCAAAAAATGACGATGCAAGGCTTTGAACAGGCTATCGCCAATATGGAGGCCGTTGGCACATGACCCCCGGACTATTGATTGAAGGTTTGATTATCGTACTCTTGATTGCGACCATTGCTTATTGTGCGTTGCTAAGCAGCCGCTTGAAGCGCCTAAAGTCGGATGAATCAGGGTTGCGCTCCACCATTGCAGAACTCTTGACGGCGACGGAACTTGCCGAACGCGCGATCAAGAGCCTCAAAGGTGCCGCGATGGAAAATCAGAAAACGCTTGGTAATCAGGTGCGCGACGCGCAACGCCTTACCGTGGATTTGCGCGAAAAACTTGAGGAGGGCGACCGCCTCATGGAAAAACTCGTTGCGATCACAAGCGTTGCACAAGCACCGCCGCCGCGGCGGCCGCAGGTTGCCGTAAGCCAGGCAGCCCGCCCACAGATCGTTTCCAGTCCGCGAGCGGTTAGTGATCTTGCCGCTGAAGCGACTGCACGGATCAGTGCAATACGGGGCAAGGGGGGCTGATCCATGCGCCTGTTGCAGGTCGTTGCACTCGCCGCTTTTTGCCTTGTGGCAATCCGGCTTACCTATTTGGCATCAACTGGTGTCTTTGAAGGCATAGCGATTGCGCCTGCTCAGGCACAGGAAGAACAACAAGATGCCGAAGTCCAGCCAGCTGAGAACGCTGATCAGGAAACAGAACCCGCAGATACGGCTGACGCAAACCCTGAGCCGCGCAATGTAGATCTGGGCAATGTGCGCAATATCGAAGAATTGAATAACCGGTCCAGTCGCGCAACAATCGCCGAAAGGCTCGGTGAGCGGCGCGAAGCGCTTGAAAAACGTGAACGCGATCTCGAGTTGCGTGAGCAATTGCTCGCAGCTGCTGAAAACCGCCTCAAGCGTCAGATCGACCGCCTGAAAGAGCTGGAGGCGAAAGAAGCCAAGGCTCAAGAGGAGGGGGCCAACCAGGCTGCCAAGGATCTCGTTACCATCTACGAGAACATGAAGCCGAAAGATGCTGCCAAGATCTTCAATGCGCTGTCTCTCGATATTCTCCACACAATCGCAACCTCCATGAATCCGAGAAAGATGTCGGCTGTCCTTGCGGAGATGGAAGTCAAGAAAGCGGAACGGTTGACTGTGGAAATTGCACTTCGCGCCGCCCGCGAACAGCAGATTAGAAGAAACGGTTCTGATCGCAAGCTGGAGAAAATAAACGGGTAATCGACCGTTAACGTGCCACAGATAAACTGTCGGTGGTTTAGTAACGAGTATTGGTTTCGTGTTGCCCCGGTTCAATCAGCAGTCCGCAAGGTTTTGCTCGATTTCACGCTGGATCCGCTTTGCCGGGCTGGCGACCTTCATCTATTTGACGATCGTCGTTTGTCTATCGGTTTCCGCTGCAGCTCAATCGCCCATCAGAGCAACAACGGAAGTTGAGACCCGTAACGGCTATGGACGTCTTGTCATAACGCTTCCTGAGCTCACGAAGTTTGTCGATTATACAGTATCGAGCGAAGACAATGTGCTCGTGATCGACCTCGATGATGTTCTCGACGTGGACCTCGTCAGCGCGTCTGCGCCTCTTGAAGGATACATCCGTATTGCCCGGCAGGATCCCGATGGCCGGGGCTTGCGTTTTGCGCTCAATCAGGGTGTCCGTGTGAACACGATGGCGGCGGGTGAGCACCTCTTTATCGATTTCTTGCCGCCGGACTGGCGGGGTGAACTTCCGGCAATTCCTGAAAGAATTGTTCGAAAGCTCGAAAACAGAGCTGAAGAAGCGCTGGAAATTGCCGAACAGAATGCCATTGAAGCAAAGAAGACAGGTGTCACGGCCACAATGAAGGTGCGGCTTGGTCGCCATCCCACCTTCTCCCGCTTTGTTTTTTCCTGGAACGTGCCGTTTGAAGCGTCATTCAAACGGGACAAGAATGAGGTCTCGATCAACTTCAATAAGGTGGGGGAAACGGACCTGAGTGCGTTGTCTTCCGAGCTTCCGGCGCTGGTCTCTTCGGTCAAGGCAAAGCGGCTTTCAAAGGCAACCGTGGTTGCCCTGACAGTGGCCGATGACGCGAAGATTCGATCGTACTTTGACGGCGATGACTATGTTGTCGATGTCACAAGCGACGAACTGACAAAAACCGGAGCCGGCGGTGCCAGGCTCCCGTTCGTGATTGGCGCGTTGCCGCCGGTCGCAAGCGGCACCCGTGAGGTCGCAGAATCCAACACCTTCCCGCGCGAGCGCGAACTTGCCCGCTTGCCCGCGCAACCTGAGATCCTGGACGATACGCCAACTGCGATTAACGAAGAGGCGTCTGAAACCTTCCGCGACGATCCCTTGCAATCGTCGCGACCTCCTCTCACCGAAGAAGAGCGCGAACAACGCACTGAGGAAGAGCTCGCGCAAAAAACAGCGCAAGAGCCGGCGTCCGTTAACAACGTCGAAGCAATTGATACAAGCGCACGAAAGTTTCCGGGGCTAAGTACCGTCCGTGCGGCAATCAACAGCAGCGAAGACGCGGTGCGTGTCGTCTTTCCGTTCGACAAGACAACGCCAGCGGCAATCTTCAGGCGCGGTAAAGCGATCTGGACTGTCTTCAAGACCGATTCGATCATCGATATTGCAGCGCTTGAGGCGCTCGCCGGTGATTTCGTCCGCGACGTCAAGCTTTATGAGAAGGACTATTACAAGGCCATCCGGATTGTCTTGCCGAGCGTTCAGTTGGCCTCATCGGCAATTGATGAAAACGATTGGATTGTATCGATTGGAAGTACCGTCATTCGCGCGTCGACAACCCTTTCCGTTAGTCGCGCTGTGAACGACGACGGAGCGCTCTACCTGCAGGTGCCGCTCGAGGAAGCCCGCGGGCACCTTATTTTGGAGGATCCGGTTGTTGGGGACGATCTCCATGTCGTGGTTGCCGACCCGCCGAGCAGGGGGCTGGTCCGGCAGCAGAGCTTCGTCAATTTGCGGATCCTGCCTTCGACGCATGCCCTTGCTTTTTCCAGCAACGGCGACGGTGTCCGCACGACGCTCTATGACAATCAGGTTGTGATCGACAGCCTTGACGGTATGCCTTTGTCACCGACAAAGAACCTGAGAGCGTCTGGAGCCGGAACCTTCACAGAAGACGAATGGTATGATCTGCCACTCGAACAAAAGACACTTCGTGCCTTCAGCATTGTGGAATTCGCGGCCGATGAGCGAAACCTCCTCGCGGAAATCGCAAATGCGGATGAGGATGAACGGGCGCGGAGCCGGATGCGCCTTGCCCAGTTTTATGCTGCCAATGGTTTCGCACCTGAAGCACTCGCGAAACTGTCGAGAGCCGTTGAAGATGATCCGGTTCTGGAAAACAAAGCCGCCTATGTGCAAACCAAAGCGTCAGCGGAAGTCCAGATGGGCCGGTATGAGGATGCGCTCGTTACGCTCGGATCTGAAAGGTTTGCAAGAGATCCGCATGCTGCTTTTTGGAGGACCATTGCCGCCAACAAGATCGGGAAGCACGAACTTGCGAACCGGAACGCACCGATCGGCGAAGAATCGCTTGGTTCACATGATGCAGCCACCAAACAGGCATTCTTCTTGTCAGCGAGCGATGCGGCTCTTCATGCAAATGATCTGAACGGCGTCAAGAACTACCTGGCCAATGTGATCCTTGATAATCCGGAGCCATACCATCTTGGTCGCTATGAGATTCTTCAAGGTGAACTGGCGCTTGCCGAACAGCGCGAGGCCGACGCCCGGTTTTTTTTCACTCGCGCTGAAGAAAGCGAAGACATCCGCATTGCCGCAGATGCATGGTTGCACCGGATCATTGTCGACCATGAAACCGGCGCGATTAATGCTGAGGAAGCAATCGACGAATTGGAGAGGTTTATCGCTGTCTGGCGCAAGGATCATCTTGAGCTGGAGGCAATCGATAAACTGACGCGGATTCTGGCTGAAGAGCGGGATTATCGACGTGCGTTCGAACTCGTTGAGGTTGCGATCATTTCGGATAACGAGAACCCGCTCACATTTCAGATCCAGGACAATATGAAAGCGGTTTTCCGCGACCTCTTTCACAAAGGGGTTGCAGACGATCTTCCTGCCATCGATTCCCTGTCGCTCTATTACGATTTCCGTAGCCTGATGCCGATTGGACGGGTTGGCGATGAAATCGTTCGCTACTTGGCGAGCCGCCTGATTGATCTCGATCTTTTAGCGCAGGCGTCAGAGCTTCTTGAACATCAGGTTGATCAGCGTCTGCGCGGCGCTGCGCGTGCCAAAGTGGCGGCTGACCTTGCTGTTGTCCATCTGCTGGATGACAAGCCGCATCGGGCCATCACCACCCTGCGGAAATCACAAACGGCAAATCTACCGGCAGCTCTCCGGCGACAGCGTTTGATGATCGAGGGATTTGCAATTGCTCAAACTGGAAAGACGGACGTTGCACTTGAGCTTCTCGAACCGCTGAACGGCGAGGATGTGGAGCGCCTGCGCGCCACGATTAACTGGGACGCGCGGCGCTGGCAGGAGGCGGGCCGTCTTCTGGAAAAAACGCATGGTGGCCGCTGGGGCGATAGTGAACCCCTCGAGCCGCAGGCGCGCCTGGATCTCATGCGCGCGGCCATTGCCTATTCTCTTGCCAAAGATGACTTCGCGCTCAATCGATTGAACCAGAAGTTCGGCGCGAAAATGGCTGAATCGAGTGACGCACCAATCTTCCAGATCCTCGTTGAGCCACTCGACAATGAGAGCTTCGAACGTGATGTGGCAGTCGATAACATATTGAATATCAGTTCACAGGATACGTTCCTGCAGGATTATCGCCGCCGCTATTTCGGCCGTACGCGCGCGCCCTCCGAGGTCTAGAACTCAGGTCTCCAGACCAGTCTTAGGCAAAGGATTGAACAAGACTACCGGCTACCAGGTGCCATCCATCCACAAGCACAAAGAATATAAGCTTGAAGGGTAGCGAGATGACAATCGGCGGTAGCATCATCATGCCCATCGACATCAGGATCGACGCTACGACAAGATCGATAATGACGAACGGCAGATAGAGAAGAAAGCCGATCTCGAAAGCGCGTTTCAACTCGCTGATCATGAAAGCGGGAACAAGGATTCGGAGTTCTATATCCTCCAGGTTTTCCGGAAGTTCGGTATTGCTCATGTCGAGGAAAAGCATGAGATCCTTTTCCCGGACGTTGGCTCTCATGAATTCATGGAAAGGGACGGACGCTCTTTGGAAGGCTTCATCAAGCTCGATCTCTTCCTTGATGAGCGGATCGATCCCGTCGTCATAAGCGCGTTCGAAGACCGGCATCATAATGAAGGCCGTAAGAAACAGCGCGAGGCCGATCATGACCGGGTTTGGCGGCGCAGTCTGAAGGCCGATCGCCGACCTTAAGAGGGAGAGAACAACCACGATCCGAGTGAAGGACGTGACCATAATCAAGAGAGACGGCGCGAGGCTCAGAACCGTAACAAGCGCTATGATTTGGATCGCGCGCTCGGTCACAGATGTGCCTTCGGCAAAATCAATCGAGATAGCTTGCGCGAGCGCCGGGTCGGATCCCACCAAGACGCCGATGAACGCGACTATAGAGGCGATACCAAGGCGAGTGGTTCGGCCGGAAACACGCCTCCAGATTTCCGTGGAAAACCATGCCCAAAGGTCGTGCCGTACGCACAAAGGCGCGGTTTCTGTGCCTGAGGTTGGCCCACTATGATTATCGACGAGCCGGTCAGCTCCGATCATCTTTCAATGTCTCCAAGGACTTGGCGCTTTCGAAAAATGTCCTTGAAGAGCGTATCTGACTCGCGCCGACAGCTTAACGAGTTCTTAACGACACTCGGTTCGATCTCCAGTTTGAAGAGTCAGATCGAACAAGCGTGGCCGTGATCCATTTAAAGGCGCGGCTCTGGAACATCCCGTCGCTTCAAGGGATCGGGAGCGTCGTCCAGGGAAACCTGTGGGCCAGACGGATTGGTTGATCCTGCTAAGGCTGGTTCGCGCGGGAGCGATGGTTGTTGAACTCGAACAGGCGTGGGCGACGGGGTAGGCGCCTGCGGAGGGGCTGCCGACGCTCGATTTTGATCATGCGCTTCAGTGTCTGAGCGGTGTGCATTTTGAACATTAATGTTCTTTTCAATGACAAGATCGTTCGGACCGCCAATCATGATCAGGTGTTCGGCGTTGTCGCGTCGAACAAGAACCAGGCGCCGTTTGGTATCCACGGCTGCCGCTTCAATGACGCCGACCCGCGCTTGCGGTCTGCCTGCAATGCCGCCCTCATTAAACATCTTGCTGATTCTCAGAAAGCCCCACAGTAGACCAAGGACGATCAGCAGAGATCCAAGACCGCCGATAATAAGCCCGAGGGTTTCGCCGAACAATCCAGTGAGCAATTCAGTCATTTTAGTCTCCTGAGCATTCGTCTTCGTCTTTGCCCAACCATCCAAGCTTAGTTGAGCAGCCACAAAGACGGAATACGCCTGAATGCGGGATGAATAATGACAACGCGTTTAAACAATCTTTCACATCTACCTCGGCGTAACAGGGCGGTTAGGCAGGAACTGCCGCAAAATTAAGATCTTGTTAACCATAAACGGGCAGAAATTGCCTATCGGCGTTAACATCCTGCCTGATTCACGTTCGTTCCTTGTTTCGATTATCG
>JBCDCU010000157.1:0-8363 GCA_039181265.1 Pseudomonadota bacterium | reverse complement strand
GGAAAAACAAGGCGATACCGTAAGGAATGATTAAATTCAGTCGCTAAATTCCGCATCCAATTTTCATAAACTGCGCCTTCAATTTTCATAAAGTGCTGGATGCATTTTCATAAAGTCTTGCACGAAGGGCTGAGATCGCCTTATTTGCGGGCTTTCTGCCTTCCGAACGAATCCACCGAAGCTGATGGCCAAAACACCCGCTGATGTCGCAATAATAATGGGAAGCCAGTCCGACTGGCCGACGATGCGTTGTGCCGCGGACGTCCTGAAGACCCTTGAAGTCAGTCACGAAGCACTCATTGTGTCCGCCCATCGCACGCCGGACCGGCTTTATGAGTTCGCGAAAGGCGCTGCTGGAAACGGTTTCAAAGTCATTATAGCGGGCGCAGGCGGTGCCGCTCATCTGCCGGGCATGTGCGCCTCGTTGACAACACTGCCGGTGCTGGGCGTACCCGTTCAATCAAAGGCACTCTCCGGTAAGGACAGCCTTTTGTCGATTGTCCAGATGCCTGCGGGGATTCCCGTTGGCACGCTCGCGATCGGCTCTGCAGGCGCAACCAATGCCGGGCTCCTTGCTGCACAGATCCTGAGCCTTAATGATGCTGCCCTAGCGGGGCGGCTCGCAGCCTGGCGCTCTAAGCAAACCGAGCGGGTCGGTCTTCACCCGGTTGATGATCCAAAGGATGGATCACCGGCATGACGGATGCGGGATCACAGGATATCGCGCTTCCTCCAGGGGCGAGGATCGGGATCCTGGGCTCAGGCCAGCTTGGCCGTATGCTCGCGCTTGCCGCAGCACCGCTTGGTTTGCGAACCCATGTTTATTGTCCAAGCACCGGTCCTGCGTTCGATGTTTGCGTTGAGGGGACAACGGCAAAATACGAGGATCGCGCAACGCTCGCCGAATTCGCGAAGACGGTGGATGTGGTCACCTATGAATTCGAGAACATACCGGTCGAGACGGTAAGCTTTCTTTCGCAATTTACGAAAGTGCGGCCCGGCCCGCGCGCGCTTGAAGTCTCTCAGGACCGGCTTCTTGAAAAAACGTTCATGCGCGACCTTGGGATTGCGGTCGCCGATTTCCACCCAGTCGATAGTACTGACGACCTGAGTCAAGCGCTCGAAGTGTTCTCGGGAAGCGGCGTTCTGAAGACGCGAAGATTCGGCTATGACGGGAAAGGTCAGATTATGATCCGGCCCGGGAGCACTCTCACCCCGCTTGCAGCCCTCGCCGATCTTGGCAACGTGCCGTTGATCCTGGAACGCCTGATCCCGTTTGAGAAAGAAGTCTCCGTAATCGGGGTGCGCAGCGCGAATGGTGAAATCGCATGTTTTGATCTCGCGGAAAACGTCCACGAAAATCATATCCTGAAAACATCGACGGTCCCGGCCGATGCGCCACAGGAGATTGCGGAAGAAGCAAAGGCCGTAGCGACCAAAATCCTGACGGAACTTGATTACATCGGCGCAATCGGCGTCGAATTCTTTCTGCTTGAGCAAGGGGCAGAGACGCGGCTTCTCGTCAACGAAATCGCGCCAAGGGTTCATAATTCAGGACACTATACGATGGACGCGTGTGCCACATCGCAGTTCGAACAGCACATCCGGGCAATCGTTGGCTGGCCATTGGGCAATACGGCGCGGCACAGCGACGTAGTGATGACCAACCTGCTCGGCACGGAAATCCATAACTGGTTTGAGCATGTCTCCGACCAGACGGCCCATTTTCACGACTACGCGAAACGCGAAGCCCGCGAAGGCCGAAAAATGGGCCACGTCAACCATTTGAAAGGTAAAGCGTGACCAACGCGCAGGGCTTGACGTTCATTTTTTCGTTTTTTCGGCAGATCCTTGAGACCAATGTGGACTTTTCCCAAAGGTTTTGATAAGCGAACCGCACTTGATGGCACAAGCAGCCGTGAAGACAGCTAGCTTTGTGCCGAGCCGACTTTGAGAGTCGGCCCGATCAAACCAAACGCCAACAATAGATATAGGATTCCCGCGTGCAGGTACTCGTCCGCGATAATAACGTCGATCAAGCTTTGAGAGCGCTGAAGAAAAAAATGCAGCGCGAAGGCATCTTCCGTGAAATGAAGTTGCGGAACTTCTATGAGAAGCCCTCTGAAAAGAAGGCTCGTGAGAAAGCGGAAGCTATCCGCCGGGCACGTAAACTTGCCCGCAAGAAAGCTCAACGCGAAGGGCTTCTGCCGAGCAAGTCGCGCCGCTGATCCTCCTCGCGATCACGGTTTCATGATTTCGCTCAAATAGGCTGGATGGCGTGTTGACTTGCCGCATCCCAGCCTTTTTTATCGTGGAGAAGCCGGATTGAGATACCGCCGGGCGGTAAGGCATCAATCCCGTTCCTTCCTCCAGTGACCGCATCAATTGGCAGCGCTGACTGAGAGCGGCGGATAGGAACAATAGTTTTCGCTTTACGGCGTAGACTGCTAACACGATCCAAAGCGTAATGCGGTTCATCGATCAATGGACCACCCATACGCTCAGGGCAAAGAGGCGGCGAATGAAACGGGCAAGGGCGAACTTATTCAGATTGGCTGGACGCAGCGTGGGGCTCGCCTTCGTTGCAACGGCACTTGCTGCATGCACGACAACCGGCGGTTCATTTGTTGAGCTGGAGCAGGTTGACCCCGATATCGGCTCCACCGGAAACATTGCCTCTCTGACCGATGTGATTCGCGATAATCCGACCGATGCCGCGGCCTATAACACTCGTGGGTCGGCCTATGGATCGGCTGGCCGCTTGCGGACGGCTCTCGAAGACTTCAACAAGGCCATCGAGATCGATCCGAATTTTTATCAGGCCTACGCCAATCGCGCGCTTATTCATCGCGCAAACGGTGCGACCGATCTTGCACTTGCAGATTACAATAAGGCGATCGAAATCAACTCAAGCTACGACGTTGCCTACACCGGGATCGGGAACATTTACCGTGAGCAGGGCAATGCACCCAAAGCGCTTGAATACTACAACAAGGCAATTGGCGTCGGCACCACGGATCCCCGCGCCTTTCACAATCGCGGGCTCCTCTTTCAGGCAAACCGGCGTCACAACGAAGCGATCGACGACTTCAGCACGGCAATCTCGCTCGCTCCTCGCGAATCCGAGCCGTGGAACGGACGCGGCGCAAGCTACCTTGCGATCGGAAATACCAAAGGCGCGCTCGTCGACTTCAACGAAGCCTTGCGCAGGGACCGCAAATCTCACACGGCTTGGACGAACCGCGGATTTGCCCATGAGATTCTGGGGGAACGCCGGGCGGCGAAACAGGCCTATGAGCGGGCGCTGTCAATTAAACAAGGTCATCGGCCTGCAGCAGACGGTTTGAAACGGGTCGGTGGTCCAATTGACCAGACCAAAACCAAGGTTGGTTCAAACGGCTAGCCCAATCCGGACTCCAGATTTTCGGAGCATTGGCGTGACGGGGAGTTTGAGGACTCACGATCAATCGCGGTCCGATATGGTTTTTGGCGTCCTGCTCACATAAGCAGGACAGCACCGACTTCAGATCTTTGGTGGTGGACGCTTTCCGATACCGGGAAGCGCCTTCAGCTAGAGAAGAAACAACGCCATAAGGATCAGGATAACAATAACCGCGATGGTGCCGTATTTTGTAAGTCCGACGAAAAGATTGAATGTCTTTTCGTGCTCTGGATAGTCCATCGCTGATTCTGTGGCTGTTTGTTGATCTTCTGTCATATCCCCGATCCCATGAAGGCTCTTTCACGTTGCTTCTAGCGGAGCTTGATCGGCCTTGCAAGACGGTGAAACAGCACATCCCCGCCCGCATCAGGCGGCCTTCATTTCCTCCAGCTCGACGGCTTGCAACGCATCAGCTTGCCGCTTTTGCAAAACCGCCATATCGAAGTTCTCAATCTGCTCGTTGAAGAGCTGATAGAAATTGAGTTTCGCACGCATGTGCAGGAATACGCCCCCAAGACCGATTGCAGCCCGGTCCATAAAGACAAACTCCTGAGGGATGGTCACCGGACCGTTTTCACGCAGCGCCTTATGCACCATAAAGGCTTGCCTTCGGCCATATTCGCCGGGCTTCACGCCGTCGGCGATCTCACGAACCCTATCTTCAAGAAGCGGACCGTAGATGAAACCGGCCCACATATTCATAACGTCGATCAGTTCATTGGTGAGCCCGCGGAAACCCCAGGTCTCATAAGCATGAACCACCCGGTCACGGTCATCGGTTCGCAGGCCGTGATAAAGATCGAGTACACCTTGGGCGAATTTAGGCGGGAAGATCCTGATACAGCCATAATCAAGAAGGTTGATGCCCTCAGGTCGGCCATCCTCCTCAAAGACGGTGTAATTGCCGAGATGTGGGTCTCCGTGAATGATCCCGACCTTTGTGAAGGGGTGCCACCAGGCTTTGAACATGGCTTCACACAGGCGATTGCGATCCTCTTCGCCATGTTCCTTGTAGGTCAACATTTTGTTGCCCTGGAGCCAGCCCATGGTCAAAAGACGGTCGGTTGAAAGCGCGCGGTAATATTCCGGAACCCTGACGAGGGGTTCATCCTGAAAAAGGTTGGCGTAAAGGCGCATATGTTTGCCCTCACGCAAATATTGCAATTCTTCGCGAACCCTGGCGCCAATTTCCTTGGCCATCTCAGACGTGTCGATGGCTTTGTCCATGCGACGGAAAACGGAGAAAACAAGCTTCAGCTGCGTAAGATCAGCTTCAACAGCACTCGCCATATCCGGATATTGCAGCTTGCAGGCTAGGGGGGCGCCGTCGAGCGAAACGGCTTTGTGGACCTGACCGAGCGAGGCAGCTGCGGTTGGCTCACGGTCGAATTCCTGAAAACGCTTTTGCCAATCAGGCCCAAGCTCCGTTCGCATACGCCGTTTGACAAAAACCCAGCCCATGGGCGGAGCGTCTGACTGAAGTTGCGACAATTCGGCAGCATATTCTGCCGGAACAGCCTCCGGAATGGTGGCGATCAGTTGCGCCACTTTCATGATCGGACCTTTGAGATTTCCAAGCGCTGACGCCAGTTCGGCCGCGTTCTTGTCGCGATCGATATCAAGCCCGAGAAAACGGTTTCCCGCCATCTTGGCCGCAAGGCCACCGACCCCGGTTCCAACCCGCGCATAACGCGACAGTCGGCCGCCAAGTCGGTTGTCTTCTTTCAGATAATCGTCTTTCGCCATTATTCTGCGCCATCCCGTTTGCAGACCGGGGTTCGATCCAGCATTCAGCCCGCATTATTACATAGGAATTGCAAACGACCTTGGAAGGCCGCTTCGGAACTTATCCGGCCTGTCTTTTGTCGGAAGGTTCGTTATCCGCGCCGCCGGTAGAGACGATGGCGTCGGCAGCATCCCGGGTCCAGCGCGCGAAAATCTCGCGCATTGAACCAGCATCGTCACTATCCTGCGCTTCATCGTCAACGACGGCAAGCGGCGGGCGGCGTGACGGATCGAGCCTGAGATCGCTCGTAATCGTTGATCCGAAAGCTTCCGGCGCGTGGGGATCATCCCGCTTCTTGTCGACCATCAGGATGCGGGTTCCAAGTGTGAAGGCTTCCTGAATGTCATGGGTCACCATGACGATGGTCATCTTATTGCGCTCCCAAAGATCGAGGATCAACTGGTGCATGGATCGCTTGGTCGAGATATCCAGCGCGCCAAACGGTTCGTCCAGCAGGAGGACTTTGGGTTCCATGATAAGCGCCTGCGCGATTGCAAGCCGCTGTTGCATGCCACCCGACAATTGCGAGGGGAATTTATCTCCCGCGTCGCCAAGGCCGACCTCCCCGAGAAGAGCCAAGGCACGTTCACGCAGTTCTTTCTTCTTCGCACCGCCAAGACGCGTGAACCAATTGCCGTCGCGCAATTGCGGACCGATCATCACATTCTGGAGCGCCGTCATGTGCGGAAAGACGGAATAGCGCTGAAACACAACGCCCCGATCCGGCTGCGGCTCCGCGTCGATCGGCTCACCATCAATCAGAACCTTGCCGCGTGTCGGCTCTTCCATGGAAAGCAGAATGCGCAGAAAGGTCGATTTCCCGGCACCGGACGGGCCAAGCACCATGCAGAATTCATGGTCCGGCAATTCGACATTCACATTCTCAAGAATGCACTTGTCGTCATATTCCTTGCAAAGGGAGCGAACGGAAATCTGCGTCATGACGGTTTCAGCTCCAAGTGCCGCCACCGGCAGACCGTGCGGGACATCCACGCAAGGAGCATATCCATGGCGAAGGCAAGAAAGGTTATCCACGCAACATAGGGCAGAATAACATCCATGGACAGGAACCGGCGAACAAGAAAGATCCGGTATCCAAGGCCGCCTTCGGATGCGATCGCTTCAGCGGCAATCAGGAAGAGCCATGCTGCGCCAAGAGAAAGACGAAGGGAATCGAAGAGCCTCGGCATAACCTGGGGCAAAATCACCTGGATCAGGATCTGCATTGTCGAGGCGCCGAGTGTTTGCGCTTTGATGATTTGCTCTCGCGGGATCTGTGCAACCGCGATAGCCACATCGCGCGTCAGAAACGGTGCCACCCCAAAGACGATCAGAACGATTTTTGATGTTTCCCCAAGGCCGAAGATGATGAAGAGGATCGGTAGGACGGCCAAGGGCGGAATAAGTGAGACGACGGCGACGAAGGCTTCGAAAGTGCGCTTCAGGTATGGCAGGAAACCCATCGGAAGACCGACAAGAAGACAGATGAGAAGCGAAATGCCCAGCCCCGTCAGCAGCCGCTGTAGGCTGATCAGCGTATCGGTCCAGAAGATGTATTCGCCGGTTCGTCTGTTTTCGGTGAAGGCCAGATTCACCATCGCGTCGTAAAAAGACGAGAACGCCGGCATGAGCTTATCGCCCGGATTCTCGGCAAGACGCATCTCAGAGCCGATGAAATAGACGATGAGGGCAACGGCAAAAGGTACAATTGCAAGGACGAGTCCAAGCCTTGGATTAGGTGCGTAGTTGAATGCGCGTTTCATATAAAATCCTGCTCGTTCCAGCCGCGCCGTGTTACCCCCCGCAGTGTGGAAAGGCCGCCACCCGAACCCGGGCGGCGGCCCCTTTAGTGTCTAGAGCTTTCCTTCAGCCGCCATGTGGGTGAAGGTTGAGTTGATGCGAAGTTTCACGTTGTTTTCGTCACCGAGAATGGTGCCGTCCGGAAACTCGATCCCGATGAAGTCCGCGCTGGTTGCGTTCTCACCAAAAAGACCGACATCAAAAGAGAACTGGCGAACGAAGTCCCAGGTCTGCTTGTGCCCATCTGATTCCATAAGAGCGATGGCGTCTTCCGGCTTGTAATACATGTGCGTGGAGGCAAGCTGAGCCTTGTAAGATTCAACAGAACCGCCGGATGCATCTGCAAGATCGGCAATCATTGATTCAGCGCGCTCGTCACCACCGGACATGATTTCCATAGTCTCGTACCATGCACCAACGAAGGCTTTGACGAACCGTGGATCTTTTTCGATCGTGTCCGTGTGGAACAGCATGACGTCAACGATTTCTTCAGGCGTCTGCTCGCTGTCGAAGAGCCGTGTTGACGCTTTCACCTGATCTTCAATTTCCAGAAGGATCGGGTTCCAGGTGACGGCGTGTTTCACTTCGTCCGTACCAATATAGGCCGGGCCGATATCCGCATCGGTGATGTTGACAGTCTTGACGTCACGCAGCGACATGCCTTCTTTTTCGAGAGCACGCGACAGCAGATAATGTGAAACGGTAAGTTCAAAAAGGTGGATCGTTTCACCCTTGAGCTCTTTCACGCTCTTGGCGGTCTTTGAGACCATGCCGTCATTGCCATTTGAAAAGTCACCGGCAAGCGCAATTGTGGTATCCACACCGCCAGCTGCCGGAATGGTCAGACCATCCATGCTTGCAACGGCAACGGCATCTAGGTCGCGGGCAACGAACTGATTGATCCCACCGACATAGTCAGCCGTCTGGATGACCTCTATTTCAATGCCGTACTTGTCCGCCCACTTTTTCAGAATGCCGTTATCGGCCATCCAGCCATATGGCATGAAGCCGACATAGATGGTGTATCCGACCCGGAACTTATCCTTGGCGTCTGCTGGCGTTGCGGTGAGCCCCCCAAGCGCAAGGCCCGCAATCGCCAGAGCGGCGACCGGTGCGGCGATGAAACGTTTCAACATGTTTGACTACTCCTCGTTGGTTTTCTTCAAATCTTGGGATACGTGCCGAAAGGACCGTTTTCTTAAGCCGGTGCCGTCGGCCCGTCCGGAATCTCGGGCCAGTCTTCGTCAAGCGCAGTTACTATCCATGCGGCAAGGTCATCCACAATGGTGTTAACCATCATCTTTCCGTCATCTGCACTTGACTGGCTTGGCGCGC
>JBCDCU010000156.1:0-8377 GCA_039181265.1 Pseudomonadota bacterium | reverse complement strand
CTATTCCTGGTGGTAGTCTTGCCGAAGCATTGAACACGTTCGGTGTTCAGTCGGGGATCGGGGTCGGTTACGACATTGGTACCGTGCGCGGGCTGACGACACCGGGTTTAAGCGGAACATTCTCAGATCAGGAAGCGCTCAGCAGGCTCTTGGCGGGCACAAATCTTGTTCCGCGCCAGACGGCTCTTGGAAGCGTCCTGATAGAAAGCCCTCAGGAGATCAGTCTTGGACTTGAAACCGATTCCGACGATGTCCTTCTGGACCCGGTTGTTCTTGGCGAACGGCGTCCACGCACACTTGCCGAGACAACGACATCGGTACGGGTGTTCTCTGAAGCAGAAATCGATCAAACCGACAGCACGGGCGTCTTGGACGCAATCCGCAATACGGCAAATCTGACACCCGCGACGTCGGATTTTCTACCCCCGATCAGGGGAACGGCCAGTGCCGGTCCGGCGGATCTTGGCGGTCTGGCGCTCTTTGGCACCTTACCGCGTGCTGCGCTCATCATCGACGATGTTGCACAGCCTTCCACCGAGGCGAACAATTCTTTTCAGTCAGCCTTCGATATCGAGCAGATCGAAGTTCTCCGCGGCCCACAAACCACTCTTCGTGGCGCGAACGCAATTTCAGGCGCATTTGTCGTCAAGACGAAAGATCCGGTCTTCCGGCGGGAAGCGGAAGTCGAATCCGGTTTTGACTGGAATGAATTCGGTCAGTTCTCCTTCCGGGCGGGCGCAGTTGTGAACTCTCCGATTGTCGAAGACCAAATAGCGGCGCGCCTTGTCTTTGAATTTGAAGAGCGCAACGCCCCCCTCGACATCATTTCTCCAACGCTCGACAACCAGATTACGTTCGGCGCCTTTCCACCGCCACCTGGCAGTATTCTCGATGATTTCGGGAAAGGGGAGACCTTTCGCCTGCGTACAAAATTTCTGTTTGAACCGAATGCTATTCCGGATTTTTCGGCAATCGTATCAGTGGAGTATCAGGAAGGCCGGGCGGTTGGATTTGACACCTCGATATTCGGCGACGATCCGGGCGGTGCGTTTACGGCCGAAGATCGCATCGGCTTTCCATCCTTCCAGCGGATCCTGGACACAGATGTTGTCACCGTCAGCGGCAATGCCGAATACCAATTGAACGACGTGTTTGAACTTCAATCGATCACGAGCTACACATTCGATTTCTTCGAAGAAGCCCCAGACGATATTGAATTCTTCAACTTCGCCGGTACGACGCAGAAGCGCTTTAATCAGGATCTCCTCCTGAAATTCGACGGATTTCAAGGTTTTGTAAACGGACTTGTCGGGTTCAGTGCCTTTATCGAGAATCTTGATCAGGACCTCGACGATCCCTTTGAGTTCGATACCTTGTCAGAGCGTTTCACGCTTTCCTGGTTTACCGATCTTGAATTGGAAGTGACTGACCGGATCGATATTCTTCTTGGCGGACGTGTGCAGCGCGAGAGCCGCGACTTTTTTGTAGAGGGAACGGGGTTCGGCGGACCGCTCCTTACCCTTGAAGACAAGACCACTGAGATTGTTTTTCTCCCGAAAGTTGGGGCGGTCTACGAGTTTAACGAAGATCATTCGATTTCCGCGGTTGCCCGCCGCGGTTTCAATTCCGGTGGTGCGGGTGTCGACTTGCTCACCGGCTTACCCTTTTCGTTCGAGAGTGAATTCGTCTGGACGATTGAAACCGGTTATCGTGGAACGCTTTTTGATGACCGTCTGACACTCTCCGCAACCGGATTTTATAATATATACGACGACTTCCAGTTCCTGTCCGCCGAACCTTTGAACCTCGTGATCACCAATTTTGACGGCGATACATTCGGTCTTGAATTGGAGGCAACGGCGCAAGTCACCGATGATATCATCGTGCGCGCCGGTCTCGGGCTCTTGCAAACCGATATCGATGCGCCCGGAGAGGTCGTGGACGGCAATGATTTTGGCACTGATCCGACAGCGACGCTGAACGGAGCGATTATCTGGTCGCCCATTCCGGAACTCAAAATGAATGTCCAAGCGCAATATGTGGCGGGCTCATTTGCCGACTTCAACAATTTCGAAGGGCAAATGAGTGAGGGCTATTTCAATGTGGATCTTGGAGCGAGCTATGAATATGGCGAACACATTCAGGTTCGCGGTTTCGTGCGCAATGTGTTCGATGACTTGCAGTTCTTCCAGCAATTGTCCGCTCTTCGGGACGGCGAGGTCCTGGCACCCAGAACCTTCGGTATGACGGTAAAAGCAAAGTTCTAGCAGGAACGGATCCTCAAGCCGGTTCCTGATCGATGAAGCCGAAGAAAGACGCAATACGGCCATCCTCGGCGAGGAGCACGAAATAAGTCCCACGCGAGAAGACTTGCCCGTCACGAGTCAGTTTGAACCGCATGCGCGCCGCACCCGTCAGAATTTCCGGCGCACCGTCGGCTGCCATAGTAACGCCGGTCACACGAGAGCGGAAGAAATCCAGAAACCCGAGAAAGGCATTGTGTCCCGTAATCGGTGCCTTCTTATGGACGTCGTCATAGACGAGATCTGGCGTCGCCACCGCTTCAACGATTGCACGGCGCTTGTCCGGATCCGGCTCGTTCCAGGCAGACAGGATGTGGGTGATATCAGTTTTGGTCATAAGCGGTCTTCAGGAGGCGATTGATGGTGCTTTGCGGCAGATCGGGTTTGATCCTCGACGCAATCCGTTTGCTCCCGCCGAGCGAACCGGAGGGAATAAGGTCGTCGGACGTTGCGGGATCAAGGGCAAGGCCGATTGCGAGCCCGTCCTTTGTCGGCTTCAGGATCGCGAATTGAGTGCGTACTCGAAACCCCGTGTAGGTTTTGCAATAGACCGCTTCGACTTTGGCATCGAGGCCGAAAAGTGCGGTCTTCAAACGTTGATAGTCTGAACGAACCCCATCATCAGCGTTTTCCAGAAGCTCCACTTCAAGGTCGGAACCCTTTGACCAGGGCACATCGCCCTCATATTCGCGTGCGATCGCGCCGGCGATTCCGTGGCCAAGGCCATGCTCCTGTTTGAGCCAGGCAATCCTGTCTTTCCGGGTCTCAGGCCCGCTTTGAAGCCGTTCCAGCCAGCCTGAAAGATCGAGCCCGGTCTTTTCCATGAGGTTATCGATGATACGGGCATGCATTTCGCCCGGTGACAGCGCCACTAGCTCTATTCCTTGTGTCCGTTGGTGATCGCGGTAAGCGCTGCCGGGATCTTATCGCGCAGGATGCGCTTCCAACCGGCACCCAGAATGATGCGCGGGATAATGTTGGAAAGCTTGAAGCCGACCTGTTCGACGGTGAGCTTCGTGCCGCCGTCTACCGGCTCGAGCGTGTATGTGACGATGGTGTCGATCCCACCGCCCGCCCAGGAATATTGTAGGAGTGTGGGCGGTTCGACCTTGGTGACCTTGCAGTTGACAATCCCGTCGAAACCCGGCGCCGGATCCGTCCGGAACTGGAACGTATGACCGACCACCGGTTTGAAATCATTCGCCATCAGCCATTTTTCGATTTGCGCGCTGTCGGTGAGTGCCTCCCATAAGATCTCGGCGGGAAAGGGGAGGACGCGGCTGTGTTTGATGCGTTTCATGAGAGGATTCCGGAGAGGAGGCGTGTCAGTTACGTTGGCGGTTAAGGTGATCTTCGAGGGCGGTGAGCCCGGTCGCCCATGTGGTGCGGTATTTCGAAAGCCAGTCATGAACTGGATCGAGACGGTCCGCGAGAACCCGGTAATAGCGCTTCCGCCCGACCTTGCGGTCTTCGACGAGGCCAGCCATCTTCAGGATGGCGAGATGCTGAGAGACAGCCGATTGCGTCATCTTGAGAAGCTTTGTTAGATCCGTGACGCTACAATCATCCTTCAAAAGCGCATCGAGAATGACGCGCCTGCTTGGATCGGCGAGGGCCTTGAAGATGTCGTCGTCGCTGCTCACGGAAAACCCATTAGTGATTGCTAATGCTTTATCCATCAGGAATCGCTAATATGTCAAGAGGGGGCTTCGTAGTGGCTCACAACCGAACAATAAAGTAGATCCGAAGCACTGTGCTTGCAGAAGCTTTGGTATGGGCCCCGGGTCCAGCCCGGGGAACCAGGTTTCTGGGCATGGGGCTAAGCGGCTGGTATCGTCTCGTTTGTCGCTCCGTCATCGAGCCGCTGATCGACAGGAGCACGCTCCACTTGCTCCACGGGCCTGACCCGGGGCCCAGAAAATCTCTCAAGGTCTCGGTACGTCACTGATGGCTGGATCGGTCTGGTCAGAACCGCCATCCTTTTCGCCATTCACACGCGCAACGTAGTCCTCTATCCGCTTGCCCGGCTCATCCTGAAAGCCAGCGCCGGTCTCGCGGCAGGATGTGATCCGGTCGACCCGAAAGGCGCGGAAGTCGGAGCGGAGTTCACACCAGCTTGTAAGCGTCCAGACCTTTCCCCAGTAATCGGTTTGAAGCGGTCTGATAATGCGCGTGCTCGTACTATCATCGAGGCTTTGATAGCTGATCTCAAGCTTCCCTTTCGCGCGGAGCGCGGATCTCAAGACCGGCATATGGGTCAAGCCCCGTCGCACGTGTTCAAAGGCGTAGAGTCCAAAGCCCCAAGCCTCCGGCGTCTTCTTCCGGTTCGGAGCGTGGCTTGCAATCTTTGTATGAAGTGTTTTCGCGGCTTCTTGCAATTCGGGATCGGCAATCTCCTGAACAAGCGACATGCCAAGGCTCAGCGCCTCAAGTTCTGTGATGGAAAGCGCGAGCGGCGGCAGAAAGACAGGTTCGCGCAGGAGATAACCAACCCCGCGCTCGCCTTCGATCGGAACGCCGTTCGCAATGAGCGTATCGATATCGCGGTAGATCGTGCGTTCGGAGACCTCCAGCTGATCGGCAAGATCGCGGGCGCGGTGCAGTCTGCCGTCCCGGACAATGTCGATGAGGTCTGAAAGCCGTTCCGAACGCCGCATCAACCTTCCTTAGGCAACTGAGATTTCAAGCATCGAATGGGTCATCACGACACTCTCACCGTCGATTGCCGCCATAAACGGTCCCGCATGCAGGTCCTTGCCAATCCGTGCTGCGGCAGCGAGCGCGGTCTCCATCGTCCGCCATTCCACATGATCGATCCAGGTGCCGTCAGAGGCTCTGGAAAGACGCCGGGCAACGAAGCCGTCACAGGATTCAATGAAGGCGTTGATGGCTTTCGCACGCTCCGTGAAGTCTTCGGGACTGACGCCCTCATTGAGTTTGAATGTAACGGTTTCGATGACATGGGTTTCCATGAAAGCCTCCTTTAAGCCGGGTTTGAGGGGCTTTTGGATTAGCACCATGCACCTGACAGGAAGTGTCAGTTGACCTGTGGTTTAGATCGGAACGACAGCGATCTGCAACAGGAGCACCTGGATGAAGCTATTTCACATCGACGCATCGGCCCGAGTTGAGGGGTCCCATTCGCGCGATCTTTCCGGCCATTTCGTATCCGCTTTGAGAGAGGTGGTTCCGGACCTTGAGATCGACCGGCTGGATCTTGGGCACTCGCCTTTGCCGCATTTCGGAGCGTTGGAGACCGCAGCGGTCGCCCTTCCTGAGAGCGAGCATAATGATGAGATGCGTACCGCAATTGCGCCTTCGGACGCTCTCGTGGCGCGGTTGCTTGCCTGTGACGCGCTCGTCATTGGAACGCCGATCTATAATTTCGGCATACCGTCGACGCTGAAAGCCTTCTTCGATCATATTTCGCGCAATGGAAAAACCTTCATTGCCGATGAGAATGGCATGCGGGGCTCACTTCAGGAGATGAAAGTCGCCGTCCTGAGTACTGCCGGTGGCGCTTATGGGGCTGGCGACATGTTCGATGGCCGCGATATGCTGACACCCCATGTGCGGGTGATCCTGGAGTTTCTGGGTGTCGAGGATCTCACGTTCATCGCTGCAAGGCCAATGCTCTTTGGCGGGCCGGAGGCGGCGGTGCAATCCATGGAAGACGCCAAGGCTGCGGCGAGGGCGCTTGCGGCGCGCTGGGCGGGGTAGCTACGCCATCTGGCAAAGAACGCACCCCTCAAACTATGCCTTCAGGAAATAGGTGAAAAAAGGTTTTCATCCGGTGCGCAAGCGCCGGATTGCGCCCGTCCCGCCCGCTCTTTCAATTATTTGGGGGGCAGGGCGCACACGCCCACCCCCTCATAAGAACGGGTGACAGGCACAATCACGAGAATGAAGCAAATTGCATGAGTCTAATCGCTATCGGACGACTCACCCCGTAACACGCGCCTCATCGGACTTGGACACCTTGCCCGTGCGGGTTGCAATGAGAAGACAGAGCCAGCGGATAGCGGAGCCGAGAATGCTTGAGACGGCACAACACCCTGCAATCCCGGCAATCCTCCGTCAAATTCTTCTCATACCGTTGTTCGTATTGTGGGGGTAATAATGTTAGAACGCAGGGCTTTGATTTAAATTTCCCTACCTATAATGAAACGCAAGAAGAGAGCTTTGGAAAGAATACAAGGCCATAGAACTGCTTCACTTTTTATATGATT
The DNA here is from genome assembly GCA_039181265.1 of Pseudomonadota bacterium. Classification (GTDB taxonomy): domain Bacteria; phylum Pseudomonadota; class Alphaproteobacteria; order Rhizobiales; family JACESI01; genus JBCDCU01. The sequence continues at coordinate 1,845 of JBCDCU010000156.1, read as the reverse complement.
GTTTACAGAAAGACCGATGAACAACACTGATTGGCATTTTGAACCCATTCAATATCGTTCTGGCTTAAAGAGCGCGAGGTTTGTGATTGAAAAGCGCACCCGAATTTTGGCAGGCGACTATCGCAGCTTCAGGGGAGAGATAGGACCAGGCGAAAACGCTTTTGTCATAAAGTTCCCCTCGGATCGGCCCACCGCCAAATTACCCTATACTCGAACGCTTATGATTATAGCCGCACGAAAATACACGGATGACACGCTCATTTTCGAGATCAAAAAGGAACACTTGAATAAGCGTTTAGCTTCAGCCTGGGCCCAGAGATATATTGAGAAATATTTCGATGATAAGGAAGAGTTTTTCAAATTTGCGACTATGGGATGGAGCAAAACAAGCGATCGGCCGTCACTGAAGTTTGAATTCTCGGTCGTCTGAACGAGAGACCTCACCCCGTAACACGTGCCTCATCGGGCTTGGACACCTTGCGCGTGCGCGTTGCAATGAGAAGCCACAGCCAGAGGATGGCGGAGCCGAGAATGCTTGAGACGGCATAACACGCTGCGATCCCGGCAATCCCCCATTCGGAATAGGCGAAGGGCGCTGCGGCAAGAGAGACCAAGAGGGCCGCCCCCATCACAATCGAAGGCGGCACATGCATACCATACATCGCCATCAATTGAGGGGCAGGGCCGAAGACACCGCGCGCAACGATCACGGAGCTTACAATCAGAAGCACAAGCCAGGCATCGGCAAAGCTTTGGCCGAAGAGCGACAGGAGCGCCTCGCCAATCAGGAAGAAGCCAAACATGACTGCAAGGCCGTAAAGCGTGCCGATCACCTGCATGCGGCGGATCTTAGCCGAAACATCCTCACCCTTTTCATGGCGGGCATAGATATCCGGCAAAAAGAGCGAATAGAGCGAGCGCATGCCGAAGCCCGCAAGCATGCGAAGGCGGAAGCAGATGTGAAGGATAGCGACCTCGGCTGGTTTCGCGATAAAGCTTGCTATCAGGATGTGAAACTCAATGAAGAAGTCCCAGACAAGCGCCGTCACGATCCAGGGCGGGGCGGATTTGTTCCAGACTTTCCGGTCTGTCGAATCGGGCGTCGCATCAAGGCGGCCGATTTCCTGGCGCGCGAAATAGGTGACAAGAAGGAGTGCTGCGCCATTCACGAGAACAAAGTAGAAGAAGAGTGCCTCTGCCGTAAGCGCCCATCCAAGGGCGACGGCGACCAGAATGCCTGTAAGAAAGAGGGCCGGGCGAAACAGGATTTCCGGGAGGAGCGCCTTCACCTGCTGCTCATAAGCGACAAGGAGCGCTCCTTGGAAGAAGAGGGACGCCGTGAAATAGACCCCGACCCCCATGGCAACGCTGATTACGGCAAGCGTCAATCCAGACGCGCCGCCCGACCATAAGAGATAAGCAAAGGTTAGTGGAATGGCCAAAAGCGCACCGACAAGCCGAACCAGAGCGGCATGCCGCTGAAAGGCGGAAAGGGATCCCATTGCCCCGCGCGCCCGGTATTTTGACGTAAACACCGTCGCAATTTGCGAAAAACCGCCGGAAGCGATCTGGATCAAAACAGCGTTCGCCGCAAGAAGCGCTGCCAAGAGACCAAGCACATCCTCTGACCAGACGCGCACAATGATGAGATTAGCGACAAAAAGAAGGACGGCGCCGAGAAGGCGCGCGCCCATCAAAGAGATAAAGCGTTTGAAAATCCGGGTGATATCGCCCGTCACTTCCGCACCTTGAGTGCCCGCATCCGATCCGAGAGCGCCGAGCGCCAACGGTCAAAGGCACGCTTCATTTCACGGGCAGCAAACACCGAACGCCCGAGAAGGGCCG
>JBCDCU010000155.1:0-8379 GCA_039181265.1 Pseudomonadota bacterium | reverse complement strand
CTCAATCGCGGATGCCAATGACGCTGCGCAATTCGCGGAACTCGAAACGCTTGGCGAACTCACCCATATCGCCTGGGAAAAAGACTGCCAGGTGATGATAGAAGGCCCGGGTCACGTGCCGATGCACAAGATCAAGGAGAATATGGATAAGCAGCTCGAAGTCTGTAAGGAAGCTCCGTTCTACACGCTTGGACCGCTCACCACGGATATCGCACCGGGCTATGACCACATCACCTCCGGTATCGGAGCTGCCATGATCGGCTGGTACGGAACGGCGATGCTTTGCTACGTGACGCCGAAAGAGCACCTTGGTCTCCCGGATCGGGACGACGTCAAGACCGGCGTGATCACCTATAAGATTGCAGCCCATGCGGCTGATCTCGCGAAAGGCCATCCGGCTGCCCAAATCCGCGATGATGCGCTATCTCGCGCGCGTTTCGAGTTCCGTTGGGAGGATCAGTTCAACCTGTCACTTGATCCGGAAACAGCACGCTCCTTCCATGACGAGACCCTTCCGAAAGAAGCGCACAAAGTGGCCCACTTCTGTTCGATGTGTGGTCCGAAATTCTGCTCCATGAAGATCTCTCATGACATCCGGGCCGAAGCGCAGAAAGAAGGTATGGAGAAGATGGCTGCGAAATTCCGTCAGGGTGGCGAGCTTTATGTACCTCTCGACAAGGTTGAACCGGCGAATCCGGCTGAATAATGGGAGCAATCCAGCAAACACCACGAAAACCCCGGCTAGCCGCCGGGGTTTTTTGGTTCTGCAGGACCTCCGAAATAAACCGGAATTATGTTCTGAATGGGTGGAATGATTCAGCTTATGTTTAGTTATTTTGTCTAACTTACGTAACGTAATAGCATTTTCGCCGAGCCTCTCGGAAAGCGAAAACGCGTTTTGGACCTTGGCGAAGTATTGAGTGGGAGAGGGCCATGTCCTTGTTCAATCGGGTGGTGTACAGGCTTCTTGCTGTCGACCCGAGGCGGCTTTGGTTGCGTTATGCAATCGGTTTGACCCTGATCCTGATCTTGACCGGTGTGTCACACGGCATTTCCTATTATGCGATCCATGCGTCCGGGAACGACGCGGTTTTGATCAATAAGGGGGGGCAGCAAAGGACACTCAGTCAGCAAATCCTTTATTTCGCGTCGGCTTATCATCGTGAAGGCGGACCTGAACGCAAAACTGCCCTCAAAGACGCCATAGATCGTTTTGAAGCGTCTCATGAAAAACTGGCCGATCCTGGTCGGCTGAATGGAACTTTGAAGGCTATCTATTTCGACAATTCTCAATTGAATGCGGTCGATTACCTGACACGCAATTACATCGCAGATGCGCGTGAAGTCCTGACAGCAGGCGACGCAGTCGGTCGCCTTGCGGCGGACGAGGCCCTCGATCGCATGGCGCATGCGGGGCCCGATCACCTGCTGACGCGTTTGGAGACCGCCGTCGCCGGCTTTGAAAGCGTGGCAACGGCCAATCTTGCGACTTTGCGGATCATTCAGGAGACGATGCTGGCCGCCACCATAGTGACTATCCTCCTCATTGGTCTGCTTATCTTCTGGCCGGCGCACAAGGCGGTTAATCGTGCATTTAGCCGCCTGGAAAAACAGAAATCGGCACTGAAGCGCACTCAGGCGGATCTGATCGAGGGTAATCTCGAACTCCGCCGTGCCAAGGAAGATATCGAGTATCAGGCGACCCACGATGCTTTAACCGGTCTGCATAATCGGCGGTTTCTTGAGGCTGAACTCGACAGGCGCATTCGGGCGTCAGAAGGCTCGGATGAACGCATTGCGGTTCTTCACATCGACCTCGATAAGTTCAAACAGATCAACGACACGTTGGGCCATGCGGCAGGAGACTACATCCTCACCCATGTGGCTGTTGTGCTGAAAGAAGCGTCCGACGGGTCTGATGTGGTTGCACGGGTTGGCGGTGACGAATTCGTAATCGTCCGCACAGGTCCATGCAGCGAAACGGAACTTGCGGCAATCGCGGACGAAATCATTACCGAACTGTCGAAACCGGTGCCCTATGACGACAATGTCTGTCACTTCGGGGCGAGTATCGGCATCGATATCGGGATAACGAGTGACTATCTCGAAAGCGCCGATATCGATGAACTTCTCGTCAATGCCGATGTCGCCCTTTACAAGGCGAAAGAGCGGGGTAGGGGCTGCTATCAGTTCTTTACGCCGGCGCTTAAACGCGAATCCAGTGAGAGCAAGCTCTTCTCGAATGAGATCTTGTCGGCTGTCACCCATCACGAATTCATTCCGCACTATCAGCTGCAATTCGATGCCAAGACCGGCCTGCCGGTTGGTGCGGAAGCGTTGGTTCGGTGGGATCATCGCGAGCGCGGCTTGCTTCTGCCGGGTGAATTTATGCCGACGGCTCAGTCGTTGCAGGCGATGGGCGATATTGATGCGATCATGTTGGAGACGGTGCTACGCGACTACATGGCCCATTGGCGCGATCATCCGATGATGCGGCGTATCTCTCTCAATCTGAGCGCTCAACGGCTTAACGATCCGGACTTTGTCGCGCGCCTGGACACGCTTTCCCAACCGCGTGAGGTGCTGTCGTTTGAAATCTCCGAGACTGTGAATCTGGAAGGGGAACTCTCCAGCCTTCTCGAACCCATCGGGCAACTGAAACGGATGGGATACAATGTCGAGATTGACGACTTCGGAACAGCGCACGCTTCGATCCTCACGCTTCAAAGATTGAAGCCGGATCGCCTCAAGATCGCCCGTGAATTGGTTAGCGGCATTGCAGGATCCGAACGTGAACGCGTTTCGGTTGAACTGATTACGCGGCTTGCCGACGTCATGGGCGTTGAAGTCGTTGCCGAGGGTGTGGAGACGGCAGCACAAGCCCAGGTCCTGAAATCGCTTGGCTGCGACATCCTGCAGGGCTTCCATTATTCGAAACCAATGCCGGCACTCGAAGTCAACAAAGTGCTCACCAGGTTCTCAGAGCGCTTGGCCTCGGAAAAGCGGGCTTAGGCCCGATCCTAGAGATCGCTCTCCAGGTTACCTCGGCGATGCGATTACCTTCGGGAAGGTGAGAAGATACAAAAAAACCGGCGCTGAACGCCGGTTTATCCAAGCTGCCAGCCTCAAGGGCTCGCGGATTAGCTGCCCATAAGACCTTTATAACGGTTCTGGAAGCGTGAAACACGGCCACCGCGGTCAACGAGTTGGGTGTTACCGCCCGTCCAGGCCGGATGGGTCGTGGGATCGATATCAAGCGTCATTGTGTCGCCTTCCTTACCCCACGTTGAATAGGTTGTGTATTCCGTACCGTCATTCATGACGACCTTGATCATATGATAATCGGGATGCAGGTCTTTTTTCATGGTCAATTGTCCTTGTGTCAGCCGTGAGCAAATGGGTCGGGCCACAATCTGTCCGGCTGTCTGGAAGCGTGCTTTTCTCAGGTGCGCTTCTATAGTCGCTCGCCGCTTTAAGCACAAGGATTATTGTGTTAAACCGGCAATCCCTTGTTTGGCCTCAGAATATGGGGCCGTGTTTGAGGGCGCAAAGTCACCGATCCGATCGGGATCGATCTTCGTAACTTGGCCAGGCAGGTGCTGATTTGCTTTGTGCTCCCGCAAAAACCAGCTTTATCCAACTGACCATTCTTCGCCCATGACACGTCAAACACACCCTCGCACCGTGGAAACAGCCGAGACCGGAGCAACTCTGCCGATCCCCATGACAAAGGATCCCAAAAAGAGCCGGTCTTTAAGGCCACTTCGGGCGCTCATGCCGTATATTGTCAGGAAGAAGACGCTCCTTTTACTGGCGCTCATCTCACTTCTGACCGCGTCCCTCGCAACGCTTACAGTGCCGATCGCCCTCCGTCGCGTTATTGGCAACGGATTTTCCGGCGGTGGCGATGTTTCTAAAATCGATCAGTATTTTGTGGCAATGGCTGGTGTTGTCATCGTCCTCGCGCTTGCAAGCGCGGCCCGCTTTTATTTCGTGACCCGGATCGGAGAAGAAACCGTTGCGGATATCCGCAAGGATGTCTTCCGTTCCGTGCTCTCCTTTGATGCTGCCTATTTTGACCAGGCGCGCACAGGCGAAGTGATCTCGAGGTTGACGGCCGATACGGCCCAGATCAAATCCGCCGTTGGGTCAACCGCGTCCGTTGCGCTTCGCAACATTCTTCTGTTCGCCGGTGCGGTGACGATGATGGCCGTCACGTCATTGGAACTGTCGGGCCTTGTTATCTTCGTCATTCCGCTTGTTGTCATTCCATTGGTCGCGCTAGGGCGCATGGTGAGAAAGCGGTCGCGCGAAGCGCAGGATAAGCTTGCGGAAGCCTCAGCCTATGCGACGGAAATGGTGGGAGCAGTTCGCACCATTCAGAGCTTTTCAGCTGACAAGCAGACGACGACCCGGTTCAATTCTGCTGTTGATGACGCCTTCCGCGCTGCCGCTGCGAGTTTCCTCTCACGCTCTTTGCTGACGGCCATTCTGATCTTCATCGTCTTTTCCAGCATATTGTGGATCTTGTGGGTGGGCGCCCGTGCGGTGATTGATGGGTCTCTGCCGCCGGAAATGCTTGTTCAGTTCCTCCTCTATGCGGTGTTCGCTGCGGGCTCACTCGGCTCGCTTTCGGAGGTCTGGGGCGAAGTCCAGCAGACGGCAGGCGCCACCGAGCGGTTGATGGAACTGATTGCTGAGCGTCCGGAAATCGTTGCACCTGCAAATCCCAAACCGGCGACTGCCGGTGAGATCGAATTTAATGATATCGTTTTCGCCTATCCCGGTGTTCCGGATCAGGTGGTGACCCGTCGGCTGTCATTCGCGGTCAGACCCGGAGAACGGGTGGCAATCGTCGGCCCATCCGGAGCGGGAAAGAGCACAATCTTTTCCCTCCTCACCCGTTTCTATGATCCGTTGGAGGGCAGTGTCACGATCGCCGGAACGGATATCCGCGACTGTGACCCGGTTGATCTTCGGCGTCTCTTCGCCATCGTTCCCCAGGATCCCGTGATCTTCAATGGAACAGTCGCTGAGAACATCGCCTTTGGATATGAAGGACCGATGAGTGTGAATGCGATGTGTGATGCGGCGCGTGCGGCACGTGCCGATGGCTTCATCGAAGCAATGGAGGCGGGTTACGACGCGCGGGTCGGAGAGCGTGGCATCACATTGTCTGGCGGCGAAAAACAGCGTCTTGCGATCGCCCGCGCTGTCTTGCGCGATGCACCGATCCTTCTCCTTGACGAGGCAACAAGCGCGCTCGATGCTGAGAGCGAGGCACATGTTCAAAGCGCGCTTGACGCGCTGATGACAGGGCGAACCACGCTCGTGATCGCTCACCGCCTTGCGACAATTTTGAAAGCGGACCGTATTCTCGTCATGGATGAAGGGCGGATCGTCGAGGAAGGAACCCACAAAAGTCTGGTTGAAAAGAACGGACTTTATGCGCGCCTTGCGAAACTTCAGTTCGACGATGTGCCGAAAGCGGCGGCCGAATAAAAAGCGCTCGCGAATAAATCTCGTAATCAAAAAGACCACACGTCACCTTATGCCGAAACGAAAAAACCCCGGCCGGGCCGGGGTTTTCTTCGTCTAAACGGCAACGCTCAGAGATAAAGCTGGTAGGTCGCTCCATGATAGCGAAAACCGCCATCCTTGGCTTCGAGATAGCCGACTGCCGGGAAAGGCATATGATAGCCGATGAAAGGCACTTTATCGGCGGCAATCATACCGAGGAGGGATTTGCGGGTGGCGACCGCCTTATCCTTGTCCATGTCGAAGCGCACATGCCAATCCGGTTTTTGAAGCGAAACAACGAAATGGTTGGCGGCATCACCAATCAGGACGACGCGTTCCCCCTCGCTCTCGATATTATAGGCCATATGACCAGGCGTATGGCCCGACGAATCGATCGCCGTAATCCCCGGTGCTATGGTCGCGCCGGGCGCGATGAATGAGAACTTTTCCGCAAGCGGCTTCACGTTGGACTGGACGAGTTTTGCGACCCGTTCGGTGCCGCCGGAAAGCCGCTCTTCCGGCGACCAGAAATCGTATTCGGCTGACGCGGTGATATATTGCGCATTCGGGAAGACAGCCGTCCCGTCTTCAATAAGACCGCCGATATGGTCAGGGTGCATGTGCGTGATCACCACATGGGTGACGCTATCCGGTGAAATCCCGGCAAGAGCCATGCGTGCCGCGAGGTTGCCTGCATTCGGGCGGCGATTGGTAACGGCGCCGTTGCCGGTATCGAATAGGATCGTATTGGTCCCATCGCGCACGACCGTCGGTGTGAAACCGATCTCCATCTTGTCACCCGGAAGGAAATTCGCTTCCGCAAGCGCCTTCACATCGGCTTCCTCGACATTTTGGCCGAATATCGGATGCGGCCCGGGTAGCTGAACAAACCCATCCAGAATTGTGGTCACTTCAAATGATCCAACCGCGAAGCGATTGGCGAAAGGACGGGTCGGGATTTCTGGATGATTGTCGGCAAAGACGGGCTGGACATAGCCTGAAGACGCGGTCGCACCCGCTGCGGCAGTGAGCGCAGCACCTTTGAACAGCGTACGCCGGTTGAGTGAGAAGTCGGTCATTTGGGATCTCCCTTTTGCTGCAAAGTGCAGCCTCTCCAATAAGGTCAAAGAAAGGGCCTGGCGCGACAAAATCAATGAGTGCGCTCAGGCTTGCATTCAAAAAAACGTTAGCGATCTTCCCCGCGGGCCTTGAGGTAATTGACCGCGAGATCCGGAAAATCGGTGAAGACGCCGTCAGCGCCCGCACCGAAAAGGATGGCCTCAAGGACTGTGTTGTGGTCGCTCGCAGTGGGCGGCAGCGCATCGGCACGCAGTGTGTAAGGATGAACGGCGAGACCTGCACCTTGCGCTGCTTCAACAAGGCCTGTTGGGTTAAGGTCCTGATCCAGAATGTGATTAAGCCAGGGGCCGATACCATCAGCGACTTTGGCAACCTCTCTAAGTCCTGCCTCGGTTCTTAGATAATCGAAATCGACGTCAGGCGATTCCTGCCAGGCGTTTTCAGCAATGAGCTGAACGAGATGTCCCTTATAGCCAAGCTCATTCCTGATGCGCTTCGTCTCGTTGAAGTCGAAGCATTGCAGAAATATCGGATCCTCAATCGTGCTGTATCCACGCTTTGCGAGGATATCGAGAACGATCCTCGAGATATCCTTGCCTTCAGCACGATGAAAAGCGGGAGCCTTGATTTCAGGATATATTCCGGCTTTGCGCCCCGTTGACCGGTTCAAACCGGCAATCAGTTCGAGTTCTTCTTCAAGCGTTGGAACTTTGAAGGAGGAGAGGCTGGTTGGAAAGCGCGACGGAAAAACCGGTTTTCCGGTTGTCAGATCGATCCGTTCGTTGACCGAGAGCTGCCGGATCTCGTCGAGTGTGAAATCGATTGCATAAAACCGTCCGTCATCCCGCGCACGATCAGGAAACAGCGCCGCCACATTCGTGACGGTGTCGAGATGTTTGTCATGAAGCACGATCGGGACGTCATCGCGTGTGAGGACCAGATCTTGCTCTATGAATTGAGCGCCCATGGCATGGGCCATGGCTTTTGCTTCAAGCGTATGTTCGGGAAGATAGCCTGATGCACCGCGATGAGCGATGATGGTTTTGTCGGCAGCAACTGCCGGAAGGCCTGCAAGCGACATGGCAAGTGCAATCAATATTCCAATAAGACGGGGCATCGTGAACTGTGTTGGCTGATGTTGAGACGCAAATCTAGTGTTTCAACATGATCGTTTCACGACAGATCGTCCAAGAAGAGGGCGAAGCGGCTCGAACCTTCAGCAACAATAACCGACAACCAGAGCGAGGTCACCGGTACGCGTGACAAAGGCCCGTTTTCTGCGCGCGTCACCGGTAATCTGATGCTTGATCGTGTAGGTAACCTCGGCGACCGCATCAGTCCGTGCGGCATCAATGAGAGCCTGGATAAAAGGCTGACCGGTCGCATCTTTGGTTCTGCGACAGTCCTTGCCCTTCTCGTAAATTCCGCCCGGATCGACAACCATGGTGCCGTTTCGAGTGTCGATTGCAACAAGATAGACGTCGCGGTCAACGAAACCGAGATGGGATGTGTTGAGGGCATTGATCGCCCGGTCCAATCCGATCTTCTCAATCAGGGCGCGGGCATTTTCGAATACCGCCTGAGCGTCTTCCCGCTCCGCCTGATATTGCGCCTGATTGGTATCGAGATAGGAATTGACCAACCCGACCATCGTATCGATTTCGGCGTTGCTCTCTTCTAAAGCTTCATGGGCCTCACCGGCACGTTGATCCAATGTGTCGGTAATCGTCGCGACCCGTTCAGCCCGTTGTTTTGTGTCCGATGTGGCGCCCGTCAGGT
>JBCDCU010000154.1:0-8382 GCA_039181265.1 Pseudomonadota bacterium | reverse complement strand
CCGATTTTCACGTCCGTGGCGTGGTGTATGATTTATGGCGCGCTCTTTATGGCGCTGATCGCGACCGTGAAGGGTTCGCCTTTCATTGTCGACTGGCGTCTTCCCTATATCAGCTCGCTGATCTGGCTGACATTAACCTCTTCCGTTCTGGCCCTGGCGGTCTACACAACACTCATCTCACGCATTGGTGCGGCTCGCACTGGATACGCCACAGTCATCTTTCCGGTCTTTGCCCTTCTGATCTCCACGGTCCTCGAAGGCTACCATTGACCACATATGCCATTGGTAACCTTCCAGGACCGTCGAGATCAGAAGGGCAAAGACCGGAAAGATCACCGTGGCGTATCCGGTGCGAGCAGCACCGATGCGTGAGATGAGCGTTGTGTAGACCGCCAGTGCCAGGACGGAAGAGGTCAATGTCAGCCAGATCAGCGAGCCGATATAGGGAAGACGCCAGTCGACAATGAAAGGCGAACCCTTCACGGTCGCGATTAGGGCCATAAAGAGTGCGCCATAAATCATACACCAGGCCACGGACGTGAAGATCGGAATATCGTGGCCCTTCAAAGTCGACGACACCGTGTTACCCAGCGCGAAAGAGAGCGTTCCAGATAAGCCGAGTAGAAGTGCAATCAGCGCGCCGTCGCCAAACGACAATTGGCTGAGTTCCGGCGAAAAGACGCAAGCAATCCCGATGACACCGAGGAGCGCACCGAAGCCAACGCGCAGATCAGGCCTGAGCCCGAGAAGCAGCATCCCGAGAGCCAGGTTCATGATTGATGTTGTCGAGAAGATCACCGTAAGCAGACCGGACGGCACGTAGAATGCGGCGTTGTAAAAGAGGAAAAAGTTGCTCGAGAACATCAGGATGCCGATGAGGGCAAGGCGCGGATGATGTCTCGGCGCGACCAAGAGCGGGCGTCCCGTCGCGGCAAGAAGGGCGAACATCACAAGCCCGGCGATGATAAAGCGCCAGACCAGTGAGACTTCCGGATCGACAACCCCAATCTGAAGCTTCAGCGGATACCAGCTTGCACTCCATGCAAAGACAAGAACCGCATAGAGCGCGATATCACTGCTCGACATCCTGAATTGAGATGGAGCGGGTGTTGCTGCCGGATTGTCTTTCGAAAGCGCCATGTCGGCTCTTCATCATGTTTTTCGTTTTCTGTCGAACGAAAACAAATGATCTCAGACATGACGGTGGTGAATGGGTGCCGCCAGACGGGCGAGGCCTCAGGTCGTTGCAGTTTCGTGCCAGAGAGGCTGATACCCTATTGAGAGAGCTGCCAACGAGAGGGGCGGAGTGAGGACCTCAACCTGATCGGGAAGCGTGCTAACAGAAAGGTTGGATGGACTATAACCGGAGAAGTCCCATGCGAGGACTTCGCCATCACGAAGTGCGTAGTATTTGCCTTCCAGGGCAACCACAGTGCCGTCCGGCAATGCAGATCTCGGCCGCAAGTGAAGGCGCTTGCCCCGGTTCTCAAGACGTTCATCGTGTAACACGGTGTCGATCTCAGCAGCGCGTGGCGTATCGCTGAGGCCTTGGGTTGTGGCAACGAGATCCCGGAAGGTAACGGCGGCTTTCCTTCGGCACTCGAAGCAGGGCCTGTGACCGGCAGCTAGAGCAGTTACTTCATCGAGGAAAAAGAGCTCAGTATAAGAATTTCCCATCACTTCGCGGTGACGGCCACGAAAGTCGGTCACGCAAATGATCCAGGCTTTGGTTGCCCAGCGCCGGTTCAGGAGTGATTGTGTCTGGGGATCATGGATGCGCCCCCGATTTCCCATAACAAGCCCACGAGCGGGCACGGCATGGATCGAACCATCAGCGCTCACCCGGTTCTGCAGGCCATTTCGGATCATCGCAGCAGACATAGTGATCACCTTGTTGCTTTCATGCCGCGTTGGCAAGGTGACTGTTTGATCCTATAAAGCCGAGGTTCGCGTACGATTGCCTTGGGGGGAATGTGTTATGGCCGCCGTCACCGATATTGCCGACCTGAAAGACATGGCGCGCCGGCGCGTGCCGAAAATGTTCTATGAATACGTTGATACCGGCTCATGGACCCAGGGCACTTATTTCGACAACGAAGCGGCTTTCCAGCGTCAAAAGCTGCGTCAGCGGGTCGCTGTCAACATCGACAACCGCTCGGTGAAAACGACCATGCTTGGCGATGAAGTGTCCATGCCGGTCGCTATGGCGCCCGTCGGCATGACGGGCATGGTCCATCCCGACGGCGAAATCCTGGCAGCACAGGCGGCCCAGGAATTTGGCATTCCCTATACGCTGACGACAATGTCCGTCTGTTCAATCGAGGATGTTGCGGCCAACACGGAAAAGCCATTCTGGTTTCAGCTTTATGTCATGCGCGATCGCGGTTTTTCGGAATCGCTCATGGCTCGCGCCGATGCGGCTGGGTGTTCCGCGCTCATGCTGACGCTCGATCTGCAGGTTCTTGGCCAGCGGCACCGGGACATCAAGAACGGGTTGTCCACGCCGCCAAAACCGACGCCACGGGTCATTGCCGACCTCTTCTTCAAACCACGCTGGTGTTTGAAAATGCTTCAGACCAACCGGCGGTCTTTTGGCAATATTGTCGGCCATGTCAAAGGCGTTTCTGACATGACCTCACTGAGCGAGTGGACGGCAAGTCAGTTCGATCCGACACTTGATTGGTCATCCGTTGAATGGGTCAAGAAACACTGGAACCGCAAACTGATCCTCAAGGGCATCAATGACGTCGAGGATGCGAGGATTGCTGCCGATCTCGGTGCCGATGCGATTGTCGTCTCCAACCATGGCGGGCGTCAGCTCGACGGGGCAGCCGCGTCCTACGATGTTCTGCGCGATATCGTCGATGCCGTGGGAGACAAGATCGAAATCCATATGGACAGCGGAATCCGGTCCGGCCAGGACGTTTTCAAGGCTATTGCCATGGGAGCCCACTCAACCTTCATTGGCCGCGCCTATATCTTTGGCCTCGGCGCGATGGGCAAGGCCGGTGTCACGAAGGCTCTTGAGATCATCCATAAGGAACTCGATGTGACAATGGGCCTGTGCGGCGAGACCGACATTCATAAGGTTGGCCGCCACAACCTCATTCTCCCGCAAACCAATTGGTAGGAGATGTCTGAGTTATGAGGGTGGTGTCTCAGACGGATTGGCTGGACTTCAGGATGTGCCCGAGACCCTTCTCCCAATAGGGTGTGCTTCCGCCATAAAGCGACGTCAGGAAATCGAGAAAGACTCGAACCTTTGTCGGCAGATACTGCCGGCTTGGATAGATTGCATAAACGCCGACATTCGTTGAGCCGCGATAGTGCGGGAGCACCACCTTCAACCTGCCATCGGCAAGTTCAGGGCCGACATCCCAGGTCGATCGAAAGGCGATACCAAGGCCAGCGAGAACGGCTTCGCGCACCACCTCGCTTGAATTCGTTTTCAGCATGCCATTCGGCTTCACGGCAACGGATCCGTCGGGTCCGGTCATCCGCCAGACATCCTGGCTTGCCGCGTGAAGGCACTGATGGTCGGTAAGATCGGCGATGCTCTTCGGCTCGCCATACAGTTCAAGATAGCTCGATGATGCACACAGGATCCGCGTATTGGCGGCAAGCTTGCGCGCCACATGGCTTGAATCGGTGAGTTCAGCAATGCGTATCGCCACATCATATCCACCTGCCACGAGGTCCACGAAATCGTCGGACAGATCGAGGGTCACTTCGATTTGCGGATTTTGCGTGATCAGGTCTTTCAGAAAGGGCGCCACATGCATCCGGCCGAACGATGTGGGTGCCGATACTCTAAGCGTGCCGCGGACTGTGTCGGACCGGCGGCTCACATAATTTTCGGCATCTTCGACGCTGGAGAGGATGGCGAGGATACGCTCATAAAACCCCTGGCCGACTTCAGTGAGTGCAATTTGGCGAGTGGTCCGCTGCATCAACCGCACGCCAAGCCGCTCTTCCAACCGTTTCATTCGCTTGGAGACGAGAGCAGGCGAAAAACCCAGCTCACGCCCCGCCGCCGACATGCTGCCCGTTTCCACGACGCGGGCGAAGATTTCAAAATCGTGAAATGAAGCCATTTGCCTTCCTGCGAATCTAACCGGCCAACGCTCTCAATTAGGAGACGATGATGTATGAGCAAGTGGCGTATCGTCCCGTTCCATCCCTTGGCTTTAAAGCGTATGCTAGGGTGCTTGACGCAAGAGGCGAGCTTTGCGAAGCAAAGACTTAGCGAATGACGAGGAGGCAAAAAAAAATGAGCGAGATCGAAATCCCGAAACCGGATCCCGCCATCATGGCCCGGCGCTCTGAAATCGTCTCGGGTCTTGCGAAACTGGTTCCGGATGAATGTCTGATCAGTTCCGAACGCGAACTGGTCCCCTATGAGACCGATGCATTCACCGCTTACCGGCGCGTCCCGCTTGCTGTCGTTCTCCCGCGGACAACCGAAGAAACAGCAGCGGTTATGAAATTCTGTGCGGATGCGGGTGTTCCGGTGGTGCCGCGTGGGGCCGGGACGTCTCTTGCCGGAGGCGCCATTCCTCAGGAAGATGCGGTCGTGATCGGGGTCACGAAAATGAACCGCATCCTTGATGTCGACTACAAGAACCGGACGGCACGGGTTCAAAGCGGTGTCACCAATCTTTCCATATCGGACAACGTTGGCGCGGATGGCTTCTTCTATGCGCCCGATCCGTCATCGCAGCTCGCCTGCACCATTGCTGGCAATATCGGCATGAACTCCGGCGGCGCGCATTGCCTGAAATATGGCGTCACGACCAACAATCTCCTGGGTGTGACAGTCGTTCTTCTCGATGGCTCTATCGTCCAGATCGGCGGCGATCATCTCGACGCGCCGGGATATGATTTTCTTGGCCTCTTTTGCGGATCGGAAGGCCAGCTTGGTATTGTGACCGAAGCAACCGTCCGTATTCTCGCAAAGGCCGAAGGTGCCCGACCCGTTCTGTTTGGGTTCAACAATTCGGAAGTTGCGGGAGCCTGCGTCGCTGACATCATAGCCGCCGGAATCGTACCGGTTGCAATCGAATACATGGATAAGGAAGCAATCCACATTTGCGAGGCCTTCGCCAAAGCCGGATATCCGTTGGACGTCGAAGCGCTTCTCATCGTCGAGGTCGAAGGGTCCGATGACGAAATGGATGCAATGCTTTCCCAGATCATCGAGATCGCAAAGAAGCATGATGTCGCGACGATCCGTGAGAGCCAGTCGGCAATGGAGGCTGCTGCTATTTGGAAAGGGCGTAAATCCGCCTTTGGGGCGACAGGCCGGATCGCAGATTACATCTGCATGGACGGGACGGTGCCGCTCTCCCAACTCGATTACGTCTTGAAGAAGACTTACGAAATCATCGACGGATATGGATTGCGCGTCGCCAATGTCTTCCATGCTGGCGACGGCAATATGCATCCGTTGATCCTTCACAATGTCAATGATCCGAAAGAAAGCGAAAAGGCCCAGCTTGCGGGCGACGATATCTTGCGGCTCTGCGTCGATGTCGGCGGTTGTCTGACGGGCGAGCATGGCGTTGGGATCGAAAAACGTGATCTGATGCTTCACCAGTTCAACGAAACGGATCTGCGGCAGCAAATGGCCGTGCGTGAGGTTTTTGATCCCGATTGGATCTTGAACCCAGCCAAAGTCTTCCCGCTGGAAGTTCGGGAAACATCATCCCAGTCTTCGCAGGAAGCCGCATGACCATCCATAAACCCGCGAGCGAAGAAGAGGCGGCAAGCCTCGTCGCCGACCTTGCAGCCTCGGGAACAAGCGTTCGGATCAAAGGAGGCGGGACCCGGTCCTCGATCGGACGCGCAATTGAGACAGGCGATGTTCTCTCTAGCGAAGCCGTCAGTGGGATTTCACTCTACGAGCCGGGCGAGATGGTGATCAGCGCGAAAGCGGGAATGCCGCTTGCAGACATCGAAAAGGCTCTTTCTGACAGCGCACAGATGCTCACATTCGAACCAATGGATCACCGAGCCCTTTTGGGCACGGAGGGTGAGCCGACAATCGGTGCTGTCGTTGCCGGAAATGTGTCAGGGCCACGGCGGATCTTTGCCGGGGCGGCGCGTGACAGCCTGATCGGCGTGCGTTTTGTCAACGGCAAAGGTGAGATCGTCAAGAACGGTGGTCGGGTCATGAAGAATGTCACCGGCCTTGACCTCGTCAAACTTCAGGCTGGCGCTTGGGGGACACTCGGCTTTCTAACCGAAGTCACCTTCAAGCTTCTCCCAACGCCACAGGAGTCAGCCACTCTGGTGTTTTCAGGGTTGGACAATGAAAAAGGCGTACAGGCGCTCTGTGCCGCAGCCGGAACACCATTTGAGGCGACAGGTCTTGCGCATCTTCCAGCACTGATAACGGGGAGCGATGCGCAGACTGTGATGCGCGTGGAAGGCTTTGCCGAGCAAGTCGATTATCGCCTCAATCAGCTTTCTGATGCGCTTTCGGAATATGGATCTCCGGAACGGCTGCGCGGTGAGGACCACAAAGCGCTCTGGCGGAACATACGCGATGCGACCTTCATCGCCGAGCCACGCGACCGCGCCGTCTGGCGTCTTTCCGTTCGTCCGACCTCTGCGCCCAATGTTGTGGAGGTCATCAAGCAAGCGGTTGATTGCCGGTACTTCTTCGACTGGTGTGGTGGTCTCATCTGGATTTCAGTTCCGGAAGACGATGACGCTGGCGAGGAAACGGTCAGAAATGCCGCCAATGCGGCGGATGGTTACGCAACGCTTGTGCGTGGATCGGAACCACTGCGCCGCCGCGTTTCCGTTTTTGAACCTGAGCCCGCGCCTCTGGACCGCCTGTCGGCCGGTATCAAACAGGGGTTCGACCCGAAGAATGTATTCAATCCAGGGCTCATGGCCGCCGCTGAATGACGGCTCCGAGTTCCTGGTAGTAGATTGAGGAGGATGCCATGCGGACTGATTTTACTGATGCGCAGTTGCAGGATCCCCATGTTGCCCATTCTGAAAAGATCTTGCGCACCTGTGTCCATTGCGGGTTCTGCACGGCCACTTGCCCGACCTATGTGACCCTCGGCGATGAGCTCGACAGCCCGCGGGGGCGTATCTATCTGATCAAGGAAATGTTGGAGAACGACCGTCCGGCAGATGAGAAGACGGTTAAACACATCGACCGATGCCTGTCGTGTCTTGCCTGCATGACAACCTGCCCCTCAGGTGTCAATTACATGCATCTGGTGGACCACGCGCGTGCCCATATCGAGAAGACGTATAAGCGTCCCTTTCTGGACAGGCTGATCCGCGAGATTCTGATTTTCGTTTTGCCCTATCCCGCGCGCTTCCGGATGGCCGTGCGCATGTCTCAACTGACGAGACCGCTGGCACCTCTCATCAAAGCGATCCCGGGAATGGCGCGCTTTGGTGCGATGTATGATCTGGCTCCGGCGAGCCTGCCCCCAAAGACTGCGATGATGGCGCCGAAGGCCTTTCAGCCGAAGACCGAGAAGCGCGGTCGTGTCGCTATGCTCACCGGCTGCGCGCAGCCGGTTCTTGAGCCCACCATCAACGATGCAGCTATTTCACTTTTGAACCGTCTTGGCGTCGAAGTCGTTCTTCCAAAAGGTGAGGGCTGTTGCGGCGCGTTGGTTCATCATATGGGGCGTGAGGAAGCAGCACTTGAAACAGCCCGTCGCAATGTTGACGCTTGGACCCGGGAGATCGAGAGCGGTGGTCTCGACGCGATTGTGATTACGGCATCAGGCTGCGGGACGACAATCAAGGATTACGGCCATATGCTACGTGAGGACCCGGCATATGCTGCAAAGGCGGAGCGGGTATCGGCCCTTGCCAAGGACATCACCGAGTACCTTTCATCGATTGATCTTCCTGAGCCTGAAACCCGGACCGGGATCAAGCTTGCCTATCACTCGGCCTGTTCGATGCAGCATGGTCAGAAGATCACGACGCTGCCGAAGACCCTCCTGCGTAATGCAGGCTTCCGCGTTGTCGACGTGCCCGAAGGCCATCTGTGCTGCGGCTCGGCTGGAACTTACAACATCATGCAGCCGGAAATTGCCGGAACGCTCAGAACCCGCAAAATCAAGAACATCAAATCGACCAAACCCGAAGCGATCGCAACCGGCAACATCGGGTGCATCACACAGATTGCGAATGGTTTGAAACATGATGGCTCGGCGATACCAATCATCCACACGATTGAGCTCTTGAACTGGGCTTACGGCGCACCTGCCCCCGAACCGATCGTAAAGGCGGGTCTTCACAACAAGAAATCGACGCTAATTGCCGCGGAATGAAAAAGCGGTGCGCCGGGCGCACCGCTAATTCAACTTGCAAGCTGAAACGCTCGCGAACTGGTTGTAT
>JBCDCU010000153.1:0-8406 GCA_039181265.1 Pseudomonadota bacterium | reverse complement strand
GATGATTACATTGACACCCGGCTATTTCTGGTATTTGAGCCTTCATCCGGATGGCCCAGGTAAAGTCCGCATCGTTTACGGCGGCGGAATGTCACCGGATTTTGCGAATGATCCCGACGGAGAAGCAATGCTCGCTCAAACCAAAGCGCTGCTTGATGATGTTAACGAGGAAGACCGCGGCTGCACGGAACGGGTCTATCGCGGTCTTTGTGCGGATCTTGCCGTGCCAGGTCCCCTCTCCCATCTCGAGCGGCCGAATTACGATTTTGCCCGTTTCATTGCCCGGCATGTCTGTTCATGAGCGATAAACGCGCGGTCGAAAAGGCCGATTTCCTCGAAGCTATGAGCCGGGTTGCATCAACCGTGAGCGTTGTGACGAGCAACGGTGCGGCAGGGCGTGCCGGGGTTACCGTCTCGACGATGGCCTCAGTCTCGGCAGATGGACCGGAACCGGTTATCCTCGTTTGTATTCATCATCAGGCGAGCGCACTTGAGCGTATCTTAAAAAACGGCTGCTTTTGCGCGAACATGCTTGCCGAAGACCAGAGCGAGGTTGCTGAAGTCTTCGCTGGCCGCATTCAACCCATCGATAATGACCGCTTTTCCGGCCATGATTGGATACCGACATCGACCGGTGCTCTCCGGCTGTCCAATCCTTTGAGCGCCTTTGATTGCGAGATTCTCGAAGCCAAACAGGTCGGGACCCACAAAGTCCTTTTCGGTGGGGTGAAAGACGTCTTTATCGGCCGCATGGACCGGGCGCTCCTCTTTCAAAATCGCGACTACCGCACGACCTCGGAGCTCCTTCCAGATACCGAAGAGAATTCCGCTTTTCGGAAGAATATTGCGTGACCTGATGGCCCATCAGCGTATCAGACCGTTCAACACGCGCGATACCTACCCTGAACAGAATCTCGACACCGACCTTGCACAGGCCGTTGTTGCGCGCGGGCGTATGGTCTTCCTGCGCGGCCAGTGCCCGCAGTCTATTGAAACCGCTCAATCGATTGAAAGCCACGATCCCGTCGACCAGACCCATAAGGTGATGCAGAACATCAGCCAGTTGATCGAAGAGGCTGGTGGTCGCATGGAGCACCTTGTCAAGATTGTCGTTTACATCACCGATGTCCGGCATCGTGAAGCCGTCTACCGGACTATGGGGACTTATCTTAAGGGCATTCATCCCGTATCAACGGGCCTGGTGGTGAGCGGCCTTGCCCGCCCGGAATGGCTGGTCGAGATCGATGCGACTGCGGTTATTCCAGACGACGACGGCTAGCGTTACAACATTCACACCGACCGCGTTTCTTCTTGCGTTCCGGGAACGGCTGTTGTGTAGATCTTTCAAGAAATCTCACCGAATGCCCGAGCGGGCGAAGAAGGCAAAGTGTCCATGGCCTACCGAATTGGCGCTGATGTCGGCGGCACATTCACCGATATCGTTCTGTCGCGGGACGACGGCAGTCGTTTTCTCATCGGCAAAGTCCTGACCACTCCGGATCGTCCGGATGATGCGATTATTGCCGGTATCCGTGACGTGATGGAACGGTCCGGCGTTCAACCATCAGAAATCGCCCACGTCATTCACGGAACCACGCTTTTTACCAACGCCTTGATCGAGCGAAAGGGCGCACGCACCGCGCTCATCACCACCAAAGGGTTTCGCGACGCTATCGAAATCGGTCGTGAGCACCGCTACGACATGTATGATCTCTTTATGAAACGGCCGGAGCCCTTGGCGCCGCGCTATCACCGTTTCGAAGTGGACGAACGGATTCTAGCAGACGGTTCCGTCCGAAAGGCGCTCGATGAAGACGAGGTGCGCGAAGTTGCCAAAACACTCAAGGCGGAGGGTGTTGAAGCCGTTGCGGTCTCTCTGATCCATTCTTACGTCAATGATGCCCACGAGAAGGCAATCCACAAGATCCTTCAGGAGGTTGCGCCGGAAATCGTCGTCTCCATTTCAAGCGATCTTGTGCCGGAAATCCGTGAGTTCGACCGAACATCCACCACGCTTGCCAATGTCTATGTGAAAGGTATCGCCGAGCAATATCTCGCACGCCTCAAAGACCGCCTTTCAAGCGAACTCGGCCTCTCCGGCGAACTCTTCATCATGCAGTCGAATGGCGGCGTGTGCGAAGCTGACGAAGCAAGCCGCTACCCGATCCTATGTGTCGAATCGGGCCCTGCTGCCGGCGCGCTGGCGGCCGCCCATTACGGCGCCCTTCTCGGACACAACGATATTCTCTCTTTCGATATGGGGGGTACAACGGCCAAAGCATCGGTGATCGTTGATGGCAAACCTCTCATTACCAACGAGTTCGAGGTCGACAGGCAGTACCAGTTCAAGAAGGGAAGCGGTCTTCCCGTCAAAGTGCCCGTCATCGAAATGATCGAGATCGGCACGGGCGGCGGGTCCATTGCAAAAGTGGACGCCATGAAGCGCCTCCAGGTCGGTCCGGAAAGTGCGGGATCGGTGCCCGGTCCGGTCGCCTATAATCGTGGAGGAACCAATCCGACAATAACTGACGCGGATCTTATCCTCGGTTATCTCGATCCCGAATTCTTCCTTGGCGGCGAGATGCAATTGGATGTGGAGACTGCGAAATCTATCCTGACCCGGGAGGTTGGTGCGCCTCTAGGACTTGAGCTTCTCGGAGCGGCCTGGGGTGTCCATCAAATGGCCAATGAGAATATGGCATCCGCCGCACGGATCCACGCCATCGAGCGCGGCAAGGACGTCCGGCGCTTTCCGTTGTTTGCTTTTGGCGGTGCCGGTCCGGTCCACGCCTTCGGGGTCGCCCGCATTCTTCGCAGCCCGCGTGTGATCTATCCGCTTGGAGCCGGTGTCATGTCCGCGGCAGGCTTCATGACCGCGCCACTCGCCCTGCAATTCGTTCGCTCAAACCCGTCTCGGCTCGACTCTCTCGATTGGAACAGCGTGAACGCGCTGTTGTCCGAAATGGAAGACCAGGGCCGTGCTGGCCTGGAGAAGAGCCTCCATGGCGACGCGATCACCTTCGAGCGATTTGCTGATATGCGCTACGTCAAACAGGGATATGAGGTCCGTGCGTCGATTGCAGGTGGCATTCTCGATCAATCGAACGTCACAGGCATCAAAGAAGCCTTTGAGGCGGCCTATAGCGAACTCTATGGCCACACAATGAATGCTGATATTGAGGTCGTGTCATGGCGGGTTATTGCGCGCGGTCCCAAACCCCGCTTCGATCTCCCGGAACTTGAGAGCGGTACCGGAACGTCCGCGCAGAAGGGCGAACGCCATATCTATCTGCCCGATAGAAACGGTCTTCACGCAGTTCCGGTCTATGACCGTTACAAGCTCGATAGCGGTACCCGCCTTTCCGGCCCGGCCATTATTGAAGAACGTGAATCGACAGTCGTCATCAACGGCGAAGCGGATATCTCCGTTGACCGCTATAATAATCTGATCGCAGATCTGAAAACCAGCTGAGAAGAACGACCATGGCAATCGACCCGATTACCTTCGACATCCTGTGGAACCGGCTGATCGCAACGGTCAACGAACAGGCCGCCGCCCTTATCAGGTCCTCGTTCACGTCAATCGTCCGTGAAGCCGGTGATCTTTCAGCCGGTGTTTTCGACAGGCAGGGACGCATGGTCGCTCAGGCTGTTACGGGCACACCCGGCCATATCAATTCCATGGCGACCGGCATGACTCATTTCCTTGCCAAGTTTCCGGTCGAGACTGTGAAACCCGGCGACGTCTACGTAACTAACGATCCATGGATGACCGCGTCGCAACTCAATGACATCACCATCACAACACCCGTCTTCAAGAACGGCAAACTCGTCGCGTTCTTTGCCAATTGCTGCCATGCGCTCGATATTGGTGGGCGTGGTCTTTCTGCCGATTCTCGCTCCGTCTTTGAAGAGGGACTGCAGATCCCGATCATGAAGCTTCAGGATGAAGGGCGTCCTGTGGATGCGCTTTTCGAGCTGCTGGCCGCGAATGTGCGCACACCTGACGAGGTGCTCGGCGACATTCACTCGCAAATCGTTGGAAATGAGATCGGTGCGAAACAGCTTCTGTCATTTCTCGATGAATTCGGCCTCGATGATATCGAAGACCTCTCAGAGGAAATCATCAACCGAAGTGAAAAGGCAATGCGTGAACGCATCGCCGCCCTCCCCGACGGAAACTATCACTATGAACTGAGGATCGACGGGTTCGGTGAGGCGGTTGATCTTAAGTGCAATGTCGCAATCAATGGAGACAGCATCGCGGTTACTTTTGATGCGCCTCCAGCGGTCTCACGCGGGATTAATGTGACGCTCAACTACACCCGTGCCTATACGACCTATGGCATCAAATGCGCCATCTCGCCTGATGTGCCAAACAACGAGGGAAGCTTCCGCCCGGTTGACGTCAATGCAAGGGAAGGCAGCCTTCTCAACGCGCAGTTTCCCGCAGCCGTCGCAGGACGCCATCTTGTCGGCCATTTCCTGCCTTCGACGATTATGGGCGCGCTCAGCGATATTGTGCCAGACCGGGTTATGGCGCCGGGTTTTGACGGCCTTTGGGACACGCATGTTTCCGGCGTAGAACGCGGTACCGGCAAACACTTTTCCTATACCTGGTTCTCGTCAGGCGGTACCGGTGCCTTGAACGGTCAGGATGGCCTCTCCGCAACAGCCTATCCGAGTGGTATTGCCGGCGTTCCTTGCGAGGTGATCGAGACGGTTGCTCCGATCGTTGTAAGACGACGGGAACTGAGACCTGATTCCGGCGGCGCGGGAACCTATCGCGGTGGGCTGGGTCAGACGATGGAAATCGAAGTCCTTACCGATGAACCCTATCTTTTCTCCGGGCTCTACGAGCGCACCGAAAACCCGGCGCCAGGGCTTAAAGGCGGACACGCGGCCGCTCCGGGCGACCTCGTCACGACGCCGGATATCGGGCTAAAGCCAAAGCTCAGTGAACTAATCCCCGCGGAAACCATCGTCACGCTCGAAATACCAGGCGGTGGGGGTTATGGCGATCCGAAAGACCGCGACCCTGAGAAGGTCAAATCTGACCTAAAGAACGAATACATCTCAGAAGACGCTGCTCGCACGCTTTACGGCCTTTGATAAAAGGCTGCGGTCGTCCAAAAAGCTATTTCTAGCGACGCATCGCTTGTTTCTGTTGCCTACGAACCAGCTTCGGCTAGCGGTTCATCTGGTTCGGCAGATACATAACGATGTCCGGAAAGAGCGTAATCAGAACGACGCCGACGATCAGCAGGAAGAAGAACGGCAAGGCCGTCACGGCAATCTTCAATATGTTCTCGCCCGTTATTCCCTGTAACACGAACAGGTTGAAGCCAACGGGCGGCGTGATCTGCGACATCTCAACGACCAGCACAAGGAAGATCCCGAACCAGATCCGGTCGATCCCGACTACCTCAACCATTGGAACGATAACGGCCGTCGTCAGCACCACGACAGAAATCCCGTCAAGGAAACAGCCGAGGATGATGAAGAATATGGTGAGGGCGGCAAGGAGTTCCCATTCCGAAAGCCCGAGGTCGCCGATAAAACTTGCGAGCGCCCTTGGAATACCCGTAAAGCCCATTGCAACAGTCAGGAAGGCCGCTCCGGAGAGAATGAGCGCGATCATGCATGACGTTCGCGTGGCACCGATCAGGCCATCGCGGAAACTCTCCCAGGTAAGTTCGCCGTTGAACCAGACCAAGAGAAGCGAGAGGAAAACGCCGACAGCTGCCGCATCCGTCGGCGAAGCGATCCCGGCATAGATCGAGCTGATGATCCCGGCGATTAGAAGGAAGACCGGGATCAGGCTCCCAGATTGTTTTATCGTCTGCACAAACCCGACGCTTGGCTCCGGTTCCGGCATCTTCTCTTTGTTGAAGAGCGCCCAGACGACCACGTAACCCATAAAGAGGAGCAGCATCATAATGCCCGGGCCGATACCGGCCAGAAACAGGCGTGCAACCGATTCCTCGATGGCGACACCATAAACGATCAGGATAATCGACGGCGGGATGAGAAGACCCAACGTTGCCGAACCCGCAAGAGTCCCAATGATCATCTTGTCTTCATAAAGGCGTTGCCTGAGTTCAGGCACCGACATCTTGCCGATTGTCGCGCAGGTTGCAGCCGACGAACCTGATACCGCGGCAAAGATACCGCACCCCACGATATTGACGTGGAGAAGACCACCCGGAAGGCGGGCGAGCCAGGGTGCTAGCCCTGAAAAAAGGTCACGCGAAAGACTTGAACGAAACAGAATTTCGCCGATCCAGATGAACATCGGCAGGGCTGCAAGCGCCCAGGAATTGTTCGCCCCCCAGACCGATGTTGCGAGGATGAGGCCCATAGGCGCATCGACGAAGAGAAGAAAGCCAACCAGCGCTACAACGAGGAGCGAAAGGGCGACCCAGACACCGCTTGCGAGAAGCGCAAAGAGCACGATGACGAGGACAACACCGGCAATGACCTGTTCCATGGCGCAGACGGCTCCTTAAAGCTCTTCGGATTGGCTGAGATAATCGGGATCACGTCCAGCCAAAACCTGGGCGAAGAGATCGATGAAGCAGATCGTCAGGGCCACGAGCCCGAGAATCATAGAGACCTGCGGGATCCAAATCGGTACCGGGACGATGCCCGGTGACAGGTCGCCAAAGACGAAAGATTCGTATGCGTGGTTCGCTGCCCAATAGGTGAAATATGCTGAGAAGGCCGCACCAAGCAGGCAACACCATCCCTCGATGACACGGCGCGCTTTGCCGGATATCCGCTGAATAACGAGATTGACCCGGATGTGGTTTCCGCTCTGCAGCGTATCAGCGAGCGCGAAGAAGGTGCCCGCTGCAAGAAAGTAACCCGCGAACTCCGCATAAGAGGGCAGCACCAGCCCGTACGCTTTTCCGGTTGTGAGCTGAGCAATCCGATCAATGAGATTAAAGGAAACCTGGATCAGAACCGTTACACAGATCGCAGCGATGAAGATCGCCCCAATACCGCCCGATATCCTGTAAAAACGATCGAGCGCCTGCCTCATCGGATTTCTCCTGCTTCTCTTCTCGTGTTCAAGCCCAAGAAAACCGTATGCCCGGTTCTCCCACCACCCTTGTGCCGGGTTTTGGGGCTTTGCTGAATTTGGGAACCGGAGACTTTTCAGGCGGGATCTGAAGACGAAACAGCGTGCCCCGGTTAGGAAAAGGGCGCCCAAACCTGTTGCAGGTCGGGAGCCCGGGTTCCAGGCGCGGCAGACTGATATCACTCATCTGCCGCACTCTACTTGTTGTTACGCATAGTCTGAACAGCAGGAAATACCGTGCTGCCCAGATGTGACGTTCTTTGGCCTACTGACCAAACGCGCCAATCAATGCTTCACCTTCCGCACCGGCGGCTTTCACCCATTCAGCGGTCATGGTCTTACCGATTTCAACGAGATCGGCTTTGAGCGCATCTGAAGGAGTACCAACAGTGATACCGTTGTCGGCAAGGCCTTTGGTTTTGCTTTCGGTTTCTGACATGGATGACGCCCAACCGCGCTCCTCTGCGCGTGCTGCAGCTTCAAGCACAGCCTTTTGCGTCGCTTCGTCGAGACGCTGGAACGTACGTTTGTTGAGAACAACAATATTCTTCGGAAGCCATGCCTGCACGTCGTAGTAGTGGCTGAGATAATCCCACGCTTTGGTGTTGAAGCCGGTTGATGGCGACGTCACCATGGATTCAACCCGACCTGTTGAGAAAGCCTGAGCAAGGTCGGCCACTTCCACCTGTGTCGGAACCGCACCAGCGAGCTGCGCCATACGCTCTGTTGCCGCATTGTACGCACGGAATTTCAGGCCGGACATATCAGACACGCTTTCGAGCGGCTTCTTGGCATAAAGCCCCTGTGGCGGCCACGGCACAGCGTAGAGAACCATCAGACCTTCTTTGTCGAGCAGTTTCTCAACGGCTGGTTTTTGGACTTCCCAGAGCTTTTTCGCGTCGTTGTAGCTTGCAGCGAGGAACGGAACCGAATCCATTCCGTAGACTGGATTGTCGTTCGAAAGGCGGGACAGAAGGAATTCGCCAATCGGCGCCTGTCCGCTTCTGACCGCATTCTTGATTTCTGGGTGCTTGAAGAGCGAACCGGATGCGTGAACTTTGATATCGATCTTGCCGTCGGTCACCTTTTTAAGGTCTTCGGCGAACGCAATGTGGTTCAGTGTGTGGAAATTGTTATCGCCGTAAGGTACCGGCATGTTCCAGGTGTCGGCTGAGGCCGCACCTGCAAAGCAAGCGGCAGCTACAAAAGATGCCCCTGCAAGTGCGCGCTTCGTGCCCGCAAAGTTTTTCATCGACGAAATGAATGTCATTACCCTATCTCCCATCAGGCTAATCTGTCGATTTGGTTGGAGTTGCAGCCTC
>JBCDCU010000152.1:0-8420 GCA_039181265.1 Pseudomonadota bacterium | reverse complement strand
GTTCGCACATGCTGAACCAAACGTAGTTGCCTCCATCAAGCCGGTCCATTCACTGGTTGCAGGCGTCATGCAGGGTGTTGGAACGCCCAGCCTGATTGTCGATCAGGCTGGATCACCACACACCTATTCCCTAAAACCCTCCCAGGCAGCTGAACTCCAGAATGCGGACGTCGTGTTCTGGGTTGGTCATGATCTTGAGACGTTTTTAGAAAAGCCCCTGGAAACCGTCGCAGCCGATGCGAAAATCGTCGAGCTGATCGATACCAAAGGGCTCAAGAAACTCGACTTCCGTGAGGGTGGTGCGTTCGATAGCCACGATCACGGCGATCACGCTGACCATGGCCATGAGGAAGCAAAAGCTGAGCATGCCGGACATGATCACGACGATCATGGCCATAAGGAAGCAAAGGCTGAGCACGCCGGACATGACCACGACGATCACGGGCATGGCCACGAAGAACATGCTGGTAAAGATCATGATCACGATCATGACCATGATGGCGACGGCCACGATCACGGCGATCATAGCCACAGTCATGACGACGACCATGGCCACAAGGAAGCAAAGGCTGAGCACGCTGGACATGACCACGACGATCACGGGCATGGCCACGAAGAACATGCTGGCAAAGATCATGACCACGATCATGACCATGATGGTCACGGCCACGATCATGGTGATCACAGCCACAGTCATGATGACGGCCATGGCCATAAAGAAGCAAAGGCTGAGCACGCCGGACATGACCACGATGATCACGGTCATGGCCACGAAGAACATGCCGGTAAAGATCATGATCACGATCATGACCACGATGGTCACGGGCACGATCATGGCGATCATAGCCACAGTCATGATGACGGTCATGGCCATAAAGAAGCAAAAGCAGAGCATGCCGGACATGATCACGACGATCACGCGCATCATGGGAGCGATCCGCATGTCTGGCTTGATCCGGTGAACGCCAAGCTCATGGTCGAAAAGATTGAGGCGACGCTCGTCAAAGCCGACCCTGCCAATGCTTCGGCCTATGAGAAAAATGCCGATGCCCTTGTCGCCCGTATTGGAGAGCTTGAGACGAAAGTTGCAGCGGACCTCGCCGGTGTGAAAGACCAGGGCTTTATCGTCTTCCACGATGCCTATCATTATTTCGAAGACCGGTTCGGACTGACCGCCTCCGGTTCGATCACCGTTTCACCAGAGCGCGTTCCAGGCGCCCAACGGGTGAGTGAACTTCGGGAGCGGGTGAACCAGCCCGGTATTGCTTGTGTCTTTTCCGAGCCGCAGTTTGAGCCTCGAATTGTCGCCACGATTGCGGAAGGTACATCGGTCAAGACCGGCGTGCTCGATCCACTCGGCGCGGAAATCGGCAACGGAGCTGAGCTTTACTTCACGCTGATTGAGAACATGGCGACATCGTTCAAGACGTGCCTCGCGCCGCAAAGCTAAGCGCTTTTCGCACATTTCTCTGGTTTTCTTCTTTCAGCGCTCCTTATTGGGGGCGCTGAATTGCTTTTGGCGTGCTTTGACATCGTTTTGATGTGCGGCAAGGCGTCCCCACGGGCCGAATCTTCTTGAAAATCCATACCCGGTATTTTACGTAATTTTCAGAAATTTCTGAAATATCGAAATCATCTGATGTGCGGAAGGATTTCGATTGGTTGAAAGCCGGGATAGGTGCTTATGAAGCTGACGCCGCTGCAAAGGGAATTTGTCCTCCATTTCGGTGAGATGGGCTCCAGATGGGGCATCAACCGAACGGTCGGTCAAATCTATGCCGCTCTGTTCTTGAGCGAAGAGCCGCTCAACGCCGACGAACTCGTGGAACGCGTTGGCGTCTCACGCTCCAATGTCTCTATGGGGCTCAAAGAACTCCAGGCCTGGCGGCTTGTCCGCCTCAAGCACAAGCCCGGTGACCGACGTGACTATTTCACCACGCCCGACGATATCTGGGAGATCGTGCGCACGCTGATCGATGAGCGCAAAAAACGCGAGATCGATCCGACACTCACCAAATTGCGTGAACTGCAAATGGAAGCCGGAGACGAGCCGGGTGACCAGCATGCTCAGGCGAAAATGGCTGAAATGCTGGAGCTCATCGAGCTTTTGACACGCTGGTATGATGACATGAACAAGCTTGAGACCGAACGCCTTGTGAACCTTCTGTCTGTAGGCAGCAAAATCAGCGGTGTTGTTGGCAAAGCGGGGAAGATTATTCCGCTCCCAAGCATGGCCAAAAAGCAGAAAAAATCTAAAGCAAAAAAGGGTTAGCCTCATGATGGACGCACTTCTTCTGTCGCGCATCCAGTTTGGCGCGAATATCTCGTTTCACATCCTCTTTCCGACGATCACGATCGCACTCGGCTGGATCCTGCTGTTCTTTAAGTTGCGGTTCCAGCAGACTGGCGAACAGCGCTTCATGGATGCCTATTCCTTCTGGGTGAAGGTCTTCGCGCTCACCTTCGGGCTTGGCGTCGTTTCCGGCATTACGATGAGTTTTCAGTTCGGTACGAACTGGCCGGGCTTTATGGAAAAGGTCGGTAATGTCGCCGGACCACTCCTTGCCTATGAGGTGCTGACGGCTTTCTTCCTTGAGGCAGTGTTCCTCGGGATTATGCTCTTTGGGTTTTCGCGCGTTCCGAACTGGGTCCATACGCTTGCAACGTTTCTCGTTGCCTTCGGCACGACCATGAGTGCTTTCTGGATCCTCGTTCTGAATTCCTGGATGCATACGCCTGCGGGTTACGAGATCCGTGACGGTGTCGTTCACGCGACTGACTGGCTCGCGATCATCTTCAATCCGTCCTTGCCGTATCGCCTTTCGCACATGCTTATTGCGAGTGGCTTGACGGCAGCTTTCTTAATTGCCGGCATGTCCGCGCTTCGTTTTCTGCTCGGAGAACGCAGCGATGAGATCAAGACGACCTTGCGGGTTGGTGCTGGCCTCGCGGCACTCTTGATCCCGGTTCAGATCTTTGTTGGCGATCTTCACGGTCTCAATACGCTTGAGCATCAGCCGCAAAAAGTGGCGGCCATGGAAGGAAACTGGGAAACCGGTCCGAATGTGCCACTAATCCTTTTCGCAATTCCTGACAATGAGGCACGCACCAACCATTTCGAATTCGGCATACCGTCCGGAGCGAGCCTCATTCTGAAGCATTCGCCGGATGGTGTCGTGCCGGGTCTGAACGATTTCGTTCTTGAAGATGGAACGGTAAAACATCCCCCGGTGTTTCAGGTCTTCTGGTCCTTCCGCGTGATGGTTGGCATCGGTCTCTTGATGCTGCTCGTTTCCTGGTTCGCCGTATTCTCGTTCTGGCGGTGCGGTGTCGAAGGGACCAGCCCATGGGTCATGCGCGCGTTTGTTCTGATGACCTTTTCCGGTTGGGTCGCGACCCTTGCCGGTTGGTACACCACGGAAATCGGGCGTCAACCATGGCTCGTTCAAGGTGTCATGACGACGGCGGAAGCGGTCGCAGACGTGCCGCCGGTCATGGTTCTCTCCACGCTTATTGCCTATCTTGCGACCTACGCGTTGCTCACGGTTGCTTACATCGGCGTTCTCACCCATCTGGCGCGCAAAGCTGCAAGAGGCGAGACGAAACCCGGTCTTGAGCAGAAATCAGGTGCGGCGGGTGTCGCGCTCATTCCGGCCGAATAGGAGGGCGAGATGGATCTTTTTGGCGAACCGACCGAATGGCTCCCCGTCGTCTTTGCTGGGCTGATGGGGGTATCGATCCTGATTTACGTCGTGCTTGACGGGTTCGACCTTGGCGTCGGGACGCTTATTCCGCTCGCTGATGATCAAGAGAAAGATCGTATGGTCGCATCGATTGGGCCCTTCTGGGATGCAAACGAGACATGGCTTGTTCTAGCAATTGGTCTTCTGCTCGTCGCCTTCCCAGTCGCCCATGGCACGATCCTGACGGCGCTTTATCTGCCGGTTGCAATCATGCTGATTGGGTTGATCGCGCGCGGTGTCGCTTTTGAATTCCGGGCCAAGGCACCAGCGAGCCACAAGGCGCGTTGGAACCAGATCTTCTTCGTTGGCTCGCTGACAACAGCGCTTTCGCAAGGCTTCATGCTTGGGTTCTACATTATGGGCCTTCAGGCAACGGCGGCTGCCTTCGCGTTTTCCATCCTGACTGCGATCTGCCTGACAGCGGGCTACATCCTCGTCGGCTCATCCTGGTTGATCATCAAGGCGGAGGGGCCTTTGCAGGAAAAAGCGGTGAAATGGGCACGAGCCAGCCTGATCGGTACGGCCCTTGGATTTGCGGCAATTTCTATTGCGACACCCGCTGTCAGCCCGCGCATTTTTGACAAATGGTTCTCTATTCCCGAAGTCCTGCTTCTGGCACCGCTGCCGATCATGGCCGCGCTGATTGGCGGGATTATCTTTATTGCTTTGCGCTACCTGCCAACGAAGGATGACAGCTGGAATTTCGTCCCCTTTATCGGAGCGGCAGTCTTGAATGTGCTTGCTTTTGCGGGGCTTGCCTATTCCTTTTATCCCTATATCGTGCCGGAGAAGCTGACGATTTATGAGGCGGCGAGTGCGCCGGAAAGCCTTTTTATTATCCTGATCGGTACGGTTTTCGTGCTTCCGGTCATCATGGGCTATACGGCGCTCGCCTATATCGTCTTTAGAGGAAAGGCGCGGGATCTGTCTTACGATTAAGGCCTGCCGCGCCCGCACTAAGGGGCACGGCTCTTATGATCAGTGAATCGCTCAATGAAGAATTGACGCGGATTGGACCCGGCAAGCCGGCAGGCGAGGTTCTCCGGCGATACTGGCAACCTGCGGCCCTTGCAGAAGAGCTTGTGAGCGCCCGCCCGGTTGTACCGGTAACACTTCTCGGCGAACGTCTCGTCCTCTTCCGCGATCAGGACGGTGAGCTTGGGCTGATTTCGCGGCATTGTCCGCACCGTGGCGCAGATCTTTGTTATGGGCGGCTTGAGGATAACGGGCTCAGATGCCCGTTTCATGGCTGGCATTTCGACCGGACGGGTCAATGCGTCGAGCAACCCGGTGAACCCGAAGGGTCCCGGATGCACGAGAATGTCAAAGCCGATTCCTATCCGGTCATCGAGAAAAACGGCATCGTCTTTGCCTATCTTGGTCCGGGAGATCCGCCGGATTTCCCGAATTTCGATTGCTTCCGCGCGCCTGATAGTCACGTTTTTGCTTTCAAAGGGCTCTGGGAATGCAATTGGCTCCAGGCGCTGGAAGTCGGGATTGATCCCGCCCACGCTTCTTTCCTGCATCGCTTCTTGCAGGATGAAGACCCCTCTGAAGCCTACGGCAAACAATTCCGCGATAAAGCAGCCAATACAGAAATTCCAATGACGCAGCTCTTGCGCGATTATCCGCGCCCGGAAATCCGCGTTGATGACACGGCCTATGGGCTAAGGCTCACCGCTCTGCGTCACATGGCCGACGGACGGACCCATGTGCGGGTGACCAATCAGGTTTTCCCGGGTGCGATCGTCATTCCGATGTCGCGGGAAATGACCATCACCCAATGGCACGTGCCGGTCGATGATGTGACCACCTATTGGTATTCGATGTTTACGAGCTTTGCCGATCCCGTCGACAAGGCTGTCATGCGCGAGCAACGTTTGAAGGAACATCGTCTGCCGGATTATGCGCCCTTGAAGAACGCCAGAAACAATTATGGCTATGACCCCCAGGAACAGGCGGGCACGACCTATACCGGTATGGGCCTTGATATCAATGTTCACGACCAATGGGCGGTCGAGTCCATGGGTGCGATCCAGGACCGCACGCGAGAGCACCTCGGTAAAACCGATGTCGGGATCATTCGCTACCGTAAGCTTCTGCGTGAAGCGATCGGCCATGTGCGTGAAGGCCGCGACGAGAGCCTCTTGATGCGAAACGGCGATGATACGGCAGGACTCCTTGGTCCTCTCTCCAATGATTCGATCTGCGATGGGAGCGACTTCGAGATGGCAGCGACCCTTGCGGATCGTGAAAGGCGCGCCGCATGTCCTTGGGATGCGGCAATTTGAGGATGTGAATGTGAGTACGGGCGGGCGGTTCTCCAGCGGATGGCTCGCGGGACTTGGTCTTCTATCGGAGGCTGAGCTCGCTGAAGCCGAACGCGTCGTCGATATGATCGACAATGACAGGATCGAGACTCTGCGGGTCCTGTTTTGCGATCAACATGGAATATTACGCGGCAAGACGATCACGGCCCATGCGGTCTCACCGCTTTTTCAAAAAGGGATCACCGTCCCGTCCACGCTCCTCTTGAAAGATA
This sequence comes from Pseudomonadota bacterium, assembly GCA_039181265.1. GTDB lineage: Bacteria > Pseudomonadota > Alphaproteobacteria > Rhizobiales > JACESI01 > JBCDCU01. The sequence goes on along the minus strand of JBCDCU010000152.1, from coordinate 2,135 downwards.
CCTCCCACCGCACTGTGTTTTCAGTTTGGGATAAGGATCCCGGAACCGGTTCCGTCGATATGCGCGGTGCAAACGACATCCTTCTTGTTCCGCGACCGGCCACCTTCCACAGACTGCCTTTCAGCGATCATTCGGCATGGATTTTGGCGGATACACATCATCGCAGTGGTGCGCCAATCGGGTTTTCATCCCGTACGGTATTGAAGACCGCGCTTAACCGACTTGCGGATAGCGGGTTCGGCCTCCTTGCAGGGCTTGAGGTGGAGTTTCACCTCTTCGAAAATTGTGAGAGTAGCGGATCAATCCGTCCCATAACAAAGGGACGGCAATATCTGACCGGAACCCGCTACGGTGAAGCCGAGGCTGTCCTTGACGCGCTTCGGCGTCATGCGGAAACGATGGCGATGCCCGTACGGTCAGTCGAGATCGAAATGGGACCGGGCCAGTTTGAATTCACTTTCGATCCGTCAGGTGCGCTCGATCAGGCGGACCTATATGTGATGTTCCGCGCTATGGTGAAGGAAGTCGCCCAAAAACACGGTCTAACGGCAAGTTTCATGGCAAAGCCAAAAATCGACGGCGTCATGGGATCGGGTTGGCATATCCATCAGTCGCTTGTTGACTTGTCGAGCGGCCGCAATCTTTTCATGCCGGAAAGGGCCGGTGAGATCACTAAAGAGGCCAAACACTGGATCGCCGGGCTCCTCAAACATGCAAGAGCCATGTGCCTCATGACCAACCCGACCGTGAACAGCTACAAGCGCTTTTCCTCTTATCAACTCGCACCTGACCGTATTGCGTGGGGAGAGGACAATCGCGGTGCGATGATCAGAGCGCTTTTCGACGTGAATGACCCCGCAAGCCGGATCGAAAACCGCGTGGCCGATACCAGTGCCAATCCGCATTACGCCTTTGCAGCTCAAATTCTGGCTGGCCTCGACGGGCTAAGCCGGGAGCTTGAGCCGCCACTTCCTTCGCTCACCCCTTATGATGACAGTTCCGAGTACCTGCCTGCCTCACTGGGCGACGCTATCGCGGATTTTGAAGAAAGCCCCCTTTTTCGCGAGGCCCTGGGCGAAGAATTTGCAACCTATCTGAGCGTTTTGAAACGGGCGGAATGGCAGCGCTATCTCGGGGCGCTCTCGGAGTGGGAGCAAGAAGAGTATTTCGATCTCTTTTGATTGCAAAACCACAGTGCCGATTAAGCGTAGTGGATCTCTTCCGTCATATCGGGTCTCTCCATCCATTCCCAATAGGTCTTCCGGATGAGCGCGGTTTTGGGGCCGACGGAATCGTTTGAAAACCGTGTTGTGCCAAGTCTCGCGACACCCACCGGCCCGCCGCCGGATGTTGTCGCGAACACTTCATCCGCTGCCTGAAAATCTGTCAGTGGAATGTCACCAATCTCAGTTTCAAATCCGAGGGTTTCCGCAATTTCCAGAGCGGTTTTACGGGTGATACCCTCAAGACAATGACGGGCTGGGGTTTTGATGCAATTGCCGCTGATTGCGAAGATGTTGAATCCCGGCCCCTCGGTCAGATTACCAGCATGGTCGAGCAGCGCCACGGTATCGAAGCCGTTCTCTTTCGCCTCAAACAGGCCTTCGGTGAAATCACCCCAATGGTAATTTTTGGCGCGCGGATTGACGCTGTCTTCCGGAATACGCCGGATTGCGTCCGGCACATGGATGTGGGCCCCGCGTTCCACAACATCGGGCTGGAAGACATGAACGTAAGGCACACACCAGGCATAAAAGTGGTTCTTGCAATGGCGCGGGTCTCGCGTTCCGGGAATAAGCGGTTGCCCTCGCGAGGCGACCATCGCCACATAGGATTGGCGCAGACCTGATTGAGCGACTATCGCGTGCAACGCCTTCCTGATCTCTTCACTGCTGACACCGACGGAAAGCCTTAGTGCTGCCATGGATGCCTCGAACCGGGTCAGATAATCGTCGAGCCTGAAAAAACGACCGTTCCAAACCGGCACCACATCATAGGTAATGTCGGAATGGGTGAGACCCCAATCGGTGACAGAAATTGAAGCGTCCCCGATCGGCATGATCCGGCCATTCATGTAGGCGGCACCACTCGTGAAATCCTGCATAGATATTTGCTCCTGACCCTTTACAACCTTT
>JBCDCU010000151.1:0-8461 GCA_039181265.1 Pseudomonadota bacterium | reverse complement strand
GAGGCGCGGACACAGACACCGATTGAAGTCTTCTATTCCAAATCTTCAGATCTTGCCCGGCGCATTGCCTCCGGAGCGTCTGTTGATTTGTTCGTGACAGGAGACATCGAATGGGCGACGTGGCTCCAGGCACAGGGCTTCGTTCGTGCAGAAGACCGTCTGACTTTTGCAAGCGACCGTCTTGTGATGATCGCGCCCGAGAACAGCCCTGTTGAACCCGTGCCCGCCGTTGAACTCCTCTTGTCTGAATGGCGCGACAGCGAAGAATTGCTTGGTCTTGCCGATCCCGAACGAAACGGCGCAGGCTTGCGCGCCCGTAATGTACTCACCGCTTTTCAGGATATTGTTGGTCCGCTCGATGCGCTTGAGGGTCGCTTGGCCCTTGCGGAAGACCGCGCCGTGCTGAAGCGTCTTGTAAAGCGCGGCGAACTCGGGCTTGCCATTACTTATCTGACCGAAGCTAAGAGTGCAGACGGTGTCAAAGTGGTTGCGCGCTTCGACCCTGCTGACCATCAACCGATCCTCGCGGTTGCGGCGCGAACGAAACTTGGAAACGCGGAGGCCGACAGCTTTCTCGCATTCCTGGGGTCGCCCGAAGCGCAAACCGTCTTGATGCGCGCGGGATTTGAAGCGCCGTAAAAAAATCTCAGGCCGTTTTGGCGAGAAAACGATCCATCCGCGAAAGAGCCTGCTCAATGTTTTCGAGCGAGTTTGCGTAGGAAACGCGAATATATCCTTCACCAAGTGTGCCGAAATCGGGGCCGCCAATGAGCGCAACGCCTTCTTCTTCTAGAAGGGCCGATGCAAGCGCCTTCGCCTGATAACCTGTCTTTGAGACATTCGGGAAAGCGTAGAAGGCGCCCTTCGGCATGATGCAGGAAACATTCGGCAACGCGTTGAGGTGCTCAACGACCTTGATTCTGCGTTCGTTGAAGGAGGCCATCATCTCATCGACGGCATCCTGGGGACCGGTGAGGGCAGCAAGTCCGGCGTATTGAGAGGGTGCATTGACGCAGGACCAGCAATTCACCGCGAGCTTGCGTACCTTGTCATAGAGGCTGTCCGGCCAGACCGAATAGCCCATGCGCCAGCCTGTCATGGCGTAGGTCTTCGACCAGCCGTTAAGAAGGATCAGGCGGTCGGCGATGTCCGGATAGGTGAGAAGCGAAATATGCGGTTCGCCGTCATACGTCATCCGGTCGTATATTTCATCGGAAAGGATTGCGGTCTCAGGAAAATCAGCAAGCCCTGCAACGAGGGCATCAACCTCGCTTTTGGGCGTGACACCACCGCAGGGATTGGCCGGCGAATTCAATATGATCAGCCGAGTCTTCGGAGAGAGCAGCGCCAGCGTCTCCTCGGCGGAAAACGCGAAGCCATTTTCCTCCCGGATCGGAATCGGGACCGGGGTCGCACCGGTGAACTCGATCATAGAGCGATAGATCGGAAAGCCAGGATCAGGATAGAGGATCTCCACGCCGGGTTCGCCGAACATTAAAATCGCGGCAAACATTGTCACCTTACCACCGGGTACAACGATGACATTGTCGGGATGAACGGCTGCGCCGTAACGGCCTTCGAGATCAGCGGCAACAGCTTCGCGCAACGGTGTGATACCGGTTGCTGGTGTATAGCCATGGTGTCCGTCGCGGATTGCCTTGATGGCGGCTTCTGCAATATGCGGTGGGGTCGGAAAGTCTGGTTGGCCGATCCCAAGATTGATGATGGAACGGCCCTGTTCAGCAAGTGCGGTCGCCCGGGCGAGAACGGAGAATGCGTTTTCTTCGCCGATGTGTTCGAACGCAGAAACAGGATGCAGCATTGTTGTCTCCAATCAGTCCGTCCGCACCGCCGCAAAAGGTGTTTCTGGAACCGGTGTGACGACGGTGCCGTCTTCTGCGAAAGCCTTTACATTGTCGACTGTGACCTGAGCCATGAGGCCACGTGTATAATGCGAGGCCGACGCGACATGCGGTAAGAGAACTGTGCGCGGGTGGTGAAAGAAGTCTTCGGGAACATGAGGCTCTTTCGCAAACACATCGAGGCCCGCGCCAAGGATCGTATTGTTTTTAAGGGCGCGGGCGAGTGCTTCCTCATCGACCGTTGAACCCCGACCGATATTGATCAGGATCCCGTTTGGACCGAGCGCTTCGAGAATATCGTCGTTGATCGCGTTCTGTGTGCCGCTGCCTCCTGGCACGACGACCATCAAAGTATCGACTGCGTAAGCCAGACCAATAAGGCTCTCATGATAGGTATAGGGTACGTCTTCGCGTTTCGAACGGTTGTGATATTCAATCGGCATGTTGAAGGCTTCGGCTCGTTTCGCAATGGCAAGGCCAATCCTGCCGAGGCCGTAAATGCCAAGCGTTCGGTTTTGCAGTGTCGCGCTGGTTAGCGGATAGGCTCCGTTCGACACCCATTTACCGGCTCTCAGATATTGCTCGGCCTGCGGCAATTCTCTGACGGTCATCAGAAGAAGGCCCAACGCCGTATCGGCGACTTCATCGGTCAGGACATCCGGTGTGTTTGTGACGATAATCCCGTTTTTCGCGCAATAATCGGTCTCAACCCCGTCATAGCCGACGCCGAAATTCGCAACTAACCTGAGGTTCTTGAACCGGGCCATCAGTTCGCCTCGACAGGGAACGGTGACAAAAGTGGTAATCACAGTCACATCGTCCGCGATCTCATCGTAAAGAACGGACGGATCTTCTTGCGAATAGGCGCGGTGAACGATGCCGATCCGGTCAAGCTGAGCCTCCTGATCGGTCGGTAGCGGGGAGAGCATGAGGATCGTCGGCTTAGACATGATCGGCATCCGTGACATGAAAGGGCAGGGCGGCGTTCTGCCACGGTTCGTCAAAAAGCGCCAGCCTTGTTGAACTCTGCTGCTGGATCACACTTTCGGCATTGCGTTTGCTTGCTTTAGAAAAGGGCGCGGCGGATGAGGTTGATGCCCATCAGAAAGAAAACAAAGAGAAAGAGCGCCCGGAACTGTTTGCCGTCGACACGCTTGCGCAATTGTTCGCCGAGCCAGAAACCGGCGAGTGTCGGAATGATCATTATGGCGGATTGAACGGCGCGTTCACCGGTGAGAAGGCCAGCCTGAATATAGCCGAATAGAAGCGGGAACGTGCCGGCGAGGATCAGAAATCCGAGCGCTCCGACAAAGTCGTCTTTTGAGAGTTTCTTGCCGATAAGATAAGGCGCCATCGCGGGGGCCCAGATCGCGGTCAGACCACCCATAATACCGCCGACAAGACCGGCTCCTATCTGGAAGGGAAAATCCAGGCGCGGTGGAATTTCATACGACTTGAGGATGACGTTTGAGAGTACGAAAAGAACAATGGCAACACCGCACCCCAATACAAGCGTTTCAACGCTGAGGGTCGCGGCAAGCTGCGAGAAAAGCCAGATGAAGACGAAGAGCATGATGGCAAAAGGCAGGAGCGTGCGAAGCCCGACCATGAAGTACCCGGTTCGGTAGACCTGCCAGACATTGCTGATCACGGAAGGAAGAAGGAGCAACGCGATTGCGTGGCGCGGATCGGTAAACTGGCTCAAAATGCTGACGGTCGCGCTTGGTAGCCCAATCCCGACGATCCCCTTCATGGTTCCCGCAAACAAAAAGGTTGCAAAAGCAATGATGAGAAGGGTTTCGGTGTCCATCCCCTGCTCTTAGCTCAGGATTTGCGGCCGAAGTCGGGCGTTTCCACGTCCTGCCCGGCGTCGATGATGGACCGGCGGATCTGACGGGTTCGGCTGAAAAGATCTTTCAGTTTTTCGCCGTCTTCCCAGCGGATGGCTCGCTGAAGCGATGACAGATCCTCGGAAAACCGTCCAAGCATTTCAAGAACGGCTTCCTTATTGTGCAGGAAGACGTCGCGCCACATGACGGGATCGGATGCGGCGATCCTGGTGAAGTCGCGAAAGCCGGCCGCAGAATATTTGATGACTTCCGATTGTGTAACCGTTTCCAGATCGGCTGCGGTTCCAACGATGTTGTAGGCGATCAAGTGCGGCAGGTGAGACGTTGTCGCAAGGACAAGATCGTGATGATCAGCATCCATGATCTCCACCGTTGAACCAAGCCCTTCCCAAAAGGCGACCAGCTTCTTGAGTGCAGCGTCGTCGGTGCCTTCAACAGGTGTCGCAATGAACCACCGGCCTTCGAAAAGCGAAGCGAAGCCGGCTGCTGGACCGGAATATTCAGTACCGGCAACCGGGTGACCGGGGATGAAATGGGCGTGATCTGGAAGGTGCGGGCTCATTTGACGGATCACCGATCGCTTAACCGACCCGACTTCGGAGACGATTGCTCCCGGTTCGAGATCATCCGCAATGGCTCGGGCTACGGCTTCGCTGGCGCCGACCGGTACACAGGCGATCACGAGATCGGATCCGCGAACAGCTTCCGCCGGATCCAGGATGTAGGCGTCGCCGAGCCCGAGTTTGTCTGCTTCCTCTAACGTTTCGGAACGGCGCGTATTCACAACGATCCGTCCCGCCAGGCCAGCTTTGCGGGCGCCGTGGGCAATCGATGAGCCGATCAGGCCGATGCCGATCAAAGTCAGTTGCTGGAATAAAGGCATTCTTGGTCTCAAAGCTCGGGGGGCTCAACGCCGAGGAAATCCGCAAGGTGGGTGATCACTGCGCGGTTTGCCTCCTCAGTGCCGATCGTCATGCGAAGGGCATCGGGAAATCCGTAGCTGCTCACCCGGCGGAGAATGCAGCCTTTCGACAGGAGATAGTCATCGGCGGCTGCCGCGGACGATCCGCCATTCAACGGGAAATGGACGAGGACGAAATTTCCGACGCTTGGGGTGACCTTCAGACCCATTTCTTGAAGCGCATCAGTGACCTTGGGCAGCCACTCTTCATTGTGCGATACGGCGTTTTCGAGGAAGGCGCGGTCTTCGATTGCTGCGATACCGGCTGCAAGGGCTGCACCATTGACGTTGAAGGGACCGCGAATCCGGTTGAGCGCATCGAGCACGTGCGCGGGACCGAACGCCCAGCCAAGCCGAAGGAAGGCGAGCCCGTAGACCTTCGAGAAGGTCCGCGTCATGACGACATTGTCACTTTCTGCTGCTAGTTCAATTCCCGCTTGGTAATCGTTGCGGCGAACATATTCAGCGTAAGCTGCATCAAGCACCAAAAGCACAGTCGGAGGGAGACCCCGGTGAAGGCGACGAATTTCATCGAACGGGATGTAGGTGCCCGTCGGATTGTTCGGATTTGCAAGAAACACCATTTTCGTGCGCTCCGTGACGCAACCCAATATGGCGTCGACATCAGCCGTGCAGTCGCTCTCCGGCGCAATGACCGGCGTTGCTCCGGCTGCCCGGATTGCAATATCGTAGACCAGAAAACCGTGTTCGGTGTGGATCGCTTCGTCGCCGTCCTGAAGATAGGCATAGGCGAGAAGGCTCAGGATTTCGTCGGAACCAGTCCCGCAGATGATGCGATCAGGGTTGAGGCCATGCACCCGGGCAATCGCTTCGCGCAATTTGGTGGCTGATCCGTCGGGATAGAGCTCCAATGCTTCGCCGGATGCGCGGTAAGCGGCAATCGCGGCAGGGCTTGCACCAAGTGGCGTTTCATTCGACGAAAGCTTATGGGCTTTGACACCGGCGACAGCCTTCGTTTTGCCGGGAACATAAGGAGCAATCGCCATGACCGATTGGCGCGGTTGTGGCCGTTCTTCAATTCCCGAATTGCTCAAGTCCTGCATGCCTGTATCCTGTTGGAAGGTCTTTGAAGGCGCCCGAATGCTGCTTTGCAGCAACGCCAAATTCGGTTTCGGCGACCTGCCGCATCGGCTAACCGGCGGCATTCATAAGCAAGCTTTGCTTTAAGGGCAAACAAAACATGGTTTTCTTGGGCGGCTAGCCCCTATATAAGAGCGGTCCGTCGGGCTTTGCGCCCAGCCATGATTTACGGGCTAAAATTATACCTGCTGGCCGAGCAGGTTAGAGAGGCGTTTTTCGTCCGCCTGCACAGGGTCTCCAGGGATTTAGCAGTATGACAACCGAAACGGTGACAGCTGAAAGGCAGAAGGCGGCTTCAATGCGTGACATCGCATTGCGGGAAGCGCGCACGCCAAGCTGTCAAACGGTTCGGATAACACGCGGCATGGCGCTTGATTGCGGTGCGCGGATCCCGGTTGTCGATATTGCCTATGAAACTTATGGCAAGCTTAACGAAGCGAAATCGAACGCGATTCTGATCTGTCATGCCTTGACCGGCGATCAATACGCAGCAAGCCGTCAGCCGGTTACTGGAAAACAGGGCTGGTGGGAAACGCTTATCGGTCCTGGAAAGCCGATCGATACCAACCGCTACTATGTCATCTGTGCAAACGTTCTGGGTTCTTGTCTCGGATCGACCGGGCCGCTCTCGATTAATCCCGATACGGCGCGCGCCTATGGGCTTGACCTACCGGTGATTACAATCCGCGATATGGTGAACGCGCAAAAGCTGCTGATTGATCATCTTGAAATCGACACGCTTTTCGCAGTGATTGGTGGATCGATGGGCGGAATGCAGGTGTTGCAATGGGTTGCGACTTATCCGGACAAGGTGTTTGCCGCCGTACCAATCGCGACCGGCGCGCGGCATTCGCCACAGAATATCGCTTTTCATGAAGTCGGACGGCAGGCAGTTATGGCTGATCCAGCCTGGCATGGCGGGCGCTATGAAAACGAAGACGTTCTGCCCTCAAAAGGGCTCGCTGTCGCCCGTATGGCCGCGCATATCACCTATTTGTCGGAAGCAGCCCTGCAACGCAAATTTGGCCGAAACCTCCAGAACAAGGAGAGCCTCGGTTTCTCCTTTGATGCTGATTTTCAGATCGAGAGCTACCTCCATCATCAGGGAAGCACATTTGTCGATCGCTTTGATGCGAATTCATATCTCTATGTCACGCGGGCGATGGACTACTTTGATCTTGCGGCAGATTACGACAATGTCCTGGGCAAGGCTTTCATGGGAACCAAAACCCGGTTCTGTCTGGTTTCCTTTACCTCTGACTGGCTTTTTCCAACGGAAGAAAACCGCGCTATCGTCCATGCGCTCAATGCCGCAGGGGCAAGCGTCTCCTTCGTTGAAATCGAGACAGACAAGGGGCACGATTCGTTCCTTTTGGACGTGCCCGAGCTTTCCGCGACGGTTGCCGGCTTTCTAACGTCGGCGTCGCGCCGGCGCGGCTTCTAGCTGTCATGTGAGGTCAATCATATGGACGCCCGCGTAAACGACGACACCGCTCTCAAGACGAGAAGCGACTTCAAGCTCATCCTGGATCTCGTTGAGCCGGGGGCGCGGGTTCTGGATATTGGTTGTGGGGATGGTTCTCTTCTCAAGCTGCTTGAATCCAAAAAAGGTGTCGACGGACGGGGGATCGAGCTCAGCCAAAGCGGGGTCAACCAATGTGTCGCGCAGGGTCTCTCCGTCATTCAGGGTGATGCGGACCATGATCTTGGGCCCTATCCGGATCAATCATTCGATTGGGTGATTCTGAGCCAGACAATTCAGGCAACGCATAATCCGAAACATGTTCTCGGCGAACTGGTTCGGATCGGCAAGAAAGCGGTGGTTTCTTTTCCCAACTTCGGACATTGGCAGATCCGTTGGCAGGTCGGGGTCGAGGGCCGCATGCCCATGACAAAACATCTTCCGGTGATGTGGTATGAAACGGAAAACATCCACTTTTGTACGATCCGCGATTTTCGTGCGTTGATCAAAGAGCTCGACCTGCAGACAGAAGCTCATTTCGCACTGCGCTCGGATGGTCAGCCAATCGCAAGACGCGCGCCCTGGCTCTGGAACCTTTTTGGTCGCGAAGCAATTTTTGCCGTTTCTTCAAGGAGCGATTGAGCGTGCGGCAACGCGTGAATGCTGATTGCTGCTGGAAAATGGTATATCTCATGGCATGACAGCGGCCCGGTCTGCGATAAGAGCGAAGTATCCCGCGGGAAAACAATTCAGAAGACTGTTTTCTCGTATTGCGCTTCTTCTTGCCGTCGCATGCAGCTTCTCTCTCGTGCGTGGTGTGGGTGCGTCAGAAACCTGTCCCTCTCAGCCACGCAACAAAGCACGCATTTTCGACATTGGTGTGCATGGTGACATTCGCCTTGAGAACGGCATCACCTTAAAACTGGCGGATCTCCATTTTCATGGGAAGCAGCAGCGCGCTGCTCTTCCAGTATCGCTGCACCGCGACCTTCGGTCCCGGCTCAATGGCAAGGTCATAACCTACCTGATCAAGGGGCGAGAAGACCGGTATCAGCGTCTACCGGCAGATATCTGGCTCGAGGACGAGGTTTCAGGACTCACTTGGCTGCAAGAAAGCCTTGTGAGAGACGGCAAGGCCACCTACATGCCCGCCAAAAGGAACCGCCGCGCTGCCGAATTGCGGTCAAATTGCGGCGGTATCTCAAGTACGATCCGGATTCCTTTG
>JBCDCU010000150.1:0-8471 GCA_039181265.1 Pseudomonadota bacterium | reverse complement strand
GAAGGCCGCAAGGGTTTCAAACTCACCGAAGTCGCACAGAATGTCTTCGAAGTACCGGGAGGACTTTATCGCGGTTCTTTCGCATTCATCATGAACGAGGACACCTTCAATTCGCTTCCGGAAGACATCCAGAAAGCGCTTGAAGAAAAAGTCTTCGGCGAGCCACTTTCCCGTGCAACTGGCGCAATCTGGGATGAGATCGATCAGATCGGCCGTCAGGCGACAAAAGACGCGGACGGCAACTCAATCAACCCGGCGTCCGCTGCGGATGTTGCCGCTTACCAGGAGATCGCCGCAGGCGTGAGAACGCAGGTGATCGACGAGGTCAAAGCCAAAGGCGTTGACGCGGATGCCGCTTACAATCTCATCGTCGAGATGATGGGTAACTGATTGTTCTAAATCATACCGGCCCGGTAACGCGTCAATCGCCCGGGCCGGTATTTGCGATCGCTGGCCAATGCGCCGCCTTCTTCGCACCGCTTCCAGACACGGGATCCCTTCGTGATGTCCGCGCTTTTCCGCAAGACATGCCTTTATGCCGAGGCGGCTCCTGCAGCGCTTGCTGCAATTGCCCTCTTCACGCTGATGGTCATGACGTTCATGGACGTTATGCTGCGGAGCGCCTTCAACGAACCAATTGAGGCTGCTAGCGAGCTCACACGCATCTTGATGGCGGTGATCGTCTTCTCATCCTTGCCAATCATTTCCGCGCGCGGAACGCATATCGTTGTCGATCTTATTGATCCTCTTTTCAGAGGAATCGCGGTCCGTATTCGCGATGGCGTCATCGACATCATAGCCGGTCTCCTGATGATCTGGCCGACGATGCGGTGTTTCACACTCGCCGAGCGCGCCCGCGACTTCGGCGATGTGACGGAATTTCTGAACATCCCGCAATTTTACATTATTTACTTCATCACCTTCTTCGCAGCCGTCACAGCAATTGTGCTCCTCGCAAAGGGCATCATTACCCTGTTCATTCCCTCGCTCCTGGCGCCACCTCAGGAGCGCGCCGAGACCATGGCACCCGCTCAGGAAGGCTGAATCATGGAAGCCGCACTTATCGGATTTGCCGTTGTCCTGGTTCTCGTCCTGCTCAGGCTGCCAATCGCCTTTGCAATGGGTCTCGTGGGAATGGTCGGTTACTGGTACGAGACGAGCTTCCGCGGCGCCCTTTCCATGGTCGGCCGGATCATCATCGATACGGCCCAGGATTACGGTCTTTCCGTCATTCCGCTTTTCATTCTGATGGGCCTATTCGTCAACAAAGGCGGCCTGTCGCGCGATCTTTACCGCGTCTCCTATGACTTTCTGGGTCATTTCAAAGGCGGCCTCGCCATGGCGACAATCGTTGCCTGCGGCGGCTTTTCCGCGATCTGCGGCTCATCGCTTGCAACTGCTGCAACGATGTCCAAGGTCGCGATGCCGCAAATGCGCAAATACGGCTATTCGGACAGCCTGTCGACAGCATCGATTGCTGCAGGCGGAACACTCGGCATCCTGATCCCGCCGAGTGTCATTCTCGTAATCTATGGTCTTCTCACCGAAACCAGCATTGGCAAACTCTTCATTGCCGGGATCATCCCAGGCATTCTCGGTGTCTTCCTCTATCTTTTCGCCGTGCGCTTCACCGTCCTGGTCAACCCGAAGGCCGGACCCGCAGGAGAGCGTTCAAGCTGGAAGGAACGCCTTGCCGCCCTTTCAGGCATCTGGTCGGTTCTCCTTCTTTTCGTGCTCGTCATTGGCGGACTTTATGGAGCCTTCAACGTCTGGCCGATCTACCTGACCTTCTCACCAACAGAAGCGGCCGGAATGGGGGCCATGGGCGCGTTTCTGATTGCATTGTCGCGCGGCGGGCTCACCCTCAAATCCACATACAGCACCCTCGTCGAAACGGCTTACACGACAGCCGGTCTGTTCGCGGTCCTGATCGGCGCATGGATCTTCTCGAATTTCATCAACATTGCAGGTCTTCCGGAAGCTCTTCTCGGCTTCGTCAATCAAGCAGGCTTCTCACCCTTTACGGTCATGCTGATGATCCTTGCGGTCTATGTGGTCCTCGGCTGCGTCTTTGAGAGCCTGTCGATGCTGCTTCTCACCGTGCCGATCTTCTTTCCATTGGTGACAAGCCTCGGCTTTGATCCAATCTGGTTCGGTATCATCGTGGTGGTTGTCGTCGAAATCAGTCTGATCACACCGCCGGTTGGCCTCAATGTCTTCGTGCTCAAAGGCGTTGTGCAGGATGTCCCAACGGCGACAATCTTCAAGGGCGTGACACCGTTCTGGCTGGTCGACCTCATCCGTCTTGCGCTTCTTCTCGCCTTCCCTGCGCTCGTTTTATACCTGCCGCAGCAGATGGGCTGACGGTGTGACCGGGGCAATCGACATTGCCGGTTTCGATCTAAGCGCGCTCCCGCCAGGCTTCGTCGATGATCCTTATCCGCTTTATCGGGCGCTCAGGGAAACCGACCCTGTGAAAGCCATGCCGGACGGATCCTATTTCCTGACGCGCTATGATGATCTCATTGCGATTTATCGCGATACCACGCTTTTCTCATCGGACAAGAAGGTCGAGTTCAAACCGAAATACGGCGACACGCCGCTCTTCACGCACCACACGACGAGCCTCGTCTTTAACGATCCGCCGCTCCATACATTCGTCCGCAAGATCATCGTTGGTGCACTCACGCCGCGCGCTATCGGAGCGATGGAAAGCGGCCTCATCAGGCTTGTCGATAGCCTGTTGGACGCAATGGCGGAAAAGGGCGACGCGGATCTCATTGAAGACTATGCAGCCGCGATACCGATAGACGTAATCGGCAATCTGCTGGACGTCCCGGTCGAAGATCGCGGTCCCCTGCGCGGTTGGTCGCTCGCAATTTTAGGAGCGCTCGAACCGAAGCTCAGCGAGGCTCAGCTCGATCTTGGTAATCGCGCCGTGACGGATTTTTCAGCCTATCTCGACGATCTGATCAAAGAGCGGCGCAAGCATCCCGGCGATCCAGCGAAAGACGTGCTCACCCGTCTAATTGAGGGGCAGGATGGTGAGACCTTGAGTTCAACTGAACTCATCCAGAACTGCATCTTCATTCTCAATGCAGGGCACGAGACAACCACCAATCTGATTGGGAACGGTCTCTTTGCGCTTCAAACCCATCCAGATGAACGAACCCGCCTCATCGAAAATCCGGACCTCATCGACAGTGCTGTTGAAGAGGTTCTCAGGTTTGAAAGTTCGAACCAGCTCGGCAACCGAATGACAACTGGACCGGTCACAATCGGCGGTCGTGACCTGCCGGCTGGCACGCGTCTGACGCTTTGTATCGGCGCTGCAAACCGCGATCCTGCACAATTCAAAGACCCAGAACGCTTTGACATTGCCCGTTCGCCTAACAAACACCTTGCGTTTGCTTCGGGACCCCACACCTGTGCCGGGTTGTCGCTTGCACGACTTGAGGGGAAAATAGCACTCTCGCGCTTCCTGAACCGGTTCCCGAATTACGAAATCAAGCCGACATTCAAGCGTTCGCCGCGCGTTCGCTTCAGAGGGTTCTTGTCGCTCCCGGCGAAGCTCTGACAGAGTCGGAAGCGCCTGCCTCACAGAAACACCGCGAGGCAGGCGGGAAGAGGTGTTACTGCATCGTCGGGATGACGAATTCCGCACCCTGACGAACGCCGGACGGCCAGCGTGATGTCACTGTCTTGGTCCGCGTATAGAAGCGGAACGCATCCGGTCCGTGCTGGTTGAGGTCACCGAAGCCGGAAGCCTTCCAACCGCCGAATGTGTAATAGGCGAGCGGCACCGGGATCGGGACGTTGACACCCACCATGCCGATATTGATGCGGTTGGCAAAGTCGCGCGCTGCATCGCCATCGCGGGTGAAGATGGCAACGCCGTTCCCGTATTCGTGGTCCATGGCAAGGCCGAGCGCTTCTTCATAGGTCTGAGCCCGGACAGTGGACAGAACCGGTCCGAAAATCTCGGTCTTGTAGATATCCATGTCCTTTTTCACATTGTCGAACAACGACGCCCCGACGAAAAAGCCATCCTCGTAACCCTGCATGCGGAAACCGCGACCGTCGACGGCGAGCTTCGCGCCCTGTTCGAGACCGCTTTCGACAAGGCCCTCGACACGGGCTTTCGCGTCTGCCGTTACGAGCGGTCCGAAATCGACGTCGTTTCCGGCCGTATAGGGGCCGATTTTCAGGGATTCGACCTTGGGGATCATGGCGTCGATGAAGCGGTCAGCGGTGTCCTCGCCGACCGGAACAGCGACAGAAATCGCCATGCAGCGCTCGCCAGCCGCGCCATATCCCGCGCCAACCAGAGCATCGGTCGCCATATCCATGTCAGCATCCGGCATGATGATCGCGTGGTTTTTCGCACCGCCGAAACACTGGACGCGTTTGCCGTTGGCGCAGCCTCGGCTGTAGATATATTCAGCAATCGGCGTCGATCCGACGAAGCCAATACCCATAATATCTTTATGGTCGAGGATCGCATCGACGGCCGCCTTGTCGCCGTTGACGACCTGAAGAACGCCGTCCGGAAGACCGGCTTCCGTCATCAGAGCTGCAAGCATCATCGGTACAGACGGGTCGCGCTCGGACGGTTTCAGAATGAACGCGTTGCCGCAAACGATCGCCGGGCAGAACTTCCACATCGGGATCATTGCCGGGAAGTTGAACGGGGTAATGCCCGCAACGACGCCGAGCGGCTGGCGCATGGAGTACATGTCGATGCCAGGCCCGGCACCGTCGGTATATTCGCCTTTAAGCATATGCGGCGCGCCGAAGCAGAATTCAGCCACTTCCAGGCCGCGGATAACGTCACCCTTGGCATCCGGTAATGTCTTGCCATGCTCATGCGAAAGCGCTTCGGCGAGCTTATCCATGTCGCGATGAAGGAATTCGACGAACTTCATCATGACGCGCGCGCGGCGCTGCGGGTTGACTGCGGCCCATTCGACCTGCGCTTCTTTTGCTTTCGCAACGGCTTCGTTCATGACGTCAGCGTCCGCAAGCGCCACCTGAGCTGTGACTTCGCCTGTGGCCGGGTTGAAGACGTCTGCGGTGCGACCCGAACCCGCCACTTCCCGGCCGTTGATGTAATGTCCAATCTGTTTCATGTCGTTTCTCCCTTGACCGGATCAAATGAAAAGGCGCGCTTGAAAGCGCGCGTCTCTTGTTCTGTGTGGTTTAGCGATCGGATTGAGCAAGCCGCAGCAATATCGCGGAAAAGTCCTGGCCCGATCCGCCGTCATTGACAAAGTCTTCGTAAATTGCGCGCGCGGCAGCTCCCATCGGGGTAGCAGCGTTCACGCCTTCGGCAGCCTCCTGGCTCAAATTGAGATCCTTCAGCATCAGGTCAGCTGCAAAGCCCGGTTTATAGTCATTGTCGGCAGGGCTCTGCGGACCAACGCCCGGCGCCGGGCAATATGTGTTGATCGACCAGCACGAGCCGGATGATGTGGAAACCACATCGAACATGGCCTTGCGCGAAAGCCCCAGCCTGTCCGCCAGATTAAAAGCTTCGCAAATTCCAATCATTGAAATGCCGAGCACCATATTGTTGCAGATCTTTGCCATCTGACCGGCGCCCGGACCGCCGCAATGAACGAGTTTCATGCCCATGGCTTCAAGGATCGGCTTTGCCTTTTCAAAGGCGGCATCCTCTCCACCCACCATAAAGGTGAGTGTCGCCGCCTCAGCACCGCCTACTCCGCCGGAGACCGGAGCATCAACGCTCAAAAGGCCCTTTTCGGCTGCCATTTGATGGGCTGCCTTTGCGCTCTCTACATCGACTGTTGATGCATCAATCAAAAGTGCGCCCGGTTTCGCAGCACCGACAATATGTGAATAGACGTCCTTCAGGATCGAACCGTTTGGGAGCATTGTGACGATCACGTCCGAACCCGCTACAGCTTCCTGACCGCTTTGGGCTTTCGTTACGCCTTCAACATCAACGTTGCTAACGTCAAAGCCGGTCACGGAATGCCCCGCCTTGACGAGGTTCTTTGCCATTGGCGCACCCATATTGCCAAGGCCGATAAACCCGATAGCTGTCATCATCTCCTCCCAGTTATTCCAAACTCCGCCCGTCTTACAGCGAGCTTTACATCAATAAAGCCTTTGACGGCAGCCTACTCTGCCGCTCACGCCTCCACCGGTGCAAGCATGAATGCGACGACCGCCTCCGGAACGTCTTCAAGACTTGGATAGCGCCAGCGCGGCTTGCGGTCTTTGTCAATGATCGCCGCCCGAATACCCTCGAGAAACTCACCATGTTCGGCGCTCCGGCTTGTGTACCGAAACTCCAACTCAAGTGCTTCTTCCAGACTATCGAGCCTACGGGCCTCCCGAACCAACTGGAGCGCACAGATAAGCGACAAAGGCGCGCCGCGGCCCATCGCCTTCAACGCCTGTCCAGCCCAATCTGCCTCGATCTCACCCAAAGCCGCCATGATGTCCCCGACGTTTTCCAGCTGGAAGACCGGATCGATCTCGGCCTCAAGTCCGGCGAGCGGGGCCTCTCCTGCTGACTTCTCGAAATCTTCAATTTTGGCAATGTCGCCGGTTTCCGAGAGCGCTCGTGTAAGATCGTCAAGCGCATCACCCGGCACATAATGATCGGCAAAGCCCATATGAATGGCATCCGCAGCTGCCATGCGATGCCCGGTGAGGCCAGCGAATTCACCAAGAGATCCCGGTGCCCGCCCAAGAAGATGGGTTCCCCCGACATCGGGGATCAATCCGATTGCGCATTCCGGCATTGCAACTTGCGAGCGGTCGCTTACGACGCGATGGGAACCATGGGCCGACACACCTACGCCTCCGCCCATGACGAAGCCATTCATGAGCGCCACGTAAGGTTTCTTGTAAGAGCCGATATACGCGTTGAGACGGTATTCATCGCGCCAGAATTTCGGACCATAGGAAAAGTCCCCGGCGCGACCCTTGTTATACATGTCCTCGATATCACCGCCCGCACAGAACGCCCGATCACCAGCCCCGTCGACCAGGACAAGATCCACCGCCGGGTCATCCTCCCAGGCAATGAGTGCCTTTTCGATGTCGAGGATCATCTGATAGCTCAAGGCATTGAGCTGATCCGGGCGGTTCAGTGTAATGCGTCCCGCGCGACCCTCGATCCGGATAATCGTTTCACCCATCAGGCTGCTTTCTCCTGAAGGAGTGCACGGGATACGATCACATTCATGATCTGGTTCGTGCCTTCGAGAATCTGGTGAACGCGAAGATCGCGGACAATCTTCTCGATCCCGTAATCATTGAGATAGCCATAACCACCATGCAGTTGCAGCGCATCGTTTGCCACGTTGAAGGCAATGTCGGTGACGAACTTCTTCGCCATCGCGCAGTGCTTCGTCGCGTCAGGCTCTTTGCGGTCGAGCTTCCAGGCAGCCTGCCTCAAGAAGATCCGCGCGGCCTGCAGATCGGTCTCCATGTCCGCGAGTTTGAATTGCAGAGCCTGGAAATCATGGAGGTGTTTTCCGAAGGCTTTGCGTTCGCCCATATACGCAACGGATCTATCAAGCGCCGATTGTGCGGCTCCGAGCGCGCAGGCTGCGATGTTCAAGCGCCCACCATCAAGTCCCTTCATTGCGTAAGAGAAGCCCCGTCCCTCATCGCCGACCAGGTTCTCAAGCGGGATTTTGCAATCATCGAACTGGACCTGGGCGGTCGGCTGATTGCGCCACCCCATCTTGTTCTCATTCGCGCCGAAGCTCAGCCCTTCGCTACCGTCTTCAATCAAGACCGCGGAAATGCCTTTCGGGCCCGGTTCGCCGGTTCTCACCATTGCAAGGTACAGATCGGAATAGCCCCCGCCGGAGATGAACGCCTTTGTTCCATTAAGGACGTAGCCGTCATTCATTTTGCGTGCACTTGTGCGCAAGGCTGCCGCATCCGACCCTGAGCCCGGCTCCGTCAGACAATAAGAACAGATCGTCTCTGCCGTTGCCATCTTCGGCAGGATACGCGCCTTCAACTCATCGTCGGCGAAACTATCGATCATCCAGGCGCACATATTGTGGATTGAAAGAAACGCCGCCGTGCTCGCGCAACCGTATGAGAGCCCCTCAAAAATCAGGGCTGCATCAAGGCGCGTCAGATCCGATCCGTAATCCTCGCCAACATAAATCGTTGCCATGCCGAGCTCGCCGAGTTCCTTAAGGAGATCGCGCGGCATCACTTCATCACGCTCCCAGTCGAGAGCGTTCGGCTCGATCCGATCAACGGCGAAACTGCGCGCCATATCGAATATGGCGGTTTGCTCCTCAGAAAGGGCGAAATCCATGGGTTCAGTCCTCAAAGATAGTGGGCGACCGCGGTCGTTCTCGACGTGAGTGATACTCCTAAAGCAGCGTCGGCAAAACACAAAAGTCCACAGGGTTGTTTTGCATGTCTGCAAATCCGGATAAGGTGAGCGTGGGATTTTTGCGACGGGGAGG
>JBCDCU010000149.1:0-8480 GCA_039181265.1 Pseudomonadota bacterium | reverse complement strand
CGGACGGGAAAGCCTGTAATCAGCTCAAATTCCGCGCTTTCCTGGCACATAATGCGTCTTGCCGGCCTCAGTTAGACCGGCCGTTTATCCTGATTGCGGCATATGCTTGCAATTTGCCCGTAGCGCTTCTATGTCCCTTGAACCGCAAGTCATTTACAGGGAGCTGCGCACGCATGGTTGCCGTCTTCGCCACAATCGATCTGGTCCTTGGAATCTTCACCTGGATTATCATTGCAAGCGCCATTTTCTCGTGGCTCTACGCATTCAACGTGATCAATCCGAGCAATCAGGTTGTCGCGACGATTGGTAATGCACTCTATCAATTGACGGAACCTGTCCTGCGGCCCGTCCGGCGCTTCATTCCGCAACTCGGCGGGATCGATATTTCACCGATTGTGGTGCTTGTTGGGATCTTCTTCTTGCGCACATTCTTGCAAACGTCGGTTGCACCAGCGTTTCTTTAGAGCGCGAGCTTCCTGCGGTTGATCAGGCTGCCTTCGCTGCATCAATGGCGGCGGAAATCATGGAGCGGGCTTCTGCCGCATCGCCCCAACCGATAACCTTGACCCATTTTCCGGGTTCCAGATCCTTGTAGTGCTCAAAGAAGTGCGAGATCTGTTGAAGCGTAATGTCCGGCAGGTCGGTCGCGTTGACAATGTTCTCGTAGCGCCGGGTGAGCTTTGTTGTCGGTACAGCGATGATTTTTTCATCCATTCCGGCTTCATCTTCCATCTTGAGAACGCCGATAGGGCGGCATGACATGATCGCACCCGGTACGATGGGGCGCTGGTTCGGCACCAGAACATCGATGGGGTCACCATCTTCCGACAAAGTGTGCGGAACAAAACCGTAATTGCCGGGATAGCGCATGGGCGTGTAGAGGAAGCGGTCGACAAACATCGTTCCCGCAGCCTTGTCCATTTCGTATTTGATGGGCTCGCCGCCGACCGAGACTTCGATAAGTACGTTGATTTCTTCGGGTGGATTATTGCCAATCGGCACGGCATCAAGACGCATGATTTTCTTGCCTTATCAGGAGTAATGCGTAGTAACCATGTCACGAAGACTTGGAGGTGCGCACAAATTCACGGACTACTTTTAGTAGACGCCAGTGGATTTGGTGAAAAGGGAGACTTTCGTTTTAGCGCTTATCCGCGACGTTATGCGGCGGGCGGTATATAGCCGATAATTGCCTTAGGTGCCCCAGCAATAAGCGACCTTGCTCAACGCCTTGTCCCCGAATGTTTCGACGGATTTTGCCACTTCGCGTCCGCCCAGCCCTTCGTAGAACCTCCGCGCCTGCTCGTTTTCGGCAAGGACCCATAGAACACTCGATTTCAGACTGTAGTCGGCAAGCGCCTTTTGTGCCTTTTTGAAAAGCTGTTTACCGAGGCCAACGCCCTGGAATTCCGGCAGGAGGTAAATCTCGTAGATTTCGCCTTCATAGGGAAGGGTGCGTGCACGATTAATTCCTACAGTCGCGTAGCCCGCAATTGTGCCATTGAAATCCACAACAAGTACGTGAGTTCCCCGTGATATAGCCCGGCGCCACCATTTCTCGCCACGGCGCGCAATCATCTGCTCGAGCGCCTTGTGCGGAATGATTCCACGATAGGCCGCGCGCCAAGAAGCGAGGTGAACCTCAGCAATTTCAGGCGCTTCGCTGATATCGGCGCGGTGTATGTCAATGGACGCAAGCTTCATACCTCAAAGCGTAACCCAGCTTTTTGGCAACGAAAAGAGGCAAGTCACAAGGAAATCGTTCCGGACGGGGTTGTAAACGCAAAAAGCTTCAAAGAAACAAGGCGCTAAATTCCGTAAAAATTTGATGACACAAGATTGACGCAGACTAGGCGATGTTTGCGGCTTTTTGCTTAGCTGCCCGCTTGCGTTCATGCGGATCAAGCAGCGCTTTGCGCAACCGGATCGATTGCGGCGTCACTTCAACAAGCTCGTCATCGTCAATGTAAGAAAGCGCCCGTTCCAGCGTCATTTTCATCGGCGTCGTGAGCTTAACGGCCTCATCCTTCCCGGACGAGCGCACATTGGTCAGTTGTTTTCCCTTAAGGACATTGACCTCCAGGTCATTGCCGCGCGTATGCTCTCCGATGATCATGCCTTCATAGACCGGGACACCTGCGCCAATGATCATTGGACCACGGTCTTCAAGGTGAAATAGAGCGTATGCAACCGAATCACCTTGACCGTTTGAGATCAAAACACCGGTTTTCCGGGTCGCGATATCACCCTTGTACGGGGCAAAGGAATGAAACACCCGGTTGAAGATCGCGGTTCCGCGTGTATCCGACAGGAGTTCGGGCTGATATCCGATGAGGCCCCGCGTTGGAGCGTGGAATAAGAGCCGTGTGCGGCCATTTCCTGAGGGTTTCATCTCAACGAGATCGGCGCGGCGTTCCTGCAGTTTCTGGACGACAGCGCCGGAGAATTCGTCATCGACGTCGATGATCACTTCTTCAATGGGTTCCAGCACCTGCCCGTTTTCATTGCGATCCATCAGCACGCGCGGACGGCCAACGGTGAGTTCGAAGCCTTCACGGCGCATGGTCTCGATCAGGATTGCAAGGAGAAGTTCGCCCCGTCCCGCGACCTCGAAAGAATCGTTGTCGGTGCCCGGTGTTACGCGGATTGCAACATTGCCTTCCGCTTCTTTCAGGAGGCGTTCGCGGATCACGCGGCTTTGCACCTTGTCGCCTTCTTTCCCGGCGAGTGGCCCGTCGTTGATGCGAAATGTCATGG
Organism: Pseudomonadota bacterium; assembly: GCA_039181265.1. Classification (GTDB taxonomy): domain Bacteria; phylum Pseudomonadota; class Alphaproteobacteria; order Rhizobiales; family JACESI01; genus JBCDCU01. Next base: position 5,723 of record JBCDCU010000149.1, on the reverse strand, counting down.
AAAGGGTCGGAGGGTCGATCGGTTGCGCTTCGAGCGGGGTGTCAATTGAAGGGTCGCACAACGTATCGGCAACGGTCGCCTTCGACAGACCCGCGAGAGAAACGATGTCTCCGGCCACTCCTTCTTCGATCGGCTGGCGTTCCAAACCCCGGAAGGCAAGCACTTGGGTAATGCGCCCGGTCTCCACAACCGATCCGTCGCGGCCAAGCGCTTTGATCGATTGGTTGGGTTTGATCGAACCGCTTACGATGCGGCCGGTTAGAATGCGTCCGAGAAAGTTGTTCGCTTCAATCGTTGTCGCAAGCATTTTGAAGCCGCCTTCTTCCACGGCGGGTTCAGGAACGTGGCTGACGACAAGATCAAGCAGTGGTCCAACGCTATCTTGCGGACCGTCGGGGGCTTCCGCCATCCAGCCCTGCTTCGCTGACCCGTAGAGGGTGTGGAAGTCGAGCTGATCTTCGTTCGCGTCGAGATTGACGAAAAGATCGAACACTTCGTCCAGAACGGCGTCTGGACGTCCATCCGGTTTGTCGATCTTGTTAATCGCCACAATCGGTCTTAGGCCCAGCTTGAGCGCCTTGCCAAGCACGAATTTGGTTTGCGGCATTGGCCCCTCGGCAGCATCGACGAGGAGGATGACGCCATCCACCATGTGAAGGATTCGTTCGACTTCGCCGCCAAAATCCGCGTGTCCCGGCGTATCGACAATGTTGATCCGTGTGCCCTTCCAGTCGATCGAGGTTACCTTTGCAAGGATCGTGATCCCGCGTTCGCGCTCGAGATCGTTCGAATCCATCGCACGTTCTTCGATACGCTGGTTATCGCGATAAACGCCGGATTGCTTCAAAAGCACATCGATCAGAGTGGTCTTGCCGTGATCGACGTGCGCGATAATGGCAATATTGCGCAGGGACATTCAGATAGCCTTTGGGAAACAGGGAGATCTACCGTCTCTTCTGCGGCAGTCGCGCTCGCCTTAGCATGGACAAGAAGTGGCAACAAGCATTGCTTTTGCAGTGCGGTATAACCGCCTGTCAGACCGCAATACTGAAGCGTAGATAGCGCTTGATGCTTAGACCGCCAGCCTGAGCGTCAACGAATGAGCAGGAACACGCTGTGAGCGATAAGGCCCACGGCCAGAAGGCCGATGGCCGCTACCGTCATCTGCATGCCCCAGACCCTCGGTTTCAGCGTTGATTTGCGACTGACGAAGAAGACCGCATGTGTGATGCGACCGACGGTAAAGAGCAGACCGAGCCCATGGAGCACCAGCGCCGGGGTTCCGATGAGAGCGGCAATCCCCATCATAATGAGAAAGATCGGCATAGTCTCGGCGGCATTGGCATGTCCGCGCTGGAGCCGCTCAAGATGAGCGTTCTCGCCGTAATTCAAGGAAATCCGTTCGGAGCGGCGCACGGAGATGACCCGGAAAGCCAACCATAAAAGCAAGATTGCGTTGATGCTGGCATAAAAGCCGACGATTGCAATCAAACCGGTATCCATCTCCGATCCTCCGTGTCGCCGCCACCATTGCCCAATCAAGTGGCTGCCGCAACCGCCATTGCCGGATCGTTAGACCGCGCGGCCTGTAAAACATCTTCTGCAACGATTTCAGCAGTCGCCGCCGAAAGCGTCCAACCAAGGTGCCCGTGGCCGGTATTGTAAAAGATTCCCGGGCGTTTGCCCCGACCGACTTTCGGCATCATGCTCGGCATCATCGGGCGCAATCCTGCCCAGGGGATTGCATATTCCGTCGAGACATCCGGGAAGAAACGCTCGCACCAGCGAATGAGTGGTTTGATGCGATCATCGCGAATATCGAGGTTATAGCCGTTAAACTCCGCCGTGCCGGCAATCCTGAGCCGGTCAACGCCAAGCCGCGATAAGACAAGTTTCGCTTTGTCATCTAGAAGCGAGACCCAGGGAGCAGCCTTCTGGCTTTGTTCATCGTCAAGGCTGACCGTGATCGAATAGCCTTTGACCGGGTAAATGTTGACGCGGTCTCCGAGCTTCTCGGCAATCTCGCGGCTGCCGACACCAGCACAGACGACGACGCCGTCGAACCCTTCGTAGGTTGTTTCGCCGTCATTGTCGCGCCAGGCAAGCGTCAGGCCAAACCGTTCTGTCCGGATATCGACAATATCGCCGTGGTAGTGAAAGACCGCTCCACGGCGTTTACAGGCCTCTGACAAACCGCGGGCGTAAAGGTGGATGTCACCGGTAAAATCGCTTTTCGTGTAATAGCCGGCGTGAAGCGGGCCGGAGACGGCAGGCTCGATCGTGCGGATTTCATCCGGCGTTACTTCGCGGCGTTCCAGACCACCCTCGGCGAGAAGGCCGTTCACCTTCTTTGCTGCGGCAAAATCCGCTTCATTGGTGTAGATGTGAAGGATGCCACGCTCTTCGCAGTCAAAGGTAAAGCCTTCTTTTTCGGCATGACTTTTCAGATGCTCGCGTGCGGCGATTGCGAGGCGTACAGTTTCGACCGTGTTTTTCCGGTAGTTCGGGATGTTGGACATGAATTCCGCCATCCATGAATATTTGTGCCAGCTCGGTCGCGGGTTCACGAGCAGCGGCGCACCCGGTTCGAACATCCATTTGATACCCTTGAAGATCGTTGACCATTGTGTCCAGACTTCCGCATTGGATGCGGACAACTGGCCGCCATTGGCATAGGAGGTCTCCATCGCCGCATAGCGGTTGCGGTCGAAAATGGTCACGTCAAAGCCGCGATTCAGGAGAGAATATGCAGTGGTGATGCCGGTTATTCCGGCGCCGATAACAGCTATTTTGCGCATGATCCCGGTTCCTTTCCTGTCATGAGCAGGTTTGCCAAGGCCTTGCGGCCGACGAACCCCCTCTGTCTTGGAACCTGAGAGACTGACGGTGTTTTCGATGGCGTCATAACAACCCGCACATCGCGAACCGCTTACTCCTTCGGTGGGCGAATGAAATTCGCCACTCTCCAGATGCCATGTCGATGCGCGGTCCTTGTGCCTGAGAGTTTCCGGGGCGTTGCTCCTTCGGCGCCGGCAAAGCCGATCTCTCCCGCGCGTGACAGCGATAGGCAGGTCGATACTTGATCGATTTTTGCGGCGCTTTCAATGAATAGTTTTGTGATCAGTAACTTTACGAAGGTTTCCAAAGGGTGGTGATTTATAAAAGGGTGAAGTCTCTGACCGTTATCGGGGGATTTTATCATGCCACGAATTGTATCGCGTAGCCTTGGATTGGTGTTTGGTCTCTCCCTCGGTCTTCTTGCTCTCATGCAAACGGCGCGGGCAGATCCCTATTGCTTGGAACTCTGGTTCGATCGCAACGCAATCTTTGACCGCGCGGGGTACTGCTTCAATTCTTCCCTTGGAAAAACCGTTTTCGACAATTCCGATTGCATATCGCAAAATGTTCAACTGAGCGGCGAGGCCGAACGTCAGGTGGGTGAAATCCGCCGGGAGGAGCGGGCAAACGGTTGCGGGCGGCCGAATTTTACAAGCTTCGATCTTCAGGAAGTCATTCCGCTTCTTCGTTTGCGTTGGCAGCTTGAAGAATGGCCACGCCGCGATATCGCAGGATCGGCCTGTATCGGCTACAACGGACCCCAGCAGCTCGCTTTGCGCGCCCGGCCATCGACCAATTCACGTATCCTTGGAACGATCGAAGTCGGGGACGACATTTCCTATAACCACTACCCGAAGAACGAAACCTGGAGTTTCGTGACGACGCGCGACGGTGCAAGCGGTCAGGCGAAAGCGCTTGGCTGGTTCATTGAACCGCCGGGCATCACATCCGGTGCGTGGTGCAGGGTGCTTGCCGGATAGGCATAGTGTTTTTTATTGAACGGGATCGACGATTTCGCCGATAATCATCGGCCTTGTTGAAGATGCCGCCGCTGTTGCGCTCGATGGGTTCCTTCAAGGTGAGGAAGGTGCGGACGGACCGATGGTCGTTCTGCGGGTGCGGCCTTCTCGGATGAATTGAGGGTTGTGCAATGCTCTATCGGATAGAAACTAACGATGTCCACCGCTTCGGTTTTCATCTTCATTGCAGAGACAATAAATACATAAGATCGATTTTTTTTGAAAATCGAAGCAATGCTAAATTTGTTAGAGAACGCGATCAGATTTCCGGTGTGAAAGTTTATCGCCTAGATGATCCAATCGATTCTGAAAAAGTAAATACACCCCATGAATTGTTGTCCAGTGCCGGTGGCAAGGATCCAAAGATTGAGCGCTTTCCGGACTTCTGGACATCAGAATCTGCTGTAACCGTCACAGATAGATGCAAGTCTTTCATCGAAGAAGTCGATCCCGGTGTCCATCAGTTCATTCCATTCACCGTGTACAAGCGCAATACGCGGGAACCCTATGAGGAACCGGCTTTCTTTCGATTCGTGTGCGGTCGCTTCATTCAGCTTCCGCGCCATCCTGAACCTCTTACGGAAGCCATGGGCGACATCTGGGATTTGAGAACAGATGGTTCGGGGATTGCGGACGAGTACCATTTCCTTCGATCGATCATCGAGCGAACCGACATACAAGAGTTCCTCCAGCAGTTTCCGTTGTGGCAGCTCTACGAAGGTGGCATTGAGCGGACCCATTTTGCCAATGAGGTTTTTATTAGGAGCGCACAAAAACGCGGCCTTAAGGGTTTTAAAGAATCCTCAAAAGACAAAGGCGGATTTGTTACTCGTAGGGATGTGAGTCACATCTTCTACTGATTGAAATGGCTGACCGGATTACGACTTCGCCAGGGCCACTCCCGCGATCAGGAACACAACGCCCAATGCGCGTTTCCAGTCGATCTCTTGAACGGCCGCGCCCAAGAGGCCGAAATGATCGATGGTGATCGCGGTCAGGATCTGCGCCACGACCACGAAGATGATCGCATTGCCGACGCCGAAGCGTGGCGCGACGAAGGTGATCGTCAACACGTAATAGGCGATGAAACATCCTGCCGTGAGATGCCACCAGGCGACCTGTTTCAGGTCTGCCGCCGATGGCATCGGTGTGCCGCTGACCACAATGACTGCGAGCACCGTCAACGTTGAGACGAACACCAGAGTCAAAGACGCATAGTGAACATTGCCGATTGCCTGGCCGTAAGCCGCGTTGATCGAGGCCAGAACGGGGACTGCGATCCCCGCAGACGCGGCAATCAGCGCATAGAGCAATTGTGTCTGTGTCATATCGGCTCCCCCTTTTTTCTCCTGTTGCGGTGCACATTATGGTGGTTCGACGTTTGCGTAAATCCGCAGAATTGCATGATAAAATACATGTTGCACTGCAGCATTCGTAGGGGTGTTTACGGCAGAATTACAAACTGTCGCGGTTTATTCTTGGATCGTCGCCCTTTCGTCTTACCGTTATTCGTTACGTATACAACGAACGGATAGGCTCTAAGGGAAAGTACCTGCTTCTTTTTGATGAGGCGTGCAATTCTAAATATTTGATTTAAAAGAAAAATACTTTTTCCGCCGTTCTATCGATACAAAGTCGTATTGTTTTCGCGCTTGATTGGCAGGTAAAAAAGTCCTGTTCATCAGGCGCTGTATTGACGTTTGTCAATAATTCCACTGGGTTTGCGTCTTGAATGTTATCGCTGACCCTCATGATGAGGGCCGCACAATGGGAGGATCCATATGAGTGATAAACGCTCGACTGTGAGCCGTCGTACCGTATTGAAGACTGGTGCTGCTGCCGGTACGGTGCTCGCAACCCCGATGT
>JBCDCU010000148.1:0-8495 GCA_039181265.1 Pseudomonadota bacterium | reverse complement strand
GTCGGTCGAGATAAACACGAATATTCCGGTCGCGGCATTGGCAAGCGCGGTAATCGCAATACCCGCAAGGAGCATGGTTGCGACCGAAGTCTGGCCTGATCGTGTGGAAATTCCATAAAGAACGAAGAGGGTAATAAGACTCCCGAAAAAGGCGGCAACGGGGATGGCAAAACCTCCAAAAGCGGCCACATAGCCGGGCGCGAGACTGCCACCGAGCACGATCACGAAGATGGCCGCGAAGGCCGCCCCCGACGACACCCCGACGATGCCGGGTTCTGCGAGAGGGTTGCGGAAGAGGCCCTGCATCAAGGCGCCGGAGAGGGCAAGCCCGCCGCCGACAAGAACGGCGAGGACGGCTCGCGGCAGCCTGATATCATAAAGTACGATCTGCTCGCGTATTGCGGCCGGATCGTCCGGTGTCGAACCAAAACGCGAAAGCGCAGATAAAAGATCAATCGGGATCGGACCAACCTTGAGCGCAAGGGCGAAAGCGGCAAGCATCACAAGGGTCGATCCGATAACCGTTGCCCTGCCGAGCGAAGTCCGATCGCCGGAGGAGCGCTTTGCCACCCGGGTAAGTGGTCTGGTCTTTATGCCGGGAGAGGGCGCTTCGGTCATAGCGCGATGGAAAGGCTGCTATCGATCACCATCACTCTCAAGTTCCGGCCAGTCCACGTCGGGATAAAGCAGTTTGCCGAGATCGCGGGCAGCGCGCGGCGTACGCGGTCCAAAGCCGAGCATATACGCGCCGTCGAGCTTGAAGAGCGTTTGTTCGGCGGCAGCCGGTGTTGCGATGAAAGCGGGTGTAGAGAAAAGATCCTCCGCCTCGATATCATGCCCACGGCGCTGCATGACGAGGACCGCTTCAGGCGCGGCCCGGATGACCGCCTCCTGCGAGAGCGGCTTGTATCCATTAAAGCCAGTGACCGCGTTTTTCGCACCGGCGAGGCCGATGATACCGCTTGCCGCAGTATCGGAACCGGATGCCATCACCTGACCGTCCCTGAGATTAAGGGCGAACAGAACCGGCCTTTTGTCGGCGATTTCCCCGGTGGCATCGGCAAGGCTTTGAAAATCCCGCTCTAATTGTGCTGCGAGTGTGTTGGCCTGTTCTTCCGCCCCGATTTCTCCGGCAAGAAACCGGACTTTTTCAACGACGCCGCCGGCACTGGTATCGTTCGGCACGGTGATGACGGGTACCGAGGATTTTTGCAGGACGTCGAGGACGTCGGGCGGCCCGGCACCTTCAATGGCGAGGATTTTTGTCGGATTGAGGGCGAGAATACCTTCAGCGGACAAGCGCCTCATATAGCCGACATTGGGCTTGTCTTTGAGCGCTTCAGGCGGAAACACACTGGTTGAATCGACCCCGACGATAAAATCCTCATAGCCAAGGGCATAAAGAATTTCGGTGACCGAACCGCCAATCGAGACGATGCGCTGCCCTGATCCTTTGCCGGAATCAGGCGCGCTCGTATGGAGGCTGTCTCCGCTCTCTGCGGCGTTAATCCGTGGCAACGTCGCAAAGGCGAATGCAAGCGCAAACGCAAGGACGGTGACGATGAACCTAAGCAGGGTGTTCGAAGAAAAAGGGATACGCCGCATGTCGATATAGATCTCCGTTAGAACCGTTTACGAGAATAAGTGCCTCGTTTCCTTCATTCTGAAATCCAGGACATCACCGCGACGAATGACCGGGCACATGCCTTTATCCCGAATAAATTTTAAAACTTGACTGTCTAAGTCATATTTAATTACAGTCGTCAAGCGGGTCATAAACCGCACAAGCTAGCCAGCCTTATCCGCAGGGTCAGGGACGACCCGCGTGACCATTGATAGCCAGCCAGCCACTTCAATAAATCGCTGACTGAAAACGCGGGGGCTAGCATGGGGCATTGCTGTCGGGCGGGCGTTGCATCTCTTTTGTGCACGACCATTCTTTCTTCAACATTCGCATTTGCGGATGACGGGTTTCTTCTCGATCAGGTAACAATCACTTCAACCAAGACGGAAACGCTGGTCATCGATGCGCTTTCCGGCTCCAGTGTTGTGAGCAAGGATTATCTCGAACGGTTCCAGCCGGACGATGTTTCGGAAATTTTCCTCGGCACGCCCGGGGTCGAAACCCAGTCGGACGGAAATGATCCTGGAACCGCGATCAATATTCGCGGATTGCAGGATTTTGGCCGTGTCAACGTTCTGATCGAAGGCGCGCGCCAGGACTTTCAACGATCCGGTCATGGCGCAGATGGAATTTTTTATCTTGATCCGGAACTCATCAAGAAAGTCGACATCACACGCGGTCCGGTCTCGACGATATTCGGATCTGGTGCGATTGGCGGCGTCGTCAATTTCGAGCTCGTCGATGCCGACGATGTTCTTGAAGCGGACGAAACCTTAGGCGCCAAGCAGAAGGTGAGCTACGACACGAATGACATCGGGGTCCTGACAAGCACACTTGTCGCCGCCAAACCCGATGAGAATGTGGATCTTCTCGGTAACTTTGTTTTCCGCAGGGACGACGATTTCTCCGACGGCTTCGGACGCGAACTGGAAGATACCGGAGAGCGCCTCCTAAACGGGCTTTTCAAAGGACGGTTCCGCCCGGCGCCGGGGCATCAGATCACGACGATTGCCGGATATCAGGACGGCGAGTACGAGACCGGCGATACGGATTTTGCGGCGGGCCTTCTACGCGAAACGCGCACGCGCTCGACCAACCTTGTCGGGAAATACGACTTCGACAGTCGTGATACGCCGCTTATCAATTTGAAGACCAATTTCTATTTCACCGAGACAGATACCGAGCAATTGCAGCTAGAGGATAGCCCGTCGACGCCAGCGGGTAATCTCAGATCCTTCAATGTTCAAACACTCGGTTTCGACATTTTCAATACATCGGACTTCGATACCGGACCTCTGTCGCATCAATTCACGGTTGGCATTGATGCGTTTCGCGATCTGGTCGACACGAACGATCCGCTCGGCACGGGTGACGAGTTCACACCATCCGGCCGCCGCGCAGTTCTAGGCGGCTTTATTCAGAACGAATTCACCTATTCAACTTGGTTGGAGGTCATCGGCGCGGTCCGCTTCGACACCTTCGATCTCGATGCCGGTGAAACGGAACTGACAGGCAGCGAAGTTTCGCCGAAAATCACGGTCGGCATCACGCCGTTCAAAGGGTTCCAGGTCTTCGGCACCTATGCAGAGGGCTTCCGCGCTCCGGCTGTGACGGAAGTCTTTAATAACGGACTTCACGATCCGGCATTCCCGTTCGTTTTCCTGCCGAATTTCGACCTTGAACCCGAGACGGCGAGCAATTTCGAATTTGGCGCAAACATCAAGTATGACAACATTTTATCCGACGATGACCGCTTCCGGGCGAAGGTTACGTACTTCAACAATACGGTGGAAAATTTCATCGAGGGCGATGTGCGTGGGACCGATCCGTTCACGTGCTTTGTGTTGCCGACCATTCCGCAATTCCCACCGTTTGGTCCTCCGATCCCGACCTTCCTTCCGCCCAGCGGCTGCGGCGAGTTTCAGTTTGTGAACATTGCCGAGGCTGAGATCAGGGGTATTGAGGTCGAGGCGAGCTTTGAGATCGGGCGGTATTTTTCCACTCTTGCCTATAGCCGGATTAGGGGAGATGACACGATCCTCGATCAACCCCTTGAGAGTATCAGGCCGGACAAATTCTCCGCGACAATGGGTGCGCGCTATTTCGATGATGCTCTGATGCTCGGTGGCCGGGTTACTCATGTGCAGCAGCAGGATCGTATTCCTCTACTGGCCTCGGATGGCAGCCCGAATACGCTCGCCGGGCTTCCGGGAGATGCTTTCACATTGATCGACCTCTTCGCAAGCTACGAGCCCAATGAACGGGTCCGGTTCAATGTGGTTTTAAACAATATCACCGACCAGCAATACACACGCTATCTGGACGTGAATGCGAGTGAAGGGTTCTCGGCATCGCTGACGGCTTCGGTAAAAATCGGCGGTTGACGAGGATAGGCAAGGTCGGGAGCGCTGATGCGGTTCCGATCTTGTCAACAAATGGTGCTTTGTCTCAAGGAAACGACATGATGGCGGCTTTCGCGATTGGGAACACCAATATCAAGGGCAATATCGAACCATTCGCGGGCAAGGCAATTGTCTTTGACCACGCCGTAAAGGCCGCGTTTGTGAATGAGGCCGAGGATCACGGCAGAAAAAGCATCCTTTTGCGCGACCGCTTTGCCCAGCCAATCAAGACCGGTATCGCGGCTTTTTTCCGATTTCGGGTATTTCAGAAAGAGAAGACCCACTTTGTGTTGCGCTTCAATCTCGCCCTGCTGCGCAGCAATCAGGAAGAGATCGCGCGCTTTGTCGAGATCTTCCTCCACCACCGAACCGTCAAGGTAAAGGTTCCCAAGCATTGTGGCTGCGTTGGCATAATTTCCGTGGGCAGCCTTTTCAAGAAGGCCTATCCCTTCATCAATATCAGGCTCCGCACATATCCCGTTGAGATAAAGAAGCCCGAGATGGAATTGGGCCGATGGATCACCGGAATTCGCTTTGCTCTTCATTTGACCCATACGGTCATCAGCGCATGGCGAACTCGTATTCACCGTTTCACCAGCGTGTGGTTTTTGTGTCTGCGAGGGGCTGATTCCTTGAGCTGGCAAGGAGATCAGCAGAAATCCCGCGGTCAGAAAAATGCCCGGAAAAAACATGCTTCTTTCCATCTTGCCCTCGTTCGCTGAATTAAAACTTGACTAATTTAATCATAATATATTTTAAGTTGAGTAAAATAGTCAAGATTACGATCTATCTTTGCCGGACGAAAAACAGGACGACAAAGCATCAACACTGAAATGCAAATGCCCGATTGAGGAGGAGCTTCCTATGACAATTCAAATCAACAGACGCACGGTGATAATCGGAATGGCCGCGCTTGGAGCATCGAACTTCTCGGTTCAGGCTGCCACCGCCCATGAAGTGCACATGTACACAAAACATCCGGACAATGATAAATTGCGCAATGTGTTCGATCCGTTGATTCAGGTGATCGAAGCGGGTGATAGCGTTCGTTTCCTTCCAACGCAGAAAGGCCACAACAGCGTTTCAACCAAGGGCATGATCCCTGAAGGGACCGAGCCATGGAAGGGGAAGATCAACCAGGAAATTGCCGTAACCTTCGCGAAGCCCGGAGTTTACGGCTACCAATGCCAACCGCATGTCGGACTCGGGATGGTCGGCCTTATCATTGTAAAAGGTGAGGGTATGACCGACAATCTTGAAGCGGCCAAGGCCGCCCGCCAACGCGGCAAAGCGAAGAAGGTCTGGGAAGAAATCTGGGCCAAGGTCGAAGCCGATGGTCTTTTGACATCGTGATCCATCGCAGTGGATCGGATCGGCCGTGATGAAACAAATCGCTATACCCGTTGTCTTTGCTGAAGAGATCGGGATGGCAGCATGGTTTTATTGCAATAAGCTTGGGTTCCATGTTGTGTGCAACGAAACGGGCCTGACGGCTCAACGCGACGGCATGACGCTGCAGATCGATCGGATTGACAATATTCGTCAATCGGGGGTTCTGACGGCCTTGTTAACTAGCCACAGGATACGGGACCTGCATGCGGAGTTTCTCGACCGCAAGGTGCCAACGCTTACAAATCTGCATAACCAACGATACCGCCCGCTGCAATTTTCTCTTCGCGATGCGAGCGGCAACCATTTGATCTTTACCGGTCCGCGTCCGGTTCTATACCGGCCTGAAAGAGCGACCGAAGCGGTGAGCGGGCTCCATTAGGAAACCACCGCCAAAGATCAAACAATGAGGATCGCAAACGCGATCCGGGCAGGAATGAGATGACAATCAATGAAATGATCAGGACGGAACGCGATGGTTTTGGCGAACTCGGTGTTCCAGGAAACAAATATTACGGGGCGCAGACAGCCCGCTCACTCATCAACTTTCCGATCGGCGAGGAAACGATGCCGGTTCCGCTCATCCGTGCGCTTGGGATCGTCAAACAAGCGGCCGCGAGGGTGAACGCAAGACAAGGGAAGCTTTCCGCAACACTGGCACAAGCTATCGACCAGGCCGCTGGAGAGGTGGCAAACGGTGAACTTGATGATCATTTCCCACTTGTCGTCTGGCAGACAGGATCCGGCACCCAGTCGAATATGAATGCCAACGAAGTGATCGCGAACCGGGCGATCGAAATACTCGGCGGGGAGATTGGTTCGAAAACGCCGGTCCACCCAAACGATCATTGCAATATGAGCCAGTCGTCGAACGATACGTTTCCAACGGCGATGCACATTGCAGCCGTTGAAGAGATCACTCATCGCCTTATACCCGCCCTTGAGCGCCTCCACGCTGCGCTCCTAATAAAGGCGGATCACTGGCGGTCTATTGTCAAAGTCGGACGCACGCACACACAGGATGCCACGCCCCTTACATTGGGTCAGGAATTTGGTGGCTATGCGGCGCAGGTAGAGGCCGGAATCAAGCGCGTGCGAGCATCCCTTGACGGTCTTTACGAACTTGCGCAGGGCGGTACCGCGGTTGGAACCGGGCTTAACACCAAAAAGGGGTTTGGCGACGAATTCGCCGATGAGGTGTCACGGATCACCTATCTTCCCTTTTTGACTGCACCGAACAAATTCGAAGCACTTGCAGCCCATGACGCCCTCGTCCACGCCCATGGCGCGCTCAATACGCTTGCCATGTCCTTGTTCAAGATCGCCAATGATATCCGCTTTCTTGGATCCGGCCCACGCTCGGGGCTTGGCGAACTGTCATTGCCGGAAAACGAACCAGGTTCGTCGATCATGCCCGGCAAGGTCAATCCGACCCAGTGCGAAGCGCTCACAATGGTCTGTGCGAAAGTGCACGGCAATCACGCGACGGTTTCCTTTGCCGGAAGCCAGGGGCATTTCGAGCTTAATGTGTTCAAGCCGGTGATCGCCTACTGCGTGTTGCAGTCGATCAGGCTTCTTACAGATGCAAGCGCAAGTTTTACCGACCGCTGTGTGACGGGCATTCAGGCGAACCTCGATAACATCGCCGCGCTCAAAAAACGCTCCTTGATGCTGGTGACGGCCCTTGCACCCTCAATCGGTTACGACCGCGCGGCGGAAATTGCGAAAGCCGCTCACAAGAATGGAACGACTCTGCGCGAAGAGGCGCTCCGTCTTGGCTATGTGAGCGAAGAGGAATTCGATGAGCGGGTCAGACCGGACCTGATGATCGGCCCGGAGGAGTAATCGCCCTTTCACGGATGGGATCCGGGGAGGGGGATCACTTGGCTCCTGTTCCTGAACCGGTTAATGTCGGCTCCGTTATACTTCTCTTCATTTAAGCGTTGAGCAGAAGCTGTCTCTCCATGATCAATCGAAATTCATTAGCTCTGCATGTTGGTTTGCTGTTCGGCCGCCCTTCAAAGCTGACCACGTGAGGCCTTTGCGTTGGAGACCCGTTCCGAACCATCCTTCTTGACTGGCGTTGTGCGTTGGTCGGCTGCGGTCTTCCGGCTCGTATTCACCGCGCTCTTCCTGCTGACTACGCTGTTTTTCGCGTTCGCAATTCATTATTGGCTTGGCTGGCCGGACTGGGTGCGGACCTATGGCAGTATAGCCTTTGCAATTCTGTTGCTCGGGGCTTGGTTCGCGCCGCTTTGGAACCGGATCATGCGCCGTGGCCTGTGCCTTCTGATCTTAGTCCTTCTTGGAACGGCCTATCAGGCGAAAACACCCGTCGAGCAGGCCTGGGTGCCGCTCCATCAGGGGAAAGTGAGCCCGGAGATCAACGGAGATATCGCAACGATCGCCAATTTTCGCGACGCGCTCCATTCTGCGGGAAAGGCGTCAACGCCGCGATGGACGACCGCCGAATTCGATCTCGACAAGCTCGTCTCTTCAGAAGTTATCCTGCAACCTTTCGGAACCTCGAAAGCGACCGAACATGTCTTGTTGTCCTTCCGGTTTGATGATGGCCGCCACATTGCCGTTTCCATGGAAGCGCGCCGAACAAGCTGGGAAAGTTTCGACGCTTTGGCCGGGTTCTTCCGGCACGATCAAATCTATCCGGTGATTGGAACCGAACGCGATCTCCTCTGGAAGCGGCTTGCGCGGGCCGAGCCTTTTGAAATGAAGCTCTTTCCCCTGAAAGCGCCGCCGGACCAATTGAGGATCTATTTCCGCCGCATCCTGGACTTTGCAAGTGACGTCAAACGGGCGCCTGAATTCTATTCAACGCTGACCGAAAGCTGCATGACGACATTGATCAAGCTTGCGCCGGAAGTCTTCGAGTCCGTGCCCTGGTACGATTACAGACGATGGGTGCCCGGCTATTCGCTCGGGCTTTTCCAGGAACTTGGACTGGTGGACAATTCCATGTCCGAAGAAGAATTATCGGAGCGTAACAAACTCAAGAGCGGTATCCGCGCGCCATCCGAGTTTCCCGATGATGCAAGCTGGAGTGCCTATATCAGGAGTTGAAG
>JBCDCU010000147.1:0-8519 GCA_039181265.1 Pseudomonadota bacterium | reverse complement strand
TTCCTTCCTGTCGGCTGATCAGGTCGAACTCATCATGGAGGAAATCCGGGGACCGGCCGGCCGCAACATGTGGGAGAAACTCTCAAATGTGCAAGCGAACGTCCTCGCGAGCTACCTCAAAAACGAATATCCGCAAACGGTTGCAGTCGTCCTTTCAAAGATCGCCACCGAGCACTCAGCGCAAGTCTTGTCGCTCTTGCCCGATGAACTCGCCTTGGAAGTTGTGAGCCGCATGCTCGCGATGGAATCTGTACAAAAGGAAGTTCTTGAAAAGGTCGAGAGCACGTTGCGGCTCGAATTCATGTCGAACCTCTCGCGGTCGACGAAGAGCGATCCGCACGAATTAATGGCCTCAATTTTCAACAATTTCGACCGTCAGACAGAAGCGCGTTTCCTGACCGCGCTTGAGGAAGAAAACCGGGATTCCGCCGAGCGCATTAAGCAGCTCATGTTTACATTTGACGATCTCGGCAGGCTCGATAATTCCTCCGTTCAGGTTCTCTTGCGCGAAGTTGAAAAGGATGATCTTGCCAAGTCGCTCAAGGGTGCCAGTGAAGGCTTGCGCGAATTCTTTTTCTCAAACATGTCGCAACGCGCTGCCAAGCTCCTGCAGGACGACATGGAGGCGCTTGGACCAATGCGGTTGAGCGATGTTGATGAAGCTCAAAACAAGCTCGTCAATGCTGCGAAAGATCTTGCCGAAAAGGGTGAAATCATCGTCCAAAAGGGCGATAACGACGAAGAGATGATCTACTGATGAAGGCGCAAAAACTGAAAGACGGCGACGCGTTGCCCTTCACGTTTGATGTGAATTTCGCAGCGCCCAAACCTGTTAAATCACAAGCGGAAATCGAGG
Organism: Pseudomonadota bacterium; assembly: GCA_039181265.1. Taxonomy (GTDB): domain Bacteria; phylum Pseudomonadota; class Alphaproteobacteria; order Rhizobiales; family JACESI01; genus JBCDCU01. The sequence continues at coordinate 7,663 of JBCDCU010000147.1, read as the reverse complement.
CGGAGAAAATCCCGACAATTCCCCTTTCCGATCACGAGGCTGCACTGCTCCAGGCGGAAACTCGGGGACGTCAGAAGGGCATTGCGGAAGCAACCGCAAGCGATGAACGTCGCCTTCTCCAGGAAACCCAGCGGGTCGCTGCCGCAGCGGAAAAAAGTCTGGCGGCCATCGATCAGGATCGCTCAGCCCTGGAAGCGGAAGCCGCCGACCTCGCCGTCGCAATCGGCAGAAAGCTTGCTGGAGAAGCGCTCAAGCGCTTTCCGCTGGATGATATCGAAGCTCTTGTCGCCGAGTGCCTCGGACCGTTGCGCAAAACGCCTCATCTGGTGGTGCGTCTTAATGAAAAAGATGCAGGCGCCATAACCGAAACGATCGGCAAGCTCACTCGCGAACACGGGTTCGAAGGGCGCTTCATCGTGCTCGGTGAACCTGATTTCAAACCGGGCGACTGCCGGATCGAATGGGCCGACGGCGGAATTGTCCGCGACCGCGAACATGCGGAAGCGAAAATTCTGAAACATTTCAAAGCGTATTTCGCCCGGCTGGACGGTGGGCTTGCAGAACGTGATCTGGATACAGCCGACGAAGAGGATCTTTCTGAAGCGCTCGCCTTGGAAACTGAAGACAAGCCGTCAGGCGATCCAACCACGGTTGACGATACACCCCTTGATCGGAACGGAGATGCGGCATGAGCCAGGAAAACGAGACAGATGCGGCTGATGATGCTGACCTCGACTTTACGGTCCTCGAAGCGCCGGAGCGTGAGTCGGATGACGGTATCGTCGAAGACAAGGACCCTGCGGACCTTCAGGCGGTGTTTGACGTCCCCGTCAAGGTATCTGCTGTCTTGGGGCGCTCGCGCATGAAGGTTGCCGATCTCATGAAGCTCGACAGCGGCGCGATTATCGAACTCGACCGGAAGGTTGGTGAAAGCATCGACATCTTCGTCAACAACCGGCTGATCGCACGCGGAGAGGTCGTCCTCGTCGATAACCAACTCGGAATAACAATGACCGAACTAGTCAGACAGGATTAGGGCAAAAAAGATGAGACTTCTGATCATTGGGCCGCTTAATGGCCAATTATCGACAGCAACAAAGATTGCGATGGATCGCGGCGCGAAAGTCATGCATGCGGATGACATTGAAAGCGCCCTTGCGACGTTGCGATCGGGCCGCGGAGCGGATCTGTTGTTTGTGGATGTGGCTATACGGATCGCTGACCTTGTAACGAGGCTGGAATCAGAACTCATCCATGTACCGATCGTTGCCTGCGGAATCGATTCCGATGCCCGCGCCGCTGTCGAAGCCATTCGCGCCGGTGCCCGTGAATACGTCCCGCTTCCACCTGATCCGGAGTTGATTGCGGCGGTCATTGCTGCCGTAAGTGAAGAAAGCTCGGAGTTCATCTTCCGCGATCCGGCCATGAAGAACGTCGTGAAGCTCGCAGAACAGATCGCCCCTTCTGACGCTTCCGTGCTCATCACGGGTGAAAGCGGCACGGGCAAGGAAGTCATTGCGCGTTACGTGCATTCGAAGTCGCAACGCACCGACCGGGACTTCATTTCCGTCAATTGCGCTGCCATTCCCGATAATTTGCTTGAATCAGAGCTTTTCGGGCACGAGAAAGGCGCATTCACTGGCGCGGCGTCTCGTCGGATTGGAAAATTTGAGGAGGCCGACGGTGGCACACTCCTCCTTGATGAAATCAGCGAGATGGATGTTCGGCTTCAGGCCAAACTCCTTCGCGCGATCCAGGAGCGCGTCATTGACCGTGTTGGCGGCTCTAAGCCGGTACCGGTCAATATCCGGATCCTTGCAACGTCGAACCGAAATCTCGGCGAAGCGGTAAGGGAGGGGACCTTCCGCGAAGATCTTCTCTATCGGCTCAACGTGGTGAACCTTGCGCTTCCTTCCTTGCGGGAACGTCCGCAGGACATTATCGCGCTCTCGAAACATTTCGCGAAGAAATATGCAGAGGCAAACGGGATGGCGGAAAGATTACTTTCAGCCGAAACGGAGCGGCTGCTTGTCGCCAATCCGTGGCCGGGAAATGTTCGCGAACTGGAAAACACAATTCATCGCGCCGTTCTTGTCGCGACCGGTCAGGAAATCGGACCTGATGCGATCATCATGCCGGATGGTACCGGGCTTGGAAACGGATTTATCGGCGTTCCGGCAGATGATGTGGCGCGGCAGGCGGCAATGACGGCTGAGGCAGTGACCCGGACCCTGGTTGGGCGGACCATTGCGGATGTCGAGCGCGATCTTATCCTCGATACGCTCGATCATTGCCTTGGAAATCGGACCCACGCGGCCAACATCCTCGGCATCTCGATCCGCACTCTGCGCAACAAGCTCAAACTCTATGTCGATGAGGGCATCGACATTCCACAACCCGGTGAAATCAGAAGTGCGATGGCCGGATAGGTGTGCGGTTCAAAAACCGAAGCAGCCCGCGATTTCCGCAAGGCGCAATTCGGTCCAGATAGTACTCCCCGCATCGCTCCACGCAAAAGCAGCAGCTGTCATTGCTGCCGCAACGCCCATGACGATTGCGGCAACAGCCAATCTCTCAAAATGTGATTGGATCGCTTGCATCAGGCCAGTTTAGCCGGTCTGGCTCCGCTTGGCGAGGTTCTTCAATTTCTGCAATGCGGTCTCACGGTCCTCACCAAACGAGATAGTACCGACAAAGTCCGCTTCTTCATCGAGAAGGTAGATCGCGGCTGAGTGGTTCATGGTGTAATCGCCATCGCCGAGGCGAACCTTTTGCGCGAAGACCCGGTAGTTCTGCAGGATCTCGGTTACTTTCTCCGGGCTACCGGTAATACCCGTAATCCGGTCCGAAAAAGCCGTCACATAATCATTCATGATCTCGGGCGTGTCGCGCTCCGGATCGACGGTCACGAAATAGCTTTTGATCGCCTCACCTTCCGGCCCAAGGTCCTCAAGCCAGCCCGCCATGTCATGCAAGGTGGTCGGGCAAATCTCTGGGCAATGGGTAAAGCCGAAAAAGATCACGCTTGGCGATCCGAGCAATGCGTCCTGATTGATCGCCGTTCCCGTATGGTCGACCAGATCGAAGGTGCCGCCGATCGTGCTGGCCTCTTGTTGAGTTGCTTGTTCAGGGCCTGAAAAACCGCCGGAATAAAGCACACCGCCCATTGCGCCGCCAACGATTGCGACCAGGGCCCAAAGTGCAAAACGCAGGGATCTCAAAGACATTCGTGCCTCTTTCTCTTGTGCAGGGTTGCGGGAGTCAAACTAATGTTCACAGGTGCGTGACGCAATTGGTAAGCGCCCATCGCACCTCACTTTTTCGCGATGTTACGAGCTAATTGCGGCAAGAATTAACGCCCCGTTAACCATAGCTGCGGCAAAAATTGCCTAGCGGGTAAGGCTTTCTTTACCCGCCTGTTCCTGATGCGTGGCGGAGCACCGGATGGCAGATACCAGCGCGGTTTCAGAAGTAGCGGCGAAAACAGCGGCCGGAGAGGGTCCCGTCGGCGCGAAAGCGGGCCGAGGATCATTCCTCGGAGGACTGTCATTTTTCGGTTTCGGCGAGATGTCGAAACAAGGCGATCTCGCTATGGCGCTGGGAGTCATCACCATTTTGGTGATGTTGATCATGCCGCTCCCGCCAATAGTGCTCGATTTCTTTTTGGCGGTATCAATCATCTTCGCTGTCATGGTCTTGATGACCGCGCTCTTCATTCACAGTCCGCTCGAATTTTCGTCGTTCCCGACGATTCTTTTGATCGCCACGATGTTGAGGCTGGCCCTCAACCTCGCATCCACCCGTCTGATCCTTGAAAACGGGCATGAGGGCCCCGCTGCAGCTGGCAATGTTATCGAAGCCTTCGGTGATTTTGTATCGCGAGGCAATTTCGTCATCGGGCTAATCGTCTTTGCGATCCTGGTGATCGTGAACTTTATCGTCATCACGAAAGGTTCCGGCCGTATTGCCGAGGTTGCGGCACGCTTCACCCTCGATGCGATGCCGGGCAAACAGATGGCAATCGATGCTGATTTGTCCGCTGGTCTCATTACAGAACAGGAAGCGCGTGAGCGGCGCAAAACGCTGGAAGATGAAAGCTCGTTCTTCGGCGCCATGGACGGTGCTTCAAAGTTTGTGCGCGGCGATGCCATCGCGGGCCTCCTGATCACTTTCATCAACATCGTCGGCGGTATCGTGATCGGCATGATGCAGCAGGATCTGACATTTGCGGAGGCGGGCCGCACATACACTCTACTGACGATTGGAGACGGTCTGGTCAGCCAGATTCCGGCTTTGATCGTTTCGACCGCAGCGGGTCTTCTGGTCTCGAAAGCCGGTGTCCGCGGCGCGGCTGATCAGGCGGTTGTCACCCAGTTTACAAATTATCCGAAAGCCTTCGGCATGTCGGCTTTCGTGATGGCGATCATGTCGTTCCTGCCGGGTATGCCGACCCTTATCTTCCTCGCCCTTGCCGCAGGCTCAGCCTATCTCGCCTGGCTTGGCTTCAAGAAAGGCCAGGTCGAAGAGGAAGAGACCAAACAGATGGAGGTTGCCGTTCGTGAACAGGAAGCGGCGGCACCCAAAGAACCCGACATTCGCGAGTCCCTCAAAATGGACGAGCTCAGGATCGAAGTCGGATATGGTCTCCTCTCACTGATCAATGAAAGCGAAGGCGCGGAACGGCTCACCGAACAGATCAAGGCGCTGCGCCGTCAGCTCGCAAATGATCTTGGTTTCGTCATGCCGTCGGTGCGTCTTCTCGACAATCTTCAAAGCCCGCCAAACCACTATTCGATCAAAGTGAAGGAGGTTTTCGCAGGCAATGGTGAGGTCTACCCTGACAAGCTCATGGTCATGAACCCGAGCGGTCAAAAGGTTGCAATTCCGGGGCACACGACGACCGAACCCACTTTTGGCCTGCCCGCGACCTGGATTGATACCGACCGGCGGACGGAAGCAGACAGCTATGGCTATACGGTTGTTGATCCTGCGACCGTAATTTCGACCCACCTTTCTGAGGTGATGAAAGCGAACGTGGCCGAATTGCTCTCCTACTCCAATGTTCAGGACCTCCTGAGCGAGCTCTCCGACCACCAGGCAAAACTCGTTGATGACATCGTGCCGGGTCAGATTTCCGTGAGTGGCATCCAGAGAATTCTGCAAGGATTGCTTGCAGAGCGTGTCTCGATCCGGGATCTACCGGGAATTCTGGAAGCGATTGCAGAGGCGGCCGGGGCCATCCATTCGACCACTGGACTTGTTGAGCATGTTCGTTCGCGCCTAGCCCGTCAGATCACTGCGCAGCACACGTCGCCGAATGGCTATCTGCCCATGGTAACGCTCTCACCCGCTTGGGAGGTTGCTTTCAATGAGGCTCTGGTCGGCGAGGGAGACGATAAACAATTGGCGATTGCGCCGAGCAAAATACAGGAATTCGTCACGGCGGTCCGCGACGGTTTCGAAGAGGCAGCCCGGATGGGCGAGGTTCCGGTCCTTCTCGCAAGTCCAGGCATTCGCCATCATGTTCGGGCCATTGTCGACCGTTTCCGTCCGCAAACCGCGATCATGTCACAGGCGGAAGTGCATCCGCGTGCCAAACTGAAGACCGTCGGAACGATCTAAAAACCGGTCGAATAGGAACGGGCGAGCGTTCGAAATTTGTGCGCGATCGTCCGTGTTCGTAGACGCCCTCGGCCAATAATGCGACAAAACGGCCATGCTCGACCTCCTTAGCGATATCCTGACCCGGCTCTCCTTGCGCGGAACGCTCTACTTCCGGACATCTTTCAGTGGCGCCTGGGGTGTGGAAGTGCCCGAATTTGAGAATGTTGCCCGGTTTCATTTGGCGCATCGGGGCGAGTGCATGGTCAAGGTCTCAACCACTGGTGAGTCATTGCATCTCGCCGAGGGCGATCTTGTGATCATCCCCCATGGAGCGAGCCATTGTCTGTTAACATCCGAGGCGCCGCCTCCAACGGTCCTTGAATTGGATGAGGTGCTTGAGAAGAGTGGGTATGACGGGTCAGGTGTTCTCGTCTACGGAAGTCAAGACGATGACCGTGACACCCAGTTGATCTGCGGCCATTTCTCGTTTGCCGCAGGATCCAGGCACATCATTTTCGATCGCCTGCCTCCGCATATTCTCATCCGCGATTATGGACAGACAGCTGGAAAATGGATGGAGGCAAGCCTGCGGTTGATCGGTGACGAAGCAGGCGGTCGAAAAATCGGTGGTGATCTGATCGCCCTTAAAATGTCTGAGGTGATCTTTACTCAGGCATTGCGGACGTTTCTTGAGACCAGCGGCGCAGACGCCGCGGGCCTGTCCGCATTTGCCGACCCGCAACTTGCCCGAGCCCTTTCCGCCTTTCACAAAGCGCCTGCCGAGCACTGGACGGTTGAACGATTGGCACGCGTTGCGGGATTGTCCCGCACGGGTTTCGCGCAGCTCTTTGTTAAAAAGCTGGACATCACACCCATGCAGTATTTGACCGCCTGGCGTATGCAGCTTGCAAAGAATGAGCTCAAGGACCAAAACGCCAATCTTGCCGCAGTTGCCGCGGCTATTGGTTACGCGTCGGAAGCCGCCTTTGCGAAGGCTTTCAAGAAAGAATGCGGATTAACCCCCGCTCAGTTTCGACGCGATGCAAATGCAATACGCTGAAAATTGAACGATCGCGCATGAGTCCTGAACGGGCGGACAAAGAGAAATAGCTGGACGATACCCAAATGGAGGTCACCGGTTGGCAATAGAGCCGCCGGATGTGCGAGGCGTTCGCAAATGGCGGATTCCTCAGGAAAGGACCTCCCATGACCATCCGTTTCGTTTCAAAGACCATCCACGCTTACCTCGACTATCCCGTCGCTTTCAGCTTGATGGCGATGCCGTTCCTGCTTGGGCTCGGCAGTTCGAACCCGGTCGCGCTCTGGTTATCAGTCGCGACTGGTGTTGCGGCCTTTATTCTTACCATCCTGACTGACCATCACCTTGGGATCTTCAAGGTGCTGCCCTATGGCGTCCATCTTGCGGTTGATCGCCTTGTCGGAATTGTCTTCGTTATAGCGCCATTCGCATTGGGTTTCGCAGGCCTCGACCTGATCTATTATCTTGCGAATGGATTGGCTGTTCTTCTCGTCACAAGCCTTCACAAACCGGAAGAAGAGCTCGTCGTGGCTTGATTGGTGCGCCGAAAACGAGAAAGCCGGGCGTTGGCCCGGCTCTTTCAAAATACACTATTTGACTGGGCGTCAGGCGGATTCTGAAATCCACTTGGCAAGATCGCTCTTCGGAGCGGCTCCGACTTTCATCGAAGCAGGTTCGCCGTCTTTGAAAAGAATGAGCGTCGGGATTGAGCGAACGCCGTATTTGATGGCGGTCTCATTGTTATCGTCGATGTTCAGTTTGACGATTTTGACTTTTTCGCCCATCTCATCGGAGATTTCTTCCAGTGATGGGCCGATCATTTTGCAGGGGCCACACCATTCGGCCCAAAAATCCACCACGACCGGTGTATCGGACTTGATGACATCCTGTTCGAAGGTCTGGTCGGAAACAGCTTGCGTTGCCATTCTCATGTTCCTTTGGTCGGTTGCCGGAAAACGCCCGAACGGGGCAGTGGCGGCAGGAGGGTTCGGGATCGATACGCATTTGGCATCGTTCGGT
>JBCDCU010000146.1:0-8618 GCA_039181265.1 Pseudomonadota bacterium | reverse complement strand
TGCCGGTGATCGGGATGAAGGCTTGAGCCCAGAATATGCTCGCTTGCATTGATCACATCAGCGCTTGAACCGACAATCAGCGGGTCGGGCTGCATCGATGCGCGCATACTTTTGCCCGGATAGGGAAGCTGCGAGAGGAAGTGGCGCATACAATTCAAACGCGCGCGCTTTTTGTCATTCGACTTGATGATCGTCCAGGGCGCGTCAGCGGTGTCTGTATAGAAGAACATCGCCTCCTTGGCTTCTGTATAATCAGTCCATTTATCGAGCGACTGCCGGTCGATGGGCGAGAGCTTCCATTTCTTGAGGGGCTCCATCTCCCGCGACTTGAAGCGGCGATGCTGTTCTTCCTGGGTAACCGAGAACCAGTATTTGAAGAGCCGGACCCCGCTTCGAACGAGCATGCGTTCGAATTCCGGCGTCTGGCGCATGAACTCCAGATATTCATTGGCTGAGCAGAAACCCATGACCCGCTCAACGCCCGCGCGATTATACCAGGAGCGGTCAAAGAGAACGATCTCACCGCCCGACGGCAAATGCTGAGCGTAGCGCTGGAAGAACCATTGCGTCTTTTCCTGGTCGGTCGGTTTATCAAGGGCAACGACACGCGCACCACGCGGATTGAGGTGCTCGGTAAAGCGCTTGATCGTTCCGCCCTTACCGGCTGCATCCCGGCCTTCAAAGATGAGGACGATCTTCTGGCCGGTCGCCTTCACCCAATCCTGGACCTTCAAGAGTTCAACCTGAAGCTCGGCCTTTTTCTTTTCATAACGCGCCCGGCTGATCTTGCGTTTGTAAGGATATTCGCCCGATTCAAAAAGGCGGCGGATAGCCTCCGGATCGTGTCGCAGATCCGCAATGCGGGGAAAGCCCGCTTCGGCATTCAGATCCGATGAAATCGTTTCGCCGTTTCCGTTGCCGTTTAGCGCTTCGGGAAGTACATCGGGCTCGGATACATGGCCGTTTCCGTTGACAATTTGGGGTTCAAGGTCGGTGTGAGGCTGTGCCATTTGGGCCTCCGAATATGCTAAGGAAAGATGCGGATCATCCTCCGACTTATTATTTGTGGGCCTTTGATCCGCATCAAAAATCATCCGAAAGTCGAATGCGTTACGGGCAAGCCCGTAGCGGGTGGTCAGTAACTTTCCAGATTGCGGAAAAGTGGAAAGCGGATCGTTATCGGGGCGGGATTCTGGGATCATCGGGAGGGTGTTGATGCATATCGGATTGATTGGCGGGATCGGACCCGCTGCGACAGACTTTTATTACCGCAACCTCATCCGGATTGCGTCTGAAACAGGCAGAAAGCTTGAGCTCACCATCGCCCATGCGGATTCGCCGCCGCTTTTGAAAAACCTCTCCGCCAATGATGAAGACGCCCAATGCGCGATCTTCCTCGGGCTGACCGACCGGCTTCAAAAGGCGGGCGCGGAGAACGTGGTTGTGACCTCGATTGCCGGGCACTTCTGCATTGACCGCTTCGCCGAGCGCTCGCCGTTACCGGTGATTGATCTGACGAAAGAGGTCTCCGCCTGGCTTAACGACAAAGGCATGAAGCGGGTCGGTATTATGGGAACCGAGACCGTCATGCGCTCCGGCATGTATGGCAAGCTTACGAGCGTCGAGGTCATCGCGCCAGATGAGGGTACGATCAACAACGTCCATGAGGCTTATGTGACGCTTGCGAGAACCGGCGAGCCGACGGACGCTTTGCGCGCGATCTTCGTTGCAGCAGCTGACGCGATGATGGCGCGCGGGGCTGAAGCGATCCTCCTCGGCGGAACCGATCTCAACGCGGCCTTTGACGCTGAAACCGCCCCGTTCCCGATCGTCGATTGCGCGGGTATTCATGTGGACGCAATTGCCCGTCAGATCTGACGAAGGTCAGGCGCCACCCCGAAACAGCGAGAACCCCCAGGGCGTGAATTTAAACGGCAAGTGAAAGTGCTCACTAACCCGATCGATCCCGAAGCGGAAAACAGCAATTTCGAGAAACGCCGGATCAGGTAAATCGGTATCAAGGCCGTGATAATAGTCGGCCACGTCGAATTCGACCTCATAAAGCCCATGTTTGACACCGACTCCATCGGCAACGGAATGGCGCAATAGACCGGACGCATCACAGGCGCCGCTCGCAACCTCTGTCCGTTCACTGTTCACAAAGAACAGGCGGACACGCAGACCATCGGCCGGAACGCCATTTGCAATATCGACAGCGTGAATCGAGATCCCACCCGGCTTGAGATCGACGCCGTTTTCAGTCGTCATGAATGATAGCTTCCAGTTTTTCCGATCACTTGAAACGCGGAATGATCAGCTTCGATAAATTCACTTTATTGAACGAAGTGAGCAAACAACATTCCAAAAAACAGAACTGCCCATTATAGAAAACAAACAGCAATTATCGTGCCTGGAGTATCTATGACCCTCCATCTGGTCCCGCGCTCCCTGCAATATCTTGAGCAGGTTGCCCATCTTGGCTCCATTCAAGCTGCCTCTCGTGAACTCGGCATTTCCGCGTCCGCCATTCACCGGCAGATCGCGATCATAGAAGAATCACTCGGAGAAACCGTCTTTGATCGCGACGCGAAAGGAATGACGCTCACCTATGCCGGGCGCTTGATCCTCGATATGGCGCGCAACTGGCGGCTCGACAGCGCGAAACTTCAGACCATCATCCAATCGCACCGTGGTATTGAACACGGGCACCTGAAGATTGCCGCCATGGACAGCATGGTGAACGGATTTGCTCGGGATCTCGTTGAGGCGATTTCCCGGAATTTTCCGAAAGTGACGCTCGAAATCGAGATCACCAGTCCAAGTCTCGCGGTCAAAGGGGTCATCAACGGCGACTTCGACATTGCTGCGGTTGCGAACGCTGCGCCGAACGAAAGCCTGAAATTTCATTGGTCGCGGGAGTTTCCGCTCGGATGTATCGCAACGCCCGATCATCCAATCGCCCAGAAAGATCACGTCGACTTCGAGGAATTCGTTTCGCATTCGGTCGTCTTTCAAGGAAAGACGCTCGCGATCCGAAATCTCCTGGAAGCCCATTATGGATGGATTTTCGAGCGCGCGAAAGACGCCGTTGTCGTGAACTCGATCCAACTTATGAAGCTGCTCGTCCTGTCGGGCGATTATGTGGCCGTGACGTCCGAACTCGACGCGAACCTCGAACTCACAACGGGCCGGCTTGCCTTTGTGCCGATCTTTGAAAAGGACATTTTCAAACAGACGATCTCACTCGTCACCAATGCCCAGATACCGGAATCGATTGCCTGCAAGAAAGTCCTCGATCAGGCGGTGGATCTGCTCGAGACAGCCCAGAAAACGCGGGAATCCGTCCAATAATTGCCTCTTAATTGTGCGTTTGGATGAAGAGATTGGCATTCTAATTTATTGAACGTTGAGCGCTAATTTATTCTATAGACGGCAATAAAAAGCGTCCCTAACCTTTTTCCGGAAGGAGATCGGTCAGGTGGCGACGCTGGATGAACTCAACACAATCAATGAAGATCATGCGGCGCAAATGATTGCACCACTGATCGAGCGCGCACCCGACATCGCGAAACGGGTCGCGGCACGGCGCCCCTTCGTGGATCCAGAAAGCCTTTCGCGGGCCATCACTGAGGAATTGACCGCACTCAGCGACACCAGCCGGATCGAACTCTTCAGGGCTCATCCAGAACTCGCCCCCGAAAACCCGATGGCGATGACACTGGAATCCCAGGCGGAACAACAACGGCTGGATCTCACGAGCAACCAGTCGGAGCATAACGAGCGCCTGTCACACCTGAACCAGCTCTATCGCGAGAAGTTTGGTTTTCCCTTCATCATCGCGCTCGCCAGACACGAAACAATCGAAAGCGTATTGGAGGCATTCGAAACCCGCCTCTCAAGCGATCTGCGTTCGGAGCTCGATGCTGCGATTGGAGAGGTCGCTGATGTATCGGCTGCACGGGTCGCGGCGCTCTTCGGTGGAAGCAAGACCGAACGTCCAGCTCGCCAGGAACGGATAGAGCCGGTTTGAGCGAAAGGGGGCACTGATATGGAAAAAGGCAAGCCAGATCGCACTCCCGAACTGCAGGACATATCAACGACAGACGCCAGCGCCCCGGCTGAGGGAAAGGTGCCCAGCCGGAGCGGTATAGTCGGCGGCCTCTTTCTGATTGGCCTGAGCCTTATCTTTATCATTGGCGGCTTTGATCTTGGGCTCGGAATTCCAACCCGACTGGGGACTGGAGCCTTTCCAGTCATAACCGGTCTGGTTGTGCTCACTCTGTCCGTCTTCATCTTCTTTGATGAGATCAAAGGAAAGGGGATCGCCGAACGCCCGGACTGGATCGGGTTCGTTGCCATTCTTGCGGCAATCGGTGTCTTCGGCCTGTCGGCTGAGCGTTTTGGTCTGGTCCCTGCAGCCTTTCTCGCAGTTATCATCGCAAGCCTGCCGGATAGAAGCCTGCCTATAATCGGCAAGATCCTCCTCGCAATCTTCGTGTCGGCGGTCTCCTGGCTCCTCTTTATCGAGCTTTTGAACCTGCCGTTCAAACCGGTCACGGTGTTCTGACATGGATATCGTGCTCAGCTTTTATCAGGGTCTTCTGGTGGTTCTTGAGCCGCAAAACCTGATCTATTGCTTTATCGGCGTTCTCCTCGGCACTTTCATCGGCGTACTTCCCGGCATCGGATCGATGGCGGCGATTTCCATGATCCTGCCGCTTTCCTTCTCACTGGAGCCGACATCGGCTCTAGTGATGATCGCAGGCGTTTACTACGGCGCGGAATATGGCGGGTCGATTGCCTCGATCCTGATGAATATTCCCGGAACGCCGGCGGCCTCCATTACCGCGATTGAAGGCTATCCGCTTGCCAAAAAGGGCAGGGCCGGTGTCGCGCTCTTTTCGACAACGGCGGCCTCCTTCGGTGGCGGGATGATCGGCATGATTGTGATCGCGGTCCTGTCACCATCTCTTGCGCAACTCGCGCTCTCATTCGGTCCGGCGGATTATTTCGCAGTCATCCTTCTCGGTCTCATCGCAGCCTCGGTCGTGAGCAATGGCGGGGCGCTTCGCGGGATTGCCATGGTCATGACCGGTCTCATGCTCGGCACGATCGGCATCGATCTCACAACCGGCGACCTGCGCTTTACCATGGGTATTCCCGAACTGCGCGACGGCGTTCACATTGTCATCGTCGCGATGGGCCTTTTCGGCGTCAGCGAACTCATTGCATCGATCCGCTCGAACGCCACCGGAAAGGCGATGCAGGCGATTGACTATAACGATTTCTACCCGTCCAGGGCGGAATGGAAATCGCTCTTCGGGCCAATCCTCAGAGGAAGCACAATCGGCTCCTTCTTCGGCGCCCTTCCAGGCACCGGACAAACCATTGCGGCCGCCATTGCCTATGCAATCGAAAAACGCATCAATCCGCTGCGGAAAAAGTTCGGGACCGGTGTTGTACCGGGTGTCGCGGTGCCGGAAGCGGCCAACAATTCCGCGACGCAAACCGCCTTTGTGCCGACCATGACGCTTGGCGTGCCCGGGAGCCCGCCTATGGCCATCATTATCGGCGCGCTGATGATTTACGGCATCACACCGGGACCACGCCTTCTGACGGAAGAACCGGATCTTTTCTGGGGCCTTGTCGCAAGCTTCCTCGTCGGAAACATCATGCTTGTGATCCTCAACATCCCGCTCATCGGGATCTGGGTCCGGCTCCTCCAGATCCCTTACAAATACATGTATCCGACGATCATCGTTCTGATCTGTATCGGTGTCTACAGCCTCAACAACAACGTCTTCGACATCTGGCTGACGCTCATCATCGGGGCTGTCGGTTACCTGATGCGGCTTTACCGGTTTGAGCCCGCACCGCTTCTTCTCGGCTTCGTGCTCGGCCCCCTGATGGAGGAACAATTGCGCCGCAGCATGCTGTTGTCGCGCGGCGATCCGATGGTGTTTCTCGAGCGCCCGATCAGCGCAACGCTTCTCGCAATCACACTCGCCATTTTGATCTTCGCGACCGTCACGACGCTTCGCGGTTACCGCCTTCAAAGAAATATGAAACGCCAAAATCAAACACGACAGGAAGGAATGAACCCATGAAACTGAACCGCAGAACCTTTTTCGGGGCAGCGCTTGCGGGGCTTGCCAGCGTCTCCGCACCGCTTGCCCATGCCGCACCCGGCGCCTGGACGAGCGAGCCCGTCCGCATCGTCGTGACCTTCCCGCCGGGCGGCACAAGCGATCTCGTCGCTCGGCTTCTTGCGCAATATCTCGATTCAGAATTCGGCCAGAAGGCCGTCGTCGATAATCGTCCGGGTGCCGCTGGAACTGTTGCCGCCGATTTTGTCGCAAAACAACCGGCAGACGGAACAACCCTGATCCTTTCCAACAACGCACCCTTCACGATTGCGCCGACCCGGTTTAAATCGATCCCGTATAAGCCGGTCGCAGACTTCACGCATGTTGCCTATATCGGCGCATCGGCGCCGGGCCTCTTTGTCCAGCCATCCTCAGGCATCACAAGCCTTGAAGAGTATGTTGCAAAGGTGAAGGACAAGCCGCTCACCTATGGCTCAAGCGGCGTTGGATCCATCTCGCACATTCTGGGCGAAGCGGTCGATGCCGCCCTCGGCGTCGATTCAATCCATGTGCCCTATAAGGGAAGTGCTCCTGCCATCCAGGACTTCCGGGCAGGCGTGCTCGACACCTTCTACGATATGGCGGTCCAGAACAGCGACATGATCGAAAACAAGGAAGCGATCGCCATTGCGATTGCTTCTCCAGAGCGTAATCCGCAACTTCCCGATCTGCCGACCTTCAAGGAACAGGGCTATGATGTGGTGATTGAGAACTGGGTCGGCCTTTCCGGTCCGGCAGGCATTCCTGCTGAAATGACAAAGACAATCAACGAAACCGTGCTTGCCGTCTTCGCAAACCCGGAAGTTCAAAAACGGCTGACAGATCTCGGGATCACCCACCGGGCGATGTCGAGCGAGGAATACACAGCGCTTGTTGAAGAGCTGATCGGTGTCTGGGCGCCGCTTATCAATTCGACCGGCATTGCCGAATAGGAACGGGCGAAGTCTGCGGATTGGAAACGTTTTCGCGCGTTTGCGCGGAGCGTTTCCAAGAGCGCTTATCTCCAGTCATCTTGAGACGCGGACGGCCTCAATATCCGTTTCGGAAAATCCATAGCGTTCGGCAATCGCCAGGTGGGCCGGCGAACCGAGAAAGTCAGCGAGAAAGGCATTGATGCGGCTGAGCAGTGCCTCGTCATCGAGAGAGACGGCAAACGAGCCGAAGGAGGGCGGCTTTTCGCTTTTCGGCATGGTGACGACATCAGCCTCAACGTTCGGTTGGGTTGCAAGAAATCCGGTATGGGCGCGGGCGACACTCGCATAGGCATCAACACGCCCTTCGGTGACTGCCTCGGCGGCCTCCGTATAGGTTTCGAAAATAGCAATCCGGCTTTCCGGCACGCCGAATGCCTGCGCCGAGTGATGCTGGACCTGATCGCGAATGACGGCAATGTGGGCCGTGTCGTTGAGCGCCAAAGTCCGATAACCAGTGAGACCGAGCGGATTGCCGCGCGCCACCAGAAGACCGTCGGGCAAAGCCCAGATCGGGCGCGTGAAAGCAGCAACTTGCGCGCGCTCCGGTGTTGCAAAGAGACCCGTCGTCATCTCCCAGCGCCCATCGGAAAGCCCCGGAAGAAGCTCTGCAAATTCCGTCTCAAACGGCTCGAAGTCTTCTCCAAGATGTTCGAAAACCGCACGCGCGATTTCCACATCATGACCGATGACGGTCCCCGTTGGATCCCGGTCATTAAAGGGCGGCTCGATCAGAAAGGCGAACCTCACTCGTTTTCCTCCGCCGGATCACCGTATTGCGCGAGCTTGATGGAAAGCACGTCTTCGCATCGAGAGAGCATGGCGCGTTTTTTGGAAAGCACATCCCGGTGATCGAGAAGGATCTGGCGGCGTTCGGCGAGGCCCGCATCCCCGTCTGCTCCTGCGGCGGCTTTCGCAAGATGGGTAAACCGGTGGATGGCTGAGAGCGGCATGCCGGTCTCGCGCAACCAATAGAGGAGAGTGAGCCAATCAATGTCATAAGGGGTAAAGCGGCGATGTCCGTCCGGCCCGCGGTGAATTTCCGGGAGCATGCCGCGCTTTTCGTAAAACCGGATCGTATCAATGGAGAGGCCGGACCGCTCGGCTGCTTCTGAAATTTTCATTGCTTGCTCATCGTTTTCCAGGCGTCGTAGCAGCCTGGAGTAGCTCCAGGTCAAGAGCGACAGACAATCCGAAATGACTGGGGGAGGCTGTCAAAAAAGTCAGGCAATAGTGCGTGAGATCTGGCTTTATTGCAGCGCAAAAGAAAAAGTGCGTCGGATCGCCCAAGTAATTCTTAAAAAAATCTAAATTCGTTAATGCGTTACGACTTTAGTTCTGCTACTTTCGTTTGATTGCCATCAATAAATCGGGGGAGGACGTACATGGCGATTAAACCACCTTTAATGGAATTGGAAATCAAGACAGCGGAGGGTGGCTTCTACCACGGCTTCGCGAAAGACGTCGCTATAGCGTCTAAAATACTGGTCGGCGGCCTGAT
>JBCDCU010000145.1:0-8710 GCA_039181265.1 Pseudomonadota bacterium | reverse complement strand
GATATTTCAAAGAGGAGGACATTAATGCGCCTGGGAGAGCTGCTGGATAAGAAGGGCCGTGAAACGGTCACCGTCGGTGCCTACGAGACATTGGCGACTGTTTTCACGATGCTGGCTGAACGCCGGATCGGTGCACTGGTTGTCTGCGACGATAACCTTGGAGTACGCGGTATTATTTCCGAGCGTGACCTTGTCCATGCCGTCGCAAAAGATGGGGAGCGGGTGCTTTCATGGCCTGTCGAAACCGTCATGACCAAGGAAGTTGTGACATGTAACGAGGACGACAGCGTCGATACGGTTATGGAGAAAATGACGACAGGGCGCTTCCGCCATATGCCGGTTGTCAATAACCGCAAACTCGTTGGCGTCGTGTCCATCGGCGACATGGTGAAACAGCGCATTGAGGAAATCGAGCGCGAGGCCGCAGATATTCGTGCCTATATCCACACGGTTTGAGCGGGGGCTCATTTTCACCGTATGGATCAGGTTGGTGAGGACTGTACGAGCGTCGGGGGAATCAAGCAGTCGATAGGTCCGGTTCTTGGACCAATTGCGCAATGGCCGGCTGTGCAGCGTCATAGCCGGCCTTAATTGCTTCATCAGCCCGGTGAAAATCGAACAATCCGATGTCGTGGACCTTCGGTTTGATCAGAAGATCCGGCGGGTCGCCGGCAAGACGTGACCGCGCGATCCTATCCTGAATGATATTGTAGCTTTGCATCATGACTGATGTGATGCCGGGCGCACCTTCTCCGGATCCGATAATCTGGCGTCGCAGGCGCCGTTTGACGCTGCCGGATGTCTGTTGTTCGCTTTCGTTGGCGAGATTGCTTTCAACATTGTTGTGAACATCGAGGTCGGTTGCCATGCGTGCCGGGGTCAGGCCTGAGATGACGGTGCCGTGCCCGACACCTTGGGTTGAGAGGCTCACAGCAATTACATAATCACCGCCGAGGGCGCGCGCTGCCGAAACCGGAACCGGATTAACGAGTGCACCATCGACCAACCATCGCCCATCAATGGCAACAGGACGGAAAATGCCGGGCAGGGCATAAGAGGCCTGCAAAGCGGTCGCAAGACGGCCCTGAGTGAGCCAGATCTCATTGCCATTATCCAATTCGGTTGCCATGCAACAAAACGGGATCGACAGATCAACGATGTCGCCTTCACCCAAATGCTTTTCGAGTTCGGTCCCGAGCCGTCCGCCATTGATAAGCCCGGACCCGGACAGGCTGATATCCATGAATGAGAATACGCGACGTGGCGTGAGAGATCGGGCGAAGTCCTCGAGCGCATCCAGCTTGCCTGCGGCCCAGCAACCACCGCTGACAGCGCCCATGGATGTTCCGGTTATGATGTCAGGGTGAATGCCTGCTTCGTTGAGCGCACGCAAAAAGCCGATATGCGCCCAACCTTTCGCTGCGCCGCCGCCGAGTGCCAATGCGATCTTTTGCATCCGCATAACGTTCCCACTCCTTAGGCATAGACTATACCCAAAAAAGATGAACCCAAGCTTTATGAGCGGAAAAAGACCTCAACAAGGAAGAGCGGGATCGACGGCACATAGGTGCAGAGCAGGAGGACGGTAAGGAGCACTGCAACGAAATAGACATTGACCTTGGACACTTCCCAGATATTCGCTCTCGCCACTGCACATGAGGTGATGAGCACGCTTGCGACTGGAGGCGTCTGCTGGCCGATCGCAAGGTTCAAGGTAACAACCAGCCCGAAATGGACAGGGTCGATGCCCGCAGCATTGATGAGCGGTATGACGATTGGAACGACAAGGATGATGGCCGCCGCTGAATGAAGGAAGAACCCGACAACGAGGAAGAAGAAGTTGAGGATCAGAAGGATCAACCACTTATTCGTCGTAAGGTCGAGGATCCAGGCGGCAATTTCCTGAGGAACCTGAGCACGGGTGAGGAAACCGCCCATCAAAACTGAGGCTGCGACCAGAACCATGACGACTGCTGTTTGCATGCCACCGTCGAGCATTGCGCGTTTCAGATGACGCAGGTTCAACTGGTTGTACCAAAGGCTCACGACAAGTGCAGCCAGAACGGCGAGACCGGCTGCTTCTGTTGCGGTGACCCAGCCGCCGAAAATCCCACCCAAGATGATGACAGGGAGCGTGAATGCTGGAAGCGCATCAAGGAAGGTCTTGCCGAGCTGTTTCATATTAAACGCTTCTTCGACGGGCAGATTGTATCTGACAGCGAAAGCGTAGGCGACGCCCATCAATCCAGCCGCCCCGAGCAAACCCGGCACGATGCCCGCAACGAAGAGCTGTTCCACCGATGTGTTGGCAGACGTTGCATAGAGGATCATCGGGATTGATGGCGGGATGATGATGGCAAGTGACGCCGAAGAGGATGTAACCGCCGCAGAGAAGGGAGCTGAATAACCGCGTTTTTTCATTTGCGGGATCAGGATGGAGCCGAGCGCTGCGACATCGGCGACGGCAGACCCGGAAATTTCTGCGAAAAACAATGAGACGCCAATGTTGACCATGGCGAGGCCGCCTCGCACGAAACCAATGAGAGCGGAAACGAAGTTTATCAGACGGTCGGTGATGCCCCCTGCGTTCATGATCGCACCGGCCAGCACGAACATTGGAATGGCAATCAGGGAGAATTTTGTCGAGCCGTCATACATGTCGAGGGCGACTGTCACGAGGCTGTCGACGCCTTCGGTTGCAAGAAGGCCAAAGATAGCGGCGACCGCGAGGGCAATCCCGATCGGCACATTCAGGCAGATCATGACCAGGAGCGCGATAAAGATCAGGAACATCAACATGGTATCATCGCTTCTTGTGTTCGCCGGCTTCGGCTTTTTGCATTTCCGTTTCGACTTCCTCGTCGATTTCGGCATGTTCAAGCGAAGTGCCCTGGGCAGTCATCTTCCAGTAGAAAGGGAGGGAGAGCAGTTCGGCTATGATGAAGAGCACTGCACCTATCGGGATGACAGATTGGGTGAATTGGACCGGGACCCATGTGAGAGAAACCAGTCGATCCCCCTCCAGAACCTCAAGAACCTGGTAGCCGGTGTAAGCAAGGATGACGAAGAAGCCGATCACGATCGCTTCTGCAATGACGACGGCGACCATGCGCAGCGGCATCGGTATTGCGAGCAGCACTGAATCGAACCCGATGTGACGTCGTTTCAGCGCTGCGAGTGCCGCGCCATAGTAAGTGATCCATGAGAGCTGAATGGCTGCGACTTCGTCATACCATGACAGGGAATTCTGGAAGGCACGAAAGATCACCGCCATGATGACGACAACGGTCAGGCTGACCATCAAGATGATCACCACCCATTCAAGGATGGTTTCGAGCTTCTTGCTGATGCGGTAGACGAGGGATGTCATTTTGAAGCCATTCCGGCGGACGCATTGCTGGAGCGAGGGTGAGCTTTACCGCAGCCGGATCAGGTTTACGCCTGACCAGCCCGGTTGGCACAGCGCCTCATAGCGCTGTGCCCGGTCTTTGGAGGGAGAATTTAAGAACCGCTTGCGAGGCTTTGGACTTTTTCGATCAAAGCGGCTCCACCTTCTACAGATGATGCAAAGTCGTCGTAGATTGGCTTCGATGCCGCAATGAAAGCCTCTTTGTCCGCGGTGTTAACAGCGACACCGGCGTCCTTGATAACCTGCAGAAGCTCGGTTTCGAGTTTTGCTGCATGTTCGTAGACAAAGTCCTGCGTATCGGTGCCGCATTTTTCCAGCGCCGCACGGACGTCGTCCGGCAGTTTCGCGTAATGCTTATCGGACACGAGGATGTAGGCCGGGGTGTAAACGTGCCCGGTAATTGACAGGTACTTTTGAACTTCCTGGAATTTTGCAGACGCGATTTGAGCGTATGGGTTTTCCTGGCCGTCGATCACGCTGGTCTGAAGCGCCGTAAAGACTTCAGAGAAGGCCATTGGTGTCGGGTTTGCGCCATAGAGCTTGAACATTTTTACGCGCCACGCGCCTTTTGGAGTGCGCAGTTTAACGCCAGCGAGATCTTCCGGTTTGCTAATTGGCCGGGTGTTGTTCGTGATGTGGCGGAAGCCGTTCTCAAAGTAACCGATGATCCGGTAGCCCTTCGACTGGGCAGCCTTCTGGAACGTGTCGCCCAGCTCTGCCTGGATTCGGCGCATGTGTTCGCGATCCTGGACAATGTAAGGCATTTCGAAAACACCGAATTCGTCCGATACCGATGACATAATAGAAGAGGGAAGGGCGAAGTCGACCTGGTTGAGCTTCAGTTTTTGAAGAAGCTCCTTGTCTTTTCCAAGCTGGGATGCGCCGAATGTCTGGACTTCGGCTTTATCGCCGAGCGCAGTGTTTGCACATTGCGCGAATGCATTCACGCTCGCCTCAAACAATGAGCCTGGCTGTCCGACATGGCCGAACTTCAAAGTCAGATCGGCCGCGTGTGCTGAAGTCGCAAGAAAAGTCGCTGCCGCAAGGCCTGCGAGCATTGATTTCATTTTCATATCTTCCTCCCAATTTGCGTCCGCCGAGCGCGGCTGGACGGTTCAGTCTCCCAAAGAATTATTGTGCTGCTTGAAGGGTCTCCTCATGACCCTTTAAGTAGTTCATAGCAGCTTGAACGCCGCCACTTTCATGGGGAACGCCTGCCTTGGCAAGCCCCAATTCAACGCCTGATAATGTCGCCATCAGGCTAAGATCGTTAAAGTCGCCGAGATGGCCAATCCTGAACACGCGGTCTGCTATTTTGGATAATCCGTTGCCAAGAGAAATGTCATAGGCATCAAGCGTGATGGCGCGGAACCTGTCCGCGCTATGACCCTCCGGCATCATGACAGCCGTCAGCACTCCGCTTTCCTGGCCCTGCCTTGCGCACAGAACCTCCAAGCCCCAGGCGCGCACGGCTGCCCGCGTCGCAGCACCATGCCGTTGATGGCGGTCGAAGACGTTTTCGAACCCTTCTTCAAGAAGCATATCGATTGCTTCATTCAAACCGTAAAGAAGGTTGGTGGCCGGTGTGTAAGGGAAATAGCCTTTCTGGTTCGGTCCGATCATTTCCGACCAGTCCCAGTAAGATCGTTTCAATTCAGCGGTCTCATTCGCTTTGAGCGCTTTTTCGCTGACGGCGTTGAACGACAATCCAGGCGGGAGCATCAAACCCTTTTGGGACCCCGATACAGTGACATCAACACCCCATTCATCGTGCTCATATTCAAGTGAAGCGAGCCCGGAAATCGTATCCACCATAAAAAGGGCAGGGTGATTTGCGGCATCTATGGCTTTTCTGACGCTCGCAATCGGAGAGACCGAACCCGTTGATGTTTCGTTGTGAACGACGCAGACCGCCTTGATCTCGTGATTTTTATCTTCCTTCAAGCGGGCTTCAATCGCATCGGGATCGGCGCCGCCGCGCCAGTCTCCGGAAATGAATTCCGGTTCAAGACCAAGGCGCAAAGCAAGGTTTTTCCAGAGCGTCGCAAAATGACCGGTCTCGTACATCAAGACCTTGTCGCCCGGTGACAGCGTGTTGACGAGAGCCGCTTCCCAAGCGCCGGTGCCGGAAGACGGATAAATGAAGGCATGCACCTCGGTTTTGAAAACGGTCTTCATACCGTTGAGGGCACGTTTTCCGACTGCCGCGAAATCCGGGCCGCGATGATCGATCACCTGGCGGGCGATGGCATGCAATATGCGCTCTGGAACCGCGCTTGGTCCGGGAATTTGTAAGAAATGACGGCCTGCTGTTCTCAATGTCCTGTCCTCACGATCGCCTCCAAAAATGCCCGGATTGCCAAGCATTTCAATCGTTTCAGCACCGGCTTAACGGTCCGGATTTTCTTCACTCACAGTCCGACAATGCAGACATTTCGAAGAAGACGCATGGTTGCAAGCCGTCGGCAGATACTGCATATTGAATTATGAATTCAAAATTCAGTCAAGAATAATCTTTGAATTATTTTTCGCACTTGGAGAACAGCACGCACCTGGGTGCCCAGTCGCATATATATCCACGCATTGGGCTCTGATGGGGGTAGAAATGGTGTCGTCTGAAGGGAGGACTTGATGGTTGCTGTAATTGCGCCGAGCGTTGAACGCGACCTGAAACGGCGTCTTGCCGGCGACGTTCTGTTTGATCCTTTTGATCGCGGTCGTTACGCGACTGATGCGTCAATCTATCAGATGATCCCTGACGGCGTTGTTGTGCCCCGGACAAATGAGGACATCGAGGCCGCTCTATCCGTCGCGCGCGACTGGGGTTTGAGCGTTTTGCCTCGCGGTGGCGGGACATCGCAGTGCGGCCAAACCGTCAACGAGGCGCTGGTCGTTGATACGACCAAGTATTTCAACAAGGTTCTGGAGCTGGATGTCGAGGGCCGACGCTGCGTTGTCGAGCCAGGCATCGTACTTGATGAACTCAATCGGTTTTTGAAGCCATATGGGCTGTGGTTTCCTGTCGATGTTTCGACCGCATCACGAGCAACAATCGGCGGGATGACGGCAAACAATTCCTGCGGTGGACGTTCGATCAAATACGGCACGATGCGCGATAATGTGCTTGGGCTGCGTGCCCTCCTTGCCGATGGATCAAAGGCTGATTTCGGGCCGGTTCAACAGGATGACCTCACGAATGGAGGCGCTTACGGGGCGCTTGTGCGCGACATGCTGGCGCTCGGTGCCAGGGAGGCGGATGAGATCAACGAGAGGTTTCCGAAAGTCATGCGCCGCGTTGGTGGGTACAACATTGATGCGCTCGTTCCGCAAAACGAGCCGAACAATATCGCTCACCTTCTTGTCGGCTCTGAAGGGACGCTTGGCTTTTTCGAGGCAATAGAGCTCAAACTGTCGCCACTTCTTCCTAAGCGCGCTGTCGGTATCTGCCATTTTCCGACCTTTTATAAGGCGATGGATGCAACGCAGCATCTGGTTCCGCTCGGGCCAATTGGTGTCGAACTTGTCGATTCCACGATGATCTCCCTTGGACGGGACATTCCGATTTTCAAAAAGACATTGGATGAGGTTGTGCGCGGAGATCCAGCGGCACTGCTTCTTGTTGAGTTTGCGGAGGAGGATGACGACGCCAACCGGACCAAGATCGCCTCACTGGAAGAGCGGATGGGTGATCTCGGCTTTTCCTGGAGCGGAGAAGGGGAAAAATGGGGTGGTGTTGTTCCCGTTTTCGATAGTGCGCTTCAAGGTCGTGTGACCGAAGTCCGGAAGTCCGGCCTCAATATCATGATGTCCATGAAGGCTGAGAGAAAGCCTGTCTCCTTCGTAGAAGATTGCGCTGTCGAGCTCAGCGATCTTGCGGAATACACCCAAAAACTCACCGAAATTTTCGAACGGCACGGGACGTCCGGGACCTGGTACGCCCATGCGTCCGTCGGGTGCCTGCATGTGCGTCCGGTGCTCAACATGAAGCTCGATCAGGACGTCAAAGCGATGCGGGCAATTGCCGAAGAAGCGTTCGAACTCGTCCGTTCCTATAAGGGTTCGCATTCGGGCGAGCATGGAGACGGTATTGTTCGGTCGGAGTTCCACGAAAAGATGTTCGGGACACGCATGGTCGAGGCATTCGGAGAGGTGAAAGCCCGTTTCGACCCTGAGGGCTTTTTCAATCCCGGCAAGATCGTCGATCCGCCGAAGATGGATGATCGTGAGAAATTTCGGTTCGCACCCGATTATGCGGCGAAGGACTTCGACACGGCGCTCGACTGGAGCGCCTGGCCCGGCAAGGCGGGCGGTTTCCAGGGCGCTGTTGAGATGTGCAACAACAATGGCGCTTGCAGGAAATTGCAGGGCGGCGCGATGTGCCCGTCTTACCGTGTAACGCGCAATGAAAAAGATCTGACACGCGGTCGTGCGAATACTCTCAGGCTCGCGCTCTCCGGACAACTCGGCGAAGACGCTCTGTCGTCGGATGCCATGATGGATGCAATGAGGCTCTGCGTCTCGTGCAAAGCCTGCAAGCGCGAATGCCCGACCGGCGTTGATATGGCGCGGATGAAGATCGAGGTCCTTCATGAACGAGCAAAGCGCCGGGGCCTTTCTTTGCACGACCGGCTTGTCGGCTATCTTCCTGACTATGCGCCCTATGCTGCGAAAGTGCCTTGGCTCTTAAATCTCCGAAACAAATCACCGTTTCTCGCGCGTCTTCTTGAAGGACCATCAGGGTTTTCGGCAGAGCGGGCATTGCCAGCCTGGCGACGAGATCCCTTCCATGACTGGGAAGTGCGTGATCATGGAACAGGCGACGTTGTGTTGTTCGGCGACACGTTCAACCGTTACTTCGAGCCGGAAAACTTGCGCGCGGCAACGCGCGTTTTGGAGGCGGGCGGTATCAAAGTGAGTGCGCCGAGTACGGCTGATGACAAGCCGCTTTGTTGTGGACGGACTTATCTTTCCGTTGGCCTCGTCGATAAAGCGCGCGCCGAAGCCCGTCGGTTGATCGATACGCTCCTTCCAGATGTTGAGGCTGGACGGTCGATTGTTGGCCTTGAACCGAGTTGTCTTTTGATGTTGCGCGACGAAATCCCGGCGCTCGTTCCCGGCGAAGAAGCGGAGCGGATCTCAAAGGCGGCATTGCTGTTTGAAGAATTCATTGTGCGGGAGGCCGACAAAGGTCGCTTCAACGCACCTTTAAAACCCCTCGACAAACCCATTCTGCTACATGGCCATTGCCATCAGAAAGCTTTCAACGTGATGAGTGATGTGGAGCAAACGCTGCGCCTCATT
>JBCDCU010000144.1:0-8749 GCA_039181265.1 Pseudomonadota bacterium | reverse complement strand
GATTTCGGGCGAGCATCGCGATTTTCATAAAGTCCTCCCCTTCCGGAATTTTCCGGAGTTTTCCAAAGTCGTCAGGTCGCGCTTTTCAGGATGATTGTTGGACGCTCTGCGATGCGCAGGCATCAGATCCTCGTCCATCCTGGAAAGCGCGACCTGACGACTTTGGAAAACTCCGGAAAATTCCGGAAGGGGAGGACTTTATGAAAATCGCGATGCTCGCCCGAAATCCCGAGCTCTATTCGCACAAGCGATTGGTTGCGGCAGCGGAGGAACGCGGACATGAAATAGACATCGTCAACACGCTGCGATGTTACATGAACATCGCATCGCGCAGGCCCGCGATCTATTACAACGGCGAGAAACTGACTGGCTATGACGCAGTTATTCCGCGCATTGGTGCCTCAGTAACCTTTTACGGCACGGCCGTACTGCGCCAGTTTGAAATGATGGGTGTTTATCCGCTGAATGAGAGCGTTGCGATCGGGCGTTCGCGTGACAAATTGCGGTCAATGCAGCTTCTGGCGCGCGATGGGGTTGGCCTTCCCGTCACAACCTTCGCCCATGACCCGAAACAGACAGAGGAAGTATTGACCCTTGCGGGCAACGCGCCGCTTGTCATCAAACTCCTTGAGGGAACGCAGGGGCTCGGCGTGGTTCTCGCCGACACCGACCGCTCCGCAAAATCGGTGATCGAAGCCTTCCGTGCAACTAACACGAACATCCTCGTCCAGGAATTCATCAAGGAAGCGGGCGGCACTGATATTCGGGCGATTGTTATCGGCGGTAAGGTCGTGGCTGCCATGAAACGGACCGGCGGGGAAGGCGAATTCCGCTCCAACCTCCATCGCGGCGGATCGGCCGAAGTTGTGAAGCTTGCCCCCGAGGAGCGTTCGACAGCAGTGCGTGCTGCAAAGTCCATGGGGCTCAATGTTTGCGGTGTCGATATGCTGCGCGCCAATCACGGCGCCGTCGTTCTGGAGGTGAATTCGTCACCGGGCCTTGAGGGTGTCGAGAAAGCGACCGGTCTCGATATCGCGGGAAAGATCATCCAGTTCATTGAAAAGAACGCAAAACCGAATGCCACGAAGACCAAAGGCAAAGGGTGATGGCAAAACGGGCGGGTTTTGAACTCGCTGGCGAGGTTATTGCTTCCGGAACGAGCCGCACTGTTGATCTGCCTGTCAGCTCGTTGTCGGATCATACGCCTGTCACCATGTCGGCCCAAGTCATTCATGGCAATCGCAACGGGCCAACCGTTTTCGTGAGCGCTGGGATCCATGGTGATGAGGTGATTGGGATCGAGATCGTTCGCCGTCTTCTCAAAACCCCGGCTTTGCGCAGGCTCAAAGGCACTTTGATCGTCGTTCCGATCGTCAATTCTTTCGGTTTTATCAATAGATCCCGTTACCTTCCAGACAGGCGTGATCTCAACCGGTCTTTTCCGGGAAACGAGGGTGGTTCTCTGGCGGCCCGGCTCGCTCATCTGTTCCTGACCGAGATCGTCGCCCGCGCCGATATCGGGATCGATCTCCATTCTGCCGCAATCCACCGGACGAATTATCCGCAATTGCGCATCTCGCCTCATGATCCGGAGGCACGGCGTTTGGCCGATGTCTTTGCAGCTCCGATCATTATGCAAGCCCCGCTCCGTGAGGGATCGCTAAGAGCTGCTGCCGCAGATCTCGGGACCCGGGTGCTTCTCTATGAGGCCGGGGAAGGATTGCGGTTCGATGAGGTCTCGGTGCGGGCCGGCCAAGCGGGCATCCTCCGGGTGCTGAAATCACTTGGCATGATCACAGGCCGAGGTATCGCGCCGTCGAAACTGCCGCCGCAATTCTGCATGTCGAGCAAATGGCTGCGTGCGCCCATGGGCGGGCTCTTTCGAAGCTACCGGTCCGATGGCATCCTAGTCCGGGAGGGTGAAATCCTCGGTTCGGTCTCCGATCCGTTCGGCGAGACTGAGAACGATATCGAAGCGCCGTTTGACGGGATTATCGTCGGACGGGCGGTCATGCCGGTTGTCAATGAAGGTGATGCGGTTTTTCACCTTGCCCGCATCGGATCGTTTCAAAAGGCGGAAGACGTTCTGGACGACCATTCTTCACAACTTGCCGACGATCCGATGTTCGACGAAGACGAGATTATTTGAACTCGGGCAAAGTGTGAGCTTTTTGGCAGATCCTCTACCCGGTCAAGAACGAGCTTTTGTCAGTCAGAACAGAGGCCGTTTCACCCCGCAAGATGTTCAAACAGACGGGCGACCGCCTCCGCCCCCGGATCGTTGTGGCCTTCGAGTTGTCTGGCGTTGAGATAGGCCGCGCGTCCTTTCTTGGCACGCACGTCAGTCGCCGTATAAGTCGCCGCTTTGAAACGAAACCATTTTGGCGCTGGAAAGGGTAATAACTTCCACTGGTTTCATAGAACCTCAACTACCGGGCCGTCAGCATTGACCGGATCCATTGCGTTCTCGGGTCCGCGTCGTTTCTCCGGTGCCATAAAACAGAGACGGGAAACCCTGGAAGATCGAGCGGTGGTTCGCTTGTCACAAGGCCGAAATCGTCCGCAAAGGTGAGTGCCACTCGGGCCGGAAGCGTGAGGAGCGCATTTGACGCTGCGACAGCCGCAAGCGCCGGGAGAAAAGCGGGCAGGCTCAAAACGACCCGGCGGTCGCGGCCGACAGCCTGAAGCCTGTCATCGACTATCCCGCGCATATCGCCTTTCGGAGAAGCGAGGATGTGGTCGGCTTTGCAATAAGAGTCGAGATCGATCCTGCCCGTAGCGGGCAAGACTTCCGGACGCATGGCCACACGGTAGGAATCCTCATAAACACGTTCGGCGGAAATGACCGCTGGCAGATCGCGGAAAAACCCTAGCGCAAGATCCGAGCGACCCTCGTTCAAGGCGTCGATGGCCTCTCTGCGTCCGCTTGGAATAACTGAGAGTGTAAGACCCGGGGCGGCTTGCCTGATTTTGAGGAAAAACGGTGGGATGAGGGCGACCTGCTCCGCGTGAAGCGCTGCAATTCTTACAAGCCCCTTTGCGATCTCGGGATTGAAGGTCCGGGCAACCCCGAGCGCCCCGCGCAGGGCGTCGACCGCTTCGGAAACAGGTGCCTCCAGCGCTAAAGCAGTTGCCGTCGGCTCCATACCATGGGGGCGGCGCAAGAAGAGATCGTCCTCGAAGACCTCGCGCAAGCGTTTCAGCGCCTGGCTGATGGCCGATTGGGTTAGGCCGAGGTCCGCCGCCACCTCCACAGCTTTCCGATGCCGCAGAAGGCCGAGGAAAACCAGAAGAAGCGTCAGGTCAAGCCGCCTGAGTTTCGATATGCTAATATCAGAGATCATTCGAATTCATTATCATAACTTTCACTTTGTGACTATCTCCATGCCTGCAATGACAAAGGGGAATATCACGATGGGACGCCCGATAATCTCGAAAGGAACGGCGGAGCGAGCCGCGAATGCCCGATGTGCCGGTGTTGCAAAGATCGTCCTCCCCTTTCAGAGGGGAAACCATGAGTGAACCGGTGACGGTCGTCGTACGCCGTCGGGTGAGGCCGGGGCGTGAGGCCGACTATGAGGCGTGGCTCAAACGGATGACCGACGGTGCCGCGGCCAATTTCCCCGGCTATCTCGGTGTCGGCTTCCATCGCCCGAAAGAGCAAGGTGGCGAGTATCGCAGTGTTTTCCGTTTCGACACACTTGATGATCTGGAGGAATTCGAGCGCTCGGAATATCGCGAAAGCATGCTTGCCGAGGGCGCGGAATTCTTCGCCGCTGATGCGGCCTGGGACCGGCTGACGGGACTTGAATTCTGGTTTGATCCCCCGTCGGGCACCAAAGTGCCGCAGCCGAATCCACACCGCATGGCAATGGTCATGATCTGCGTCGTCTTCACCTTGTTTATGACCGTCAACGCAGGCCTCGGGCAGGTGACGTCCGGTCTGCCGCATCCGCTGCGCGTCTTTGTCATCGTGGTCATTCAGGTCAGCCTCATGACCTACGTCATCATGCCGCGTCTCACCCCACTGATTGCGCGCTTCATCTATCCGAAATCGAAAACCCTTTGAAAGGATCATTGCATGTCTGAAACCATGAGTGACGATACCAGAAAGAAAGTGCTGATCATCGCCGGTAACCCAGGGACGTCGCCCATGACGGGCTGGCCGGTCGGTTTCTGGTTCGCGGAATTGAGCCATCCTTATTGGACCTTCGTTGAGGCGGGATACGAGGTCGATATCGCCTCGCCCGCGGGTGGCGATCTGGTCCCCGACGGAATGTCAGACCCGGAAGACGAGAGCGGATATTCCGCTGCGGACCTGATCTCGCTTGGCTTTAAGAAATCACCGCATCATGCGGCCCTGTTGAAGGATACGAAACCGGTCACAGAGATCGACCCGGGTTCTTATGACGCGATCTTTGTTGCTGGCGGGCAGTCGCCGATGGTGACGATGATCGATGACGAAGCCTTGCAGAGCTTTGTCGCACGGGCATTTGAGGCGGGCAAAATCATATCGCTGGTCTGCCATGGCACCTGCCTTCTTCTGAAAACCCGTCTTTCCAACGGCGATCTTCTTGCTAAGGGCAGGACCTGGACGGGATTTGCCAATAGCGAAGAAGCCTTTGTCGATGAAACGGTCGGTCAGAAAGTTCAGCCCTTCTGGATTGAGGACGAGGCGAAGAAGATTGAGGGAACGAACTTCATTGTGTCCGGGATGTGGCAACCTTTTGCGGTTCGCGATGGGAATCTGATCACCGGGCAACAGCAGAATTCCGGTACCGCGGCGGCGGAACTGGTGGTGGAGACGCTTGGCAGGTGAGGCAAGAGGTCTATGAGACTCCAAATTTGATGTGGGTGGAGGGAAGGGCGTGTCACGGATTGCGCCATTCCCGCTCAACCTCCGGAGTCTTGGGAAAAGGCACAAGACACCCGTGATGCAAAAACGAAGAGATCCTCAATGACTGCGGGCGTTCACCCCGCCAGATGTTCAAACAAACGCGCAACCGCTTCCGCACCTGGATCGTTGTGGCCTTCGAGTTGTTTGGCGTTGAGATAGGCGGCGCGGCCTGCCTTGGCGCGCACGATCGTCGCCGTATGGTCCGCCCCTTTGCGCGCCGCGGAAGAGGCGCTGCCGATCCCGTCGGAAAGCGCGTCGAGGGCAGGGGCCAGCGCATCGATCATCGTCCGGTCGCCGGGCTGCGCACCGCCTATTTCCTGAACCCGCTTTAGTCCTGCTTTCAGCGCTTCACCCATGGGCAGGCCACTGGAGGATCCGTCGCCTGCAGCGGCAAAGAAGATTGCAAGGAGCACGCCGGATGACCCGCCCATTGTCTGGCTGAGTTCCTGACCGATGGCGCGATAGAGCTGGGTCTGGTCAGCAAGCGGCAGGCGGTCCATGGCATCCATGAGCGCACGTGCAGCGCCTGCGAGCGTCGATCCCGTATCGCCGTCGCCCGATTTCGCATCAAGTGCGTTGAGGTCAGCCTCTGCGTCAATGAAGATCTGGCAGCATCCGGCAAGGAAGGCTCGCGTTTCCGCATGCTCCGAGGGAAGCGGCTTCACCGGGGTCAGGCCGTCTGGCATTGGCTTCACAGCAACCGCGCCGATTTCGGAAACGCCAGGCCAGGCGGGAAGCGGTGTCGACGCACTCAGAAGCGCCAGTTCATCTGCATCGGCAGGATAGAGCGAGACTGAGAACCCGCGCATATCTAGCGATGTCATCATCGAAGCTGGTCCAATCAGATGAGTGATCCGGTCTGCGATCGACGATTGGGTCAACTCGTGAAGGAGAACGGACATTTCAAGCACCGATGCTCCCCCGAGATTGTTGAGGATTGCGACCGCTTTTCCATCGCCCATCGCCGCCGCAAGCTTTTCCGCAAGCTGTGAAAAGCCGTTTTTCGCACTTTGAAACGCGACTTGTTCGAAGCCCGCCTCACCGTGAATGCCAAGGCCGAGTTCCGCCATGCCGTCGGGGATACGATCTTCTTTCGGCGAACCCGGTATCGTGCAGGTATCAAGCGACATGCCGATACTCTTTGTGCCATCGGCTACTCTTCTCGCTGCCGTCGCGACTGTCTCGAGGTCGGCGCCTTTGTCCGCAAGCGCACCGGCAATCTTGTGAATGAACAATGTGCCTGCGACCCCACGCGCCTGCGGAAGATCGGGAAGTGCGATATCGTCGCCGACAATCACCATTTCAACGTTGAGGCCGAACGCCCGTGCACGCTCTGCCGCAAGACCGAAATTGAGACGGTCGCCGGTGTAGTTTTTCACGATCAGAAGGCAGCCCGCAGGACCTGTTACCGCCAGGATGCCGGCAAGAACCGCATCAACGCTCGGGGATGCAAACACATCGCCGCAAACGGCAGCCGTCAGCATCCCTTCACCGACAAAGCCAGCATGGGAGGGTTCGTGGCCAGATCCACCGCCCGAGACAAGAGCAACCTTTGAGCGGTCCCAGTCGTTGCGCACAACGACCCGGATATGTGGATAGCCGTCAAGGCGGGCGAGCTTGCCGCCGGATGCGGCGACCACACCGTCAATTGCTTCTGTGACGATGTCCTCTTTTTTGTTCACAAACTGCGTCAAGATATCCTCCCTTATCCGACACGCGCACCATTGGCCTCGAAATAAAACGGCTTGTGCGGTCTGATTTTCAATGTGTCACCGGCCTTCAGCGTGGTGTGGGCATCGGTGACTGTGATGAGATCATGGTTTTTGAAAGAAAGGTGAAGCCGCGTCTGGTCGCCGAGATGTTCGACGCGTGTCACGCGGCTTTCTTCCCCTTCGCCTTGAATGATCTGTTCGGGTCTGAGCCCGATCGACGTCGCGCCAGTCGGACCGCTTCCCTCGAAAAGATCAGCGGGAAGAATGTTGATGCGCGGCTGACCAAGACGGCGGGCGGCATAGATGCTTGCCGGGTTCTCGTAGACGTCGCGCGGCGGGCCGAATTGAACGAGCCGCCCTTCATCCAGGACCCCAATATGGGTCGCCATAGTCATCGCTTCGATCTGATCATGGGTGACGTAAAGAAGTGTCTGGCCGAGGTCGGCCTGGATTTTCTTAAGTTCAATCCTGAGGTCAGCCCGCAGTTTCGCATCGAGTGAACTCAATGGCTCATCCATCAGATAGATTGTTGGTGTGCGCACCAGTGCCCGGCCAATCGAAACGCGTTGCATTTCGCCACCTGAAAGCTGGGTGGCTCGGTTATCGAGCTTGTGAGCGATTTGCAGAAGTTCAGCCACTTCCTTGACCTTGCGGTCGATGGCATCGCGCGGCGTCTTCAGGAGGGGCGATTTCAGCGGGAATTCCAGGTTCTGGCGCACCGACAAATGCGGATAGAGCGAATATTGCTGGAAGACCATCGCCACATTCCGCTCAGCCGGCATGCGGCCTTTCATCGACTGCCCGTCGATCAGGATGTCACCGCGATCCGGTTTGTCGAGACCGGAAACCATTCGCAATACCGTGGTTTTACCCGCGCCAGTCGGGCCGAGAAGGACCACGAAAGATCCATCGGGGATTGTCAGCGAGACGGAATCGAGTGCCCGCGTCTTGCCGAAGGTCTTGCTGATAGTATCCAGGATGACTTCAGCCATGGCCAAGCACCTTCTCGTTGGCGCTTGAGCGCAGAGCCCGTCCGGTATCGCCGTCAAAAAGTGTGAGGGTGCGTTTGTCGAAGACGAGACCCAGATTTTCACCGGTATTGACGGTGGTCGATGAGGCAATCCGAGCCTTGATCGTCCCGTTTGGGGTTTCGATCGTCACGATCTGAGTGGTGCCGAGGTACTCGACTGCGATCACATGGCCTCGATAAGAAGCGCTATCGTCGAAGCGGATATGTTCAGGCCGCACGCCGAGGGTTAGACGTCCTTTGAAGCTTTCGCGGGGAGAGGGTACTTCAATCGATTTGGAATCGATGACGATACTTGCTGAGCCCTCCGTCACGCTGCCCTCAAAGTCGAGGAAGTTCATGGCGGGTGATCCAATGAAATCCGCGACGAATTTAGTTGCGGGCCAGTCATAGATGTCTTGCGGCAATCCGAACTGCTCGACCACGCCGTGATTCATGACGACGATCTTGTCGCCCATCTGCATGGCTTCGAGCTGATCGTGGGTGACATAGACAGTCGTCGCACCCATGCGATCATGCAGCGCCCGCAACTCTTCAGCCATATGTTCACGGAATTCCGCGTCGAGCGCCCCGAGCGGTTCATCCATGAAGAATGCTTTTGGCTCGCGGACAATGGCGCGTCCGAGCGCGACGCGTTGACGGTCACCGCCGGACAGACCACCGACGGGACGCTTCAACATGTCTTCGATGCCGAGGATACGGGCGACTTCTAAAACGCGTTCGTTAGCTTCCGACCGCGACATACCCTGACTGCGGAGCGGATAGGCCATGTTCTGGCCGACATTCATGTGCGGGTAAAGCGCGAAGAGCTGGAAGACAAAGGCGATATCACGTTCCGAGGCGCGCTTCTGACCAACCTCTTCCCCGTCGATATAGATCTCACCGGAGGTCGGAAGTTCCAGACCCGCCATCATCCGCAGCGTGGTGGTCTTGCCGCAACCGGACGGCCCAAGGAGCATAAAGAATTCGCCATCCTCGATCGTGAACGTCGAGGATTGCACGGCTGTGAAGGAGCCGAATTCCTTGCGCAGATTTTCAATCCGGATTTGCGCCATCAATTACTCCGGAAAGTGGCTGACAATGATGAACATGACCGTCCCGGTCAGGGTGACG
>JBCDCU010000143.1:0-8757 GCA_039181265.1 Pseudomonadota bacterium | reverse complement strand
TGCCTGAAAGGCGGCAGTTATGTGGTGATTCTCGGTATGATCACAAACATTATCCCCTGCAATTTTGGTTAACGGATTGTCATTTTTTGGGATAATGGCCGATGTTTCCGACGAAAAGCCGCTCTATTCCGTGGGTTTCGAAGCCTTTCGGGGGTGCAGATCACGTGGAATTGACCGGTGATCCCTCATCGAGCCGCTGCTTTTTTCCTCATTGAGCTAATGTTTAGCCCGATACCCATCCTCTTTAAATTGCCTTTGACGCGAGGACCTCACAGCCTGACGGTTACAAATGAAGTGCCGGCTAAGACACGAGATCCGCACGTCAGCCCAGCCACGGAGATACACCCATGCAAGATCCAGTCGCCATTTTAACCGGCGTTGGAAGCGGCCTTTCCGCTTCGCTCGCACGCCTTCTCAAGAAAGAAGGGTATCGCCTGCGGCTCAGCGCTCGAAGCACGGACAAGCTGGCAGGTCTTGCAGATGAGACGGGCGGAGACGTTGTCGCCGCCAATGTGGCCGACGCCGGAGATGTGAATGCCCTTTTCTCGAACCTTGACGGTCCGCTGCGGGTCGCTGTTGCTCACCCCTCGGCCCGGGTGCGCGGTTCACTCGACGGACTTGAGCCGGAAGATGTGCGCAAGGCCATAGAAGTGACCGCGTTTGGTTCGTTTCTCGTGGGCCAGGCCGCAGCCCGCGTCATGCTATCCCAGGAGCCGGACGAGGCTGGCGTGCGCGGAACGATCCTCTTTACCGGTGCGTCAGCCGGTGTAAAAGGCTTTCCACAATCCGCACCTTTTGCGATGGGCAAATTCGCCCAGCGCGGGCTTGCGCAATCGATGGCACGCGAACTGCATCCAAAAGGAATCCATGTCGCCTGGATCAACATCGATGGTGGGATCCGCAACGAATCCCGGCCGGAGCGGGTGGAAGCCGCTGACAATCCGGATTCGATGCTTGATCCAGATGCGATTGCCGAGACTTACCTTGCACTCATCAAACAGCACAGGTCAGCCTGGACGGAAGAGCTTGCGGTTCGCCCCTGGGTCGAACGCTTCTAGAGACTCCCGATCAATCAACGCACGGCGTCTAAAGCGCTGTGCGCTGACGAATTGCGGCGGACAGGGTTCCCTCGTCAAGGTAATCGAGTTCGCCGCCAACCGGCACACCATGGGCAAGGCGGGAGACGGACACATCGAAGTCCGCCAGCTGATCCATGATGTAATGCGCCGTTGTCTGACCCTCGACCGTTGCGTTCACAGCAAGGATCACTTCTTTCACGACGCCTTCCGACACCCGGTCGACAAGCCCTGCAATGTTCAGATCCTCAGGCCCGATCCCATCAAGCGGCGACAATGTTCCACCGAGCACGTGGTAACGGCTGTTGACAGCAGAGGCCCGCTCAAGCGCCCAGAGATCCGAGACATCCTCAACAACAACAAGTGTCGAAGGATCGCGTCGCTCATCGCAGCAAATCGTGCACGGCGAACGCGTATCGACATTGCCGCACACCTTGCAGACGACAATCCTGTCAACCGCTTCATTGAGGGAGGCGGCCAGCGGGACCATCACCTTATCCTTGTTTTTGACAAGATGAAGGACAGCCCGACGCGCTGAACGGGAGCCAAGACCCGGAAGTTTCGCGAGCAGCTGGACAAGCCGTTCGATCTCGGGGCCGGTAACCGATTTTGCCATGATGTCCTCGGGTGCACTATTTTCACCCAATATAGGGCGATTCGGCCCAAGACGCGCTTTGTTCGTTCGAAATTCAGCGGTTCACCGCAGCAAGATTGCGCTCAACAATCTCCGTCAGAAAATGCCCGCGCGGCAGTTTCTCGCGAAAGACCGAAAGTGCGTGTTCGTAATGCGGCCGCGCTTTCTCGGGGCTGCCAGATTGTTCAAGGGCATAACCGAGATTGTTGGCAATACGGGCAACACTGACATCGCCGCGACCGAGCTTCGCTTCACTGATTTTGAGTGCGCGTTCATAGAGCGGCACCGACTCGGACTGCCGGTTCAGCGCATCAAGAACCTGCCCGAGGTTCACCAGTCGAGAAGCAAGCTCAATACTGTCAGGTCCGAAACGGTCCTCCCCCTGGGCGGCAGCCCGTTCGGCAAGCGGGAGCGCCTTTTGATGGGCGCCAGCGTAGGTGTACACCTGCGCGAGGTTATTCGCAGCTCTCAACGTATTTTCGTGATCCGGGCCGAGCGCTTCTTCAAAAATCGCGAGCAGTGCTTCTGCGTGGGGAACGGCAAGGTCAAAACGCTGAAGGTCCGTATAAATCGTGCTGACTTTGCTGCGCATTTTCTGGGTGAGCGCGGCGGATGGCCCTTCCGTCTTCTCGAATATGACGATCGCACGCTCGTAATAAGGCGCCGCTTTTCCCTTGAGGCTTGCATTGTCGTAGAGTTCGGCGAGCGCTGCATATCGTTCGCCAAGAGCGAGACTGTCTTTTGGTAATTCTTCTTCTGAAGCGGCAATGTAGGCTTCCATATACGGAATGGCCTGATCGTTCTCGAAACGCTTTGCATAGAAGAATGCCAGATCGCCTAGGCGCGAAAGCCGCACAGGATCGTCTTTTTCTAGCACAGCCTCACTGATTTCATGGGCACGCTTGAACGCTTGTTCCGCTGCATCCGGCAAGTTCGAATGGTCATAGGCCCGGGCAAGATTGCTCAGCGCTTTGGCAAATTCCGGATGATCCTCGCCGAGCGCCTTGCCGTAAAGCTGCACACTTTCTTCGAACGCTTCCAAGCCTTCTTTCAGTCGGTTGAGGCCGGTCGCCGCGATCCCGATATGGGAGTAGGCCCGCGCCCGGCGTTCGTCATCTTTTTCATTTCCCGCAATTTGTAGAAGGGCGAGGGCATGCGCCATTTGAAGATCAGGACGTCTGATCCGCGATGCCGCTTCGCTTGCCTTGAGGTGAATATCGAAGCTCGTCTTTAGCGTGTCAGCGGCAAGCGCATAATCCCGGTAGGCCGTAACCCAGTCGCCTTTTTCCTCGTGAGACAGGCCCCGTCGGAAAAAATGATCCGCCTGCTCGCGTGTTTCCGGTGAGACCCCGAGCTGCTGAGCCGATGCTGGAGCACCTGAGACAATCAGAAACAGGACGGTCACCGACATGACCCTGGCTAGAATGCGCGCCATTCTTTTCCCTTCACCAACACTTCACGTGGGCGTTAATTATCGCTGATTGCTGCATGCGTCCATTCCGGGGCGTCCCCGCGTCATCACATCTTCGCGAAGCCGGTTGCAATTTTCAAAAAAACTATATAACTAGTTTTATCGAATTATTGTTTTGAAATCGCCGGACCTGGAATCATTATGGACCCCGAACTTGCTGCTGAAAGCTTTGCTGCCATGGGCGCGACAACCCGTCTCGACGTCGTCCGCAATCTTGTGCGCGCCGGAGAGCGTGGCTTGACAGTGGGTGAGATCAAAGACCGAACCGGTCTTCCAGCCTCGACACTCGCGCATCATTTGAAAGCCCTCTCCCTGGCCGGATTGATTGTGCAGGAGCGAAAGGGCCGGGAGATCATTTCCCGCGCCAATTATGCGCATCTTCAAAGGCTTGCTGGGTTCATTCTGGAAGAATGCTGTGTCGATGCCGGGTCAATTGCCCCGCTAACCGAGGACGAAACCGTATGAGCACTCTCTCGCAAGTACCATTGAGCCAACGGTTCAACTGGAAAGCCTGGCTCCTGACCCCGTGGACCGTGACACTCGGCGTACCGCTCATTGTCCTCTTCGCCGATCCTGAGGCTGTTTCAGGATTCGTGACCTTTGCGATATCAGCGCTCATAGGGACGCTGCCGTATATTGCATTTGCGGTCGTCCTGATCGCAGGACTAAAGGCGGCGGGTGCGGAAGCAACGATTGCCGAGGCATTCAAAGGACGCGAGGATCGGATGATTGTTCTTGCCGCCCTATTCGGCGGGCTTGCTCCTTTCTGTTCGTGCGAAGTCATCCCGTTTATCGCCGGGCTTCTCGCTTTTGGCGCACCGCTTTCAGCCGTCATGGCCTTCTGGCTTTCTTCGCCATTGATCGATCCGCCGACACTCCTGATTACTGCGGCAGCTCTCGGTTGGCCTTTTGCCGTTGGCAAAGCGGTTTTTGCGGTCGCCCTCGGTCTCTTTGGCGGCTACACGGTAAAACTCCTCATGAAGGGTGGCGCGCTCGATAAACCACTGCGAACCTATCAGCGGTCAGGCTGTGGTTGTGGCACCGCCGATCCGTTCGACGGAACGCCGCAATGGCGCTTCTGGCAGGAAGCACCGCGCCGCACAGTCTTTCGTGAGGAGTTTGCAGCCAATGCTCTCTTCCTCATCAAATGGCTTGCACTCGCCTATGTTCTGGAAGCGGTTCTCGTCACCTATGTCCCGGCATCCGCCATTGCCGGTCTCGTCGGTGGTGATGGCGTCGATGCAATTGCGATTTCAGCGCTCCTCGGCATGCCTGCCTATCTGAATTCCTATGTTGCCCCGCCGCTTCTTGCGGGCCTCATCGAACAGGGCATGGGAAATGGTGCCGCGATGGCCTTCATGGTTGCCGGAGCCGTCAGCTCCATCCCTGCAATGGCTGCGGTCTTCTCACTCGTGAAGAAGAAGGTCTTTGCCCTTTATCTCGGCCTTGGCGTGAGCGGTGCGATCATGTCGGGCATTCTTTTTGAACTTGTCATTTGAGTTTGGGAGTTACGCGCCCCTCCCCAATCCCAGCGCGTTTCAGCAAAGCGGTTTTGCGGATTACACGGACTCGACGCGGATCTTGTGAGCAGGCAAGGTCCGGCGAGTTCCTGCAAAATCGGCTTAGTGGATGTCTGAACGCAAACCCTTGTGGCTTCTCGCCGCCCCCGCGATCTTCCTTTTTCTTTGGTCCGGCGGCTATGTGGTTGCGAAAATCGGCCTGAGTTACGCCGAGCCGCTCTCCCTGTTGGTCCTGCGTTTCTTTCTGGTTCTCGTGCTGATGGGCGCCATTGCGCTTTTCGTCCGGCCACCGCTTCCGGAAAAAGCCGCAGACTGGGGCCACCTCGCCGTTGTCGGTTTTCTCATGCAGTCGGTCCATTTCGGGATGGTTTATCTCGCGATGAAAGCCGGTGTCGCAGCCGGAACCGCCGCACTCATCCTTTCGCTGAACCCCGTCCTTGTCGCCGTTGGCGCTCCTTATTTTGTTGCTGAACGGGTGTCCTGGAAACAGTGGCTCGGCCTGATGCTCGGATTATGCGGGGCTGCTGTCGTCATTGTTTCGCGCTCCGACATTGATCCGCCAAGCCTGCTAGGCTTTACGTGTGCGGCACTTGGCCTGTCAGGGATCGCTGCGGCCACCCTTTGGGAAAAGCGGTTTGGTCTCTCGCACCATCCGGTGACTGCCAATCTTATTGGATATGGAGCGGGTTTCCTTGGTCTTCTGCCGTTTGCCCTGGCGCTTGAGAGTTTTCGCTTCGACTGGAGTTTCGAATTCGGACTTGTTCTGGTTTATCTCGTGATCGGCAATTCAGTGATCGCCGTCGGGCTTCTTCTGGCAATGATCCGCGCGGGGGCGGCGAGCCAGGTTTCATCGCTCTTTTTCCTGACCGCGCCGGTGGCAGCCGTCATGGCGTGGCTTTCGCTCGGTGATGCAATGCCGATGGCTGCATGGGTGGGTATGGCGCTTGCTGCAACCGGTGTTTTTATTGCGACAAGAC
Organism: Pseudomonadota bacterium; assembly: GCA_039181265.1. Lineage (GTDB taxonomy): Bacteria > Pseudomonadota > Alphaproteobacteria > Rhizobiales > JACESI01 > JBCDCU01. The sequence goes on along the minus strand of JBCDCU010000143.1, from coordinate 3,079 downwards.
CTCGAGCGCGGACCGATGCGTCGAGCGAGGAGCCTCAGCCTCGTCCAAGATAAGGCATCTTGGTTGCCATTAAGGTCATGAATTGAACATTGGCTGAGAGCGGCAATTCGGCGATGTAGCGGACCGCTTCACCGACATGGGAAAGGTCCATGATTGGTTCCGGGACGACATCTCCGTTGGCCTGCATTGCACCCTTTGACAAAGGAATTGCGATGTCGCTCGCCGCATTGCCGATATCAATCTGCGAACAGGCAATATCGAATGGTCTGCCATCAAGGGAAAGCGACTTCGTAAGACCCGTAATCGCGTGCTTGGTTACTGTGTAAGGCACGGAACCTGGTCGCGGTGCATGGGCCGAAATCGACCCATTGTTGATGATGCGCCCACCCTGCGGCTCCTGCCGACGCATCAGCGAAAAGGCGGCCCGCGCGCACAAAAAAGAGCCGGTAAGATTGGCAGAAAGGGCGTTCTGCCATTCTTCATCCGTTAGTTCATCAATGAGCTTACCGGCAATAAAGATACCGGCATTGTTGAAAAGAACATCGAGACGACCGTGTTCTGACTCGATCGCTTTAAACATTGCGGCGACGCCATCTGCGTCACCCACATCACACGAAATGACCGATCCCGATCCTTCCGAATTGTCTTTGAGGCCTTCATCCAATGCCGCCTGAAGCCGGTCGCGATTGCGCCCGTTAAAGACGACATGAAAGCCCGCCGCCATTAATTCATGGGCGGCTGCCTTTCCAATCCCGGACCCGGCCCCGGTGATGAGCGCAATCTTGGTCATCCAGATGCCCTAAAACGGGAGTTTCATCCCCGGCGGAAGTGGCAATCCGGCAGTCAGGGATTGCATCTTCTCCTGCATCATCGCCTCGGCCTTTTGTTTGGCATCGTTGTGGGCGGCAATCAGGAGATCTTCAAGAATTTCAATCTCATCTTCCTTCATGAGGGACGGATCGATCTTGAGGCCTTTCAATTCGCCTTTTCCGCTCATTCGCACAGAAACGAGGCCGCCACCGGCGGTACCGTCAACTTCCGCGTTTGCCGCCTCTTCCTGCATTTCCTGCATCTTGGCCTGCATTTCGCCAGCCTTTTTCATCAAACCCATAATGTCTTTCATGAAGTCGTTTCCTCTCTCACATATCCTCTTCGTCGGGTGCTGGCGGCAGGCCCGCATCGCCGTTTGTTTCTTCGCGGTAGGTGACGTTGATAATTTTCGACCCCGGGAACCGTCGCAAAACCTCAGCAACAACCGGATCTTCTTCAGCGTCACGGGAGCGTTGGCGTTCTTCTTCAGCCCATTGCTCAGCGAGCGGCGGTGCGCCCGCCTCCCGCGAAACGGCGACTGACCATGTCCGTCCGGTCCACTCGCTGAGGGCCGCCTTGAGGTTGTGGGCAAGGCCCTGAGGCGCGCTCTCTGTTGGAGCAAATTCAATGCGCCCATCCTCGAACGCAACCAGCGAAACATGATTGATGAAGGCAGACCGTAAAGCCAGATCACGCTTTTCTTCGGCCAGGGCGATCAGATCCTCAAACCGCTGGACTTTTGTCAAAGGCACGGGATCGGGGGCTTTGTCATCCATCGGAACCGACTGCGGCGCCGGATTATTCGTCGCAAGGACAGGACGCGGTCTTTGCGTCGCCTGCATTTCGCCCGCCTGGAGCGCGACCGGTTCGCCGTCCGTCAGAGGAGCCGAGTCTGGTCTTAATGCCGGCGCTGCACCTTGACCGATCGCATGCCCCCCACCATGCCCAGTGGACATACCCGTGGCTCCCGTTGAAGGAGGCGGACTTCCTGCTGGCATGCCGCCATTGTCACGGAGTGCGCGCAGTGCTTCGTCTGGCGTTGGGAGATCAGCAGCATAGGCAAGCCGCACAATCACCATATCTGCCGCGTGAAGCGGCTTGTTGGCTCCTTGAATCTCCTCAATGCCTTTCAGAAGAAACTGCCATGCCCGCGATAACACACGAACAGGCAACGCCTCGGCAAAGGCGGTGGCTCTATCTCGCTCCAGATTGGAGATCGCGAAGTTTGAAGGAATACCGTCCGAAACCTTCGCCACCGTGACCAAATGAGTGAATTCAGCGAGATCCGACATAATGACAAGCGGATCAGCACCAAGATCGAATTGCGCACGGATCTCCGCAAGCGCTTCGGCGACGCGGCCGGCCATGACATGCTCGAAAAGATCGATAACCCGGGCGCGGTCGGCCAGTCCGAGCATGTTGCGCATTTCATCCTGATCAACCTTGCCGCTGCCATGGGCGATCGCCTGATCGAGGAGCGAAAGCGCATCACGCACTGAGCCTTCAGAGGCCCGGGCGAGCATGAACAAGGCTTCTTCGCTGACATCGACAGATTCTTTTTCCGCAATGTCTTTGAGGTAAGCGACCATGCGTTCCGCGTCGATCCTGCGAAGATCGAAGCGCTGACACCGTGACAGGATCGTCACGGGTACTTTTCGGATTTCCGTTGTCGCGAAAATGAATTTGACGTGCTCCGGCGGCTCTTCGAGCGTTTTGAGCAGACCGTTAAAGGCCGCCTGCGAGAGCATGTGCACTTCGTCGATGATGTAGACTTTGTAGCGCGCGGTCGCAGGCTTGTATTTCACGGCATCTATGATCTCACGGATGTCACCGATCCCCGTATGGGACGCGGCATCCATTTCAATCACATCAATATGGCCGGACTTGATGATCGCCTCGCAATGGGCGCCGAGCTGAGGCATGTCGATCGTTGGCCCGTCGATGCCATCACCTTCGTAATTGAGCGCACGCGCCAGGATGCGGGCCGTTGTTGTCTTTCCGACACCACGCACGCCCGTCAGCATATAGGCCTGCGCAATACGACCGAGGCGGAACGCATTGGTGAGCGTCTGAACCATCGGTTCCTGACCGATCAAATCCTGAAATGTACTCGGCCGGTACTTTCGGGCGAGAACGCGATAGGCCTGGTTGTCCTGATTTGGTGCGCCGTCCATGTGCCCTTCGCGTGGCGCTTGAACCTTGTCTAAAGCTCTGAGCGCGTTAACGATCTTTTCCGCTTTAAGGCCGGGCTTCACCTGAAGCGCTTGCC
>JBCDCU010000142.1:0-8781 GCA_039181265.1 Pseudomonadota bacterium | reverse complement strand
GCCGCTTTTTCCTGCCTGCAACCTATGACAACCCATCGGATTTCATCCCGGAAAACAAAGTCAGAAGCTTTGTCCCGAAGGTCATTCGTGCGCTGCCGGATCAGACGACCCAAGACGAGGGCGCCGAAGTGTCTCCGGGTAATGCCTATGTCAATCCGAAGTCGGTTCGGGGCCGCGTCCGCGCATTGCAAGCGATCGATCGTCTGGTACGCGCCGAAGACTAAATCCGCAAACTTAGCCGGGAAAACCCGAAGCTTCCGTTTGCTCTGATTGCGCGACAGAGAACTGCGCGTTAATTTTCAAGGCGTTGGCTCGCACTTTTTCCGAGTGCTCATACGACGGGGGACAACGTTATGCGGTCTTTGCTATCCGCGTTTTTTCTCTCACTGATCGTTACCACCTGGCAGCCTCACGGGCATGCATTCGCGCAGGATGAAGCCATTGCAAGTTTCGAAACGCGCGCCCCCCACGCCATTCTTATCGATGTCGATGCCCGCACGACTTTGTTCGAGAAGGCCGCGCGCGAGCCAATGAAACCGGCCAGCATGGCCAAGGTCCTGACGTTAGCGGTCATATTTGACGCCATGGCAAACGGCGAAATCACGCCCGAAACCCGTTTTGAGATCACGGAAGACGCTTGGCGGCGCGGCGGTGCGCCATCCCGCGGATCAACAATGTTTGCGGAAATCCATTCTGAGGTGGCAGTCGCGGATCTCATTAAAGGCATTGCTGTTCACTCTGCAAACGACGCCGCAATCGCGGTTGCCCAAGGTATGTCCGGCTCGGAAGAAGCGTTCGCCAAACGCATGAACACATTCGGCCAAAAGATCGGCATGACGGGAAGTAATTTCAAAAACGCAACCGGTCTTCCGGATCCGGACCAATTTTCAACCGCACGCGATCTTGCCGTTCTTACACTGCATGTCGTTGAAAACTACCCTGAGCAGTCACGAGTTTTCGCTCAGGAAGATTTCACCTGGAACGATATCTTTCAAAGAAGCCGCAACCCGCTATTGCGTCTCGATATCGGTGCTGACGGCATCAAGACAGGATATACCCGCGAGTCAGGTTACGGGATGATAGCCTCGGCGACACAGGGAGACCGGCGATTGATTGCTGTCGTCAACGGGCTCGAAAAAGCGAAGACGCGCGAAGAAGAGGCCCAATCAATCCTCGAATGGGGCTTTGCATCCTTTCAAACCGTGCCGCTTTTCGCACGAAGCGAAATCCTCGGACAAGCACAGGTTTTTGGCGGAAGTCAGGGATACGTGGATGTCGCGCCCCGGGAATCCGTGACAGTCCTTCTCCCACGCGGCGATTATGGCCGGATTTCCGCTTGGGTTGAATATCGAGGCCCGTTGCGGGCGCCGGTCGAGAAGGGCGTGGAAGTTGGCGATCTCGTTGTCCGGGTAGATGGCCAGGAGCGCAAACGCCAGAAGGTCTACGCAACGTCAGACGTTGGAACCGGTACTATGCCACAACGCGCCCTTGACGCACTTTATGAGCTGACTTTGGGTCAACTGGGCCTTTGAGGAATAATCGGGTTTGACGAAGTCTGAACAAAAACCGGAGCAAGCCGCGGGCGATGAAAACGCCACCGCAAAGGGGAGCCCTTCGAGAGGTCAAACAGGGCTTTTTATAACCTTTGAAGGCGGCGAGGGGGCTGGCAAATCCACGCAAATCAAAGAACTCGCAAACCGGATCAAAGGGCGCGGTCTGGAGGTCGTTCTAACCCGCGAGCCGGGCGGGTCGGATGGCGCGGAGATCCTGCGACACGTTCTTCTCAGTGGCGCAGCGGAACCCTTCGGATCTGATTTTGAAGTTGTGCTCTTTGCGGCGGCCCGCCTGGACCACATGCAACAGAAGATAATACCGGCATTGCAAAAGGGAGCCGTCGTCTTGTGCGATCGGTTTTACGATTCGACCAGAGCCTATCAGGGTGGGGAAGGTGGGGTGAGCGCCGCTTTCTTGTCTGATCTTGAAATCCTCTCTGTTGGGAAATACCAACCTGATCTGACATTCATCCTCGATATACCGCCGCGGGTCGGCCTGGAACGCGTGCGGGCTCGATCTGGGAGTGAAGCCACGCCTATCGATCGTTTCGAGAAAGACGACCTCGTCGTTCACCACGATCGACGAAGAGCTTTTCTCGATATCGCTGCGCGCGAACCAAACCGATGCGTTGTCATCGATGCGACAAAACCGGCCGATCTCGTTGCCTATGAGATCTGGGGAAGAGTCTCATCTCTCATCGATCGCAATGACAGACGAAGCGAATTGGCAAACGGTGAGAGCAAAGCAAGCCACAGGGGAGAACACCGTGGCTGATGATCAGCCTGATATCCCGATTGCCGATCGGATAGATGGGCTTCTGCAACCTTTCGAACATGGCATGATGATCGGCCAGGATGATGCGGAAGGGAAATTTATCGAAGCGCAACGCTCAGGCCGACTCCACCACGCTTGGCTGCTATGCGGGGAGCGGGGCATCGGAAAAGCGACTTTTGCCTTCCGTCTCGCCCGACATTTTGTTGAACTCAACGATGAAACAGCCCCCCTTACTTCGAACGCACTCGACGAGGCGGCAGATCCGAATTCGCGTGTCTTCCGACAAGTCGCGCACGGGGCACACCAGAATATTCTCCATCTTCGCGTTCCCCTTGACGAAAAGACCGGTCGCTTCAAGACCCGTCTCACGGTTGACGAGGTTCGGCGAACAGTCAGCTTTTTCGGTTCGACGAGAGGGGAGAACGGGTTTCGGATTTGCCTCGTCGACAGTGTCGACCAGATGAATGTGAACGCTGCAAACGCACTCCTGAAGATCCTCGAAGAACCGCCCGAGCGTACCTTGTTTTTCCTGCTCTCGGAACGGCCAGGCAGACTCTTACCCACCATTCGGTCTCGCTGCCGAAAACTGGACTTTGGCCCATTGGATGTTGCGGCAATCTCTAAAATTCTGGATGAGGTCGCGGACGAGCCAGTCGAGGCCACTGTTTTAGAACGACATCGCTCGGCCTTATCGGGCAGCGTCCGCAGGGCTTTTCTTTTCGCGCGTCACGGAAACGATGAGATCAAACAAGCATTCGATTCACTCGTTTCAAACGCCAATCCGCCAACGTCCGAGATCCACCGTTTTGCCGATGTCATTTCGGCACGCGGTGAGGACGAACGATACGCTTTCTTCATCGACTTTCTTGAAGACTTTCTGAGATCAAGGATCGCGACCGACACCAATCTTGACCGGCTTGTCAGTTGCGCCGAGGTGTGGGAAAAGGTCCACGATCGGCTGCGGACCGGCGAACGTTACAATCTTGACCGCAAACAGCTGGTGCTCTCGGTGTTTCATGAGCTGAAGTCGCTGCCCACAGGCGGGTAGATTCACGCAATACCCCGGTTGCAGGGAAACTTGCTGATCGTCCGCCGCCTCTTCGAAAAGACCAATCCAAACGCGGAATACATGACTGACAAGAACGCCTATTACATTACGACTGCGATTGTTTATCCCAATGGCAAGCCGCACATAGGCCATGCTTACGAGTTGATCGCAACCGACGCGATTGCCCGTTTCCATCGCCTTGATGGAAAGGATGTTTATTTCCAAACCGGCAGCGACGAACACGGCATCAAAATGGTCCAGACGGCACGGGCGGAAGGAATATCACCGCGAGAGCTGGCGGACAGGAACGCAGCGATTTTTGAAGAAATGGGCCCGGCGCTTGCCTGTGCGCCTGATCGCTTTATTCGCACGACCGAAGCCGAACACCACAAGAGTTGCCAGGCGATCTGGAAACGGATGGCAGAAAACGGTGATATCTACAAGGACAGCTATTCCGGCTGGTATTCCGTCCGCGACGAAGCGTATTACGACGAAAGCGAGACCCGCGTCGAAGATGATGGGGTCCGATACGGCCCGCAAGGAACGCCGGTCGAATGGGTTGACGAAGAAAGCTATTTCTTTCGCCTTTCAAACTATGGCGACAAGCTTCTTAAACTCTACGAAGAGCAACCTGATTTCATCTCGCCCAAAGAACGGCGCAATGAGATCGTGAGTTTCGTGAAATCCGGCCTTCGCGATCTGTCGGTATCCCGCACGACATTTGACTGGGGTGTTCCAGTCCCCGGTGACGAAAACCATGTGATGTATGTTTGGGTAGATGCGCTGACGAACTACATCACCGGAGTGGGTTTTCCGGACATGGAAACCGACAGTTTCAAACGGCACTGGCCTGCCGATGTCCATATCATCGGCAAGGACATAACCCGATTTCACGCAGTCTACTGGCCTGCGTTCCTAATGTCCGCCGGGGTACCTCTTCCCAAACAGGTTTTCGGCCACGGCTTCGTCCTCAACAAGGGCGAGAAAATGTCGAAATCAGTCGGCAATGTGCTCGATCCGTTCGCCCTCGCCGCGCATTATGGCATTGACCAGATCCGGTATTTTCTTTTGCGCGAGGTGCCGTTCGGCCAGGACGGCAGCTACAGCCACGAAGCTATTGTCAATCGCGTGAACGCTGATCTTGCCAACGATCTTGGTAATCTTGCCCAGCGTTCCTTATCGATGATTTTCAAGAATTTGGACGGGAAACTGGAAGGCGGCAAATCCACGCACGACACAGACAATGCAATACTTGCCCTTGCTGACGCGCTGCCCGGCGTGTGCCGCACGCACATGGAAAGCCATGCAATTCACCTGATGACAGCAGCGATCTGGAATGTGGTATCTGAGGCCAATCGGTATTTTGCGTCAGAAGAACCGTGGGCCAAGAAGAAGACCGATCCTGACCGTATGGCACAGATTCTCTTTGTGACGTCCGAAGTCGTCCGCAAGGTCGCGATCATGGCACAACCGATTACGCCCATCGGTTCGGTGAAACTCCTGGACCTTCTTGAAGTCCCTGCAGACCAACGGATGTTTGAGCATGTAACCGCTCCGCCTCCGGCTAGCCGGATGATCGCGAAACCGGAAGGCGTATTCCCACGTCTGGTGGAAGAGGAGGGCGCTGGATGATCGTCGACAGTCATTGCCATCTCGATTTCCCGGATTTCGAAGGCGAGATCGACGCTCTGATTGCCCGGGCAAAGGACGCCGGTGTCGAGCGCATGGTGACGATCTGTACCCGCGTCAAGAACTTTGCACCGATTCTGGCACTCGCCGAAGCCCACGACGAGATCTATTGCTCGGTCGGGACCCATCCCAACAACGCCGATGAAGAGACCGAGATCACCGCAGAAGACATTCTTGAAAAGACCCACCATTCCAAAGTGATTGCAGTGGGTGAGGCTGGCCTCGATTACCACTACGACAAGGCGCGACCGGAGAACCAGGCCCGCAGTCTTGAGATCCACATCGAGGTCGCCCGCGAAACAGGTTTGCCACTCATTATTCACGCCCGCGATGCAGACCGGGACATGATAGAGATCCTTGAACGAAACAGTGCGAAAGGCGCGTTCTCAGCGATCCTGCACTGTTTTTCTTCAGGTCCGGAACTTGCGCGCGCTGGTCTTGACCTCGGGCATTACGTTTCGTTCTCCGGGATTCTGACATTTAAGAACGCGAATGCACTGAGGTCTATAGCCGAGACTGTGCCAATGGACCGTTTGCTGGTCGAAACGGATGCACCCTACCTTGCACCGGTTCCCCATCGCGGGAGACGGAACGAACCCGCTTACACAGCGCATACAAACGCTGTCTTGGCAGAAGTGAAGGGCGTGTCCCCGGCAGTCATGGCAGATAAGACAACTGAGAACTTTTTCCGAGTTTTTTCCAAGGCCGAAGCACCCGTGGTAAACAGTGCGGCCGAGTAGGGTGTTATGGACGAACTGCGTTTTACGATACTTGGTTGCGGTTCATCACCTGGCGTCCCGCGGATTGGGAATGACTGGGGCGCCTGTGATCCCAACAATCCCAAGAACGAGAGATTGCGTTGTGCGCTTCTGGTCGAGCGGATCTCGGCAAACGGTATCACTCGCGTACTTGTTGACGCGACCCCGGATCTCAGAACTCAGATGCTGCGGGAGAACATCGCGTTTCTTGACGGTGTCCTGATCACCCATCCGCATGCCGACCACATTCACGGCCTTGACGACTTGCGAGGCTTCTGGCTCAAGCAGAGAGAACTCATCGATGTCTATGCGGATCGATCGACAAGTGCCCGCCTGATGGAAGCCTTCGGATATTGCTTCAAGACACCCGAAGGAAGTTCTTATCCACCGATCTCAACGCTCCATCAGATTGAAGCGGGGAAACCTGTCGTGATTGAAGGTGCCGGCGGTCCTCTTACAGCGCTTCCCTATGTTCAGCATCACGGAGATATTCATTCGCTCGGCTTCAGGTTCGAAAATGTTGCCTATTCAAGCGATGCAGTTGGCTTGCCGGAAGAAACTCTTCCATACCTTCAGGGGCTTGAGATTTTTGTTCTCGATGCGCTTCGCTACAAGCCGCATCCCAGCCATTACTCGCTTTCAGAAGCGCTGGAAGTGGCCGAAAACCTGCAGGTTGGAAAGGCTATACTGACCCACATGCACATTGACCTCGATTACGATACCCTGCGCACGGAATTACCCAACTGGGCAACGCCAGCTTATGACGGGATGCGGTTTAGCGTTGAGGTTTAAGACCCAAAAACTTCCTTCAAAACGGCGGCGGTTCCAAGCTCCTGCGGCGCAGCCCGTGGGATCAGGACATTGACGCCCGCGGCAAAATCGTCATAATTCTCTCACCATCCCTCTGATGTATCACGATTTTTTGGGCGTTTGATTGCATTATGAAAATGTTGCGCCTTTTCGTTTCGGCTGAGCAGGAAACCCGGTCAGCGCTCGACACCTTCCGCGAAGAAAACAAGGACGAAACGCGGCCAAAGGCGGTCGTCGAAACGTCATTCTCGGTCCATCGCAGATCGCACCTTACAGCTATCTTGAAGCGCTTTGCAGCACCGGATGAAGCGGGCTTTTCTTCTGAGATCTATTCTAGAGCGCAGACAGGTCTTTCAGAAATCGTGGCGGAACTGCCCATTCTGGAGCCGGAGACGGCTGGAAGCGACACATCATCCCGTGGGCTCTGGCTCAAAACAGCTCTCGCCGCGTGCTTTGGCGCTTTGACATTCGGGTTTCTGTTATCACCGCATTGGTATGTCACTGATACCGCGCCAGCGGAAACGCAAGCGCTTTCCTCATTAATGCAACTTTTCATGCCGCCGCTCGGCGCGCTCTTCGGCGTCTTCATCGCCGAAAATGACTTACCCTTTGTCAAACGTCTTAAGAACATGGCCAACACCCATATCGGCCGGTCCGTTCTGTTCCTGGAGCGACGAGCCCTGATTGTTGGCGGTGCAATCCTGCTCGCGTTCACATTGTTTGCGGTAATGCTTTTGCTTTTCGGTCGCAGCGAAGCGCCGCTTCTTGCGGGCATTCTATCGCTCGGAGCGCTTCTGGCGGTGCGGTTCGGCATGAAAGGCAGAACGAGTATCCAATCCGCAGGCGCCGATGTTGCGAGGCTCGCAAAAACCATGGAACGCGACCGCGAAGTGTTTTGCGGTTTCCTCGCTGCGCTTTCAAACACGAATTCGAATGAAGACAGCCAGAAGCGCTCCGACAACGATAGCGAACGTCTTTTGAAAAGGGTGACAACTGCACTGGCCCAGACCAAGGAGCAGACAGGCGATGCTGAACGGCTGATCAAAAAACTGCGTAAGGAACTTGGCATAGAGGAGGGGGCATCGGATCCCATCGGCGTCGGTGAGGATGCGGTGTTTGTCTGGAACGCGGCACATGAGGCGTATTATCAGTGCCTTGGTATCGTCAAAGACGGCGACACAGTCGAAGTGATCGACGAACCCGTTATCCGTAATCGTGGCAGTTCGAACGAGGCGGTGGCCAAAAAAGGCGTTGTTCAGCCATTGTCGGATTGATGGGTACGGGCAGGAGTGAGACGTGAATGAAATGAAAGACTATGTCCTGGGTCTCGATTTCGGCACGTCGAAAACGGTTCTGACATGGAACCGTTCTGGCGGCCCCAATCCCCAGGTTGAAGATGTTCTGCTGTCTGCCAATACCGAAGGGAGAATGGGCGCGGGCGCCCGTATTCCGACCTATCTCGCCATCGACCGGTCCGATGGTTCGGTCGTGATCGGGGATCAAGCGCAGTTCCAACATATGCGGACCCTTGGTCGCGATACAAATTACGATTTTCATGCCAACTTCAAACCGCAGATCTACAAGGACCCAGACGCACGTCACCAGGCAGAACTTTTCCTGAAAGAGGTATTTAAACTTCCAAGTGTCGCTCAGAATGTATCTCTTTGGGGAAATGATGCCATTCTGGTGGCGGGCTGCCCGGCATCCTGGACGGATGAAGAGCAGGAAGCCCTTGCCGATATCCTCCAATCCGTTGGTTCCCCCGAACCCTTGGTTGTGCCGGAACCTGTGGGCGCAACTTTCTATTTTCTCGCGAAGGGCCTGCGAGCCAAAGACTTCGTCAACGACGTCGTAGTCGTCGATTGGGGGGCGGGTACCTTTGACATGTCTGTCGTGCGCTCCGGCATCATCAAAGACAATGCAAGTTACGGGTCTCCAATCTATGGCGGACGCCTATTCGACGACCTTGTTGCGCAATGGTTTTTCGAGCTCATTGAAGAAGGCGATGACCCGGCTTTAAAAGAACGGCTTAAACGGGCTCGCGGCCTGCGTGGTTTCGATATCTTCATCTTGAACTTCAAAGCGCGGCTTATGAAGGAAGAACTCTCGTATCACCTTTCCAATAATCTAGGGAAAGCCACGATCGAG
>JBCDCU010000141.1:0-8785 GCA_039181265.1 Pseudomonadota bacterium | reverse complement strand
GGTATCGCTCATGATGCTGGGCCACGGGATGCAGACGACATTGATTCCGCTTCGGGCGGATGTCGAACAGATCTCGGATACTGCGATCGGCATCATCTCATCGATGTTCTATGTGGGCTTCCTTGTCGGCGGCGTCCTTGGACCCCAGCTCATTGTACGGGCCGGACATATCCGCGCCTTTGCAGCGCTCGTCTCCCTGGGCTCGGCTGCTGCTCTTCTTCATCCGCTTGTCATCGATGCCTGGGTGTGGGGGTTCGCGCGCTTCATCACGGGCTTCTGCATTTCGGCGATGTATCTCATCATTGAGAGCTGGCTCAACGACAAAGCCGACAACAAGACCCGCGGCCTTGTGATGTCCACTTACACGATCGTCGTGTTTCTTGCCGTCATGCTTGGCCAGGTTGCTATGACCTGGCTGGACGTGGTGGGGTTCCAGGCCTTCGTGATCGCATCGATCCTGCTTTCAATCGCCGCCATTCCGGTGGCCCTCACGAAGAGCGCACAACCCGCTCCGATTGCCGTTGTCAGGCTAAGGCCATTCGTCCTTTATAAGCGCTCACCGGCGGCTATCGTCGCCTGCACGTTCGCCGGCATGAGTATCGGCGCGTTGTTCTCTCTGATCCCGCTTTATTCAACCAGGATCGGACTTGATCCAAACTTCATTCCGCTTTCAGCCGGTGCCCTGATGTTCGGCGGTCTTTTGCTGCAATATCCGCTTGGCCGCCTCTCCGATTTTATCGACCGTCGCTATGTTTTGATGTTGGGGTGCATTGCGGCAATCGCCGTCTGCATCTTCGCGTCTCTGTTTCCAACGGCCAATCCGCTTACCGTCATCATCATTGTCACACTTCTTGGCGGCCTCACCCAGCCGCTTTACGCGATCGCGGCTGCCCATGCCTTCGACTATACCGAGCAACCGGACATGGTCGAAACGGCGGCAGGCGTTGTGCTTGCCTATGGTCTTGGCTCGATCTTCGGTCCGACACTCGCGTCGCTAACGATGACGAGTCTTGGTCCGCAAGGCCTCTTCGTGGTGGTCAGTGCTTCACTTGCTCTACTCACTGTCTTTCTGGTTTATCGTGTAGTGCAACGCGAGAGCATGTCCATCGAAGACAAGAGCGACTACGACTACGCGTCCAGTGCGCCGGTCGGCGGCATTATGGGACCGGAACTTTATGAAGAGGGTGAGGACGATTATGTTCTGGTGCCTGAAGAATATGTCGGCAGCGACCAGGACGAAGACACCACTTCCGAGACACCCTTCAACGATGAAGAAGATGACGAAGGCACCCCGTGACGGAAAAGGCAGGTTCCGCACTCTTCGAACGGCTCGATCAAGCCATGGTCAATCGTGGCCTTGCTGAAAGCCGGTCGCGGGCTGCTGATCAGATCAGTCGGGGTAGAGTGCTCGTCGATGGGGCGCCTGCGAAAAAAGCCGCGCAAAAGGTCCAACCCGCAAGCGAAATCGTGGTTGACGATCCAGCGCAACACTACGTTTCGCGTGCGGCCCTGAAACTCATTGCAGCGCTTGACCATTTCGGCTTCGATCCGGCAGGGCTCCATGTCCTCGATGTCGGAGCCTCTACGGGCGGGTTCACGCAAGTCCTTCTGGAGCGCGGAGCACGCCATGTGACCGCACTCGATGTCGGCCACGGCCAGCTCCATTCAAGTCTTTCCAATGACTCGCAGGTAACTAATCTCGAAGGGTTCAATGCGCGCGACCTTAAACGAGAGGATCTCGCCTATCCCATCGAAGCTTTGGTTACCGATGTGAGCTTTATCTCGCTCACAGTGGCCCTTCCCGCCGCTTTGGGCCTCGCCAAGCCTGATGCCTTCGCGGCACTCCTGGTTAAACCGCAATTTGAAGTCGGGCGAAAAGCGCTGGGCAAAGGGGGAATTGTCCGCAACGAAGCCGATGCTCGGAACGCCGCCGACAGAATTTGCGACTGGCTGAACAATCAACCGGGTTGGGACGTTAAGGGGCTCATTCCTTCGCCGATCCGCGGCGGAGACGGAAACCTCGAATATCTGGCGGGCGCGGTCAAACATGGCTAGGCGACCCCCAAAGCATCGACGAAAACCGTCGAGAAAAGAACCAGCGCCGCGCCGGATGAACCTCACAATCGATCGGTTAGCACATCAGGGCGATGGTGTTGCTAAGGATGGCGACACTGAAATTTTCGTCGCCCACACGCTTCCAGGCGAGGTCGTCGAAGCCGATGTTGTTGGAAACCGAGGCCGGCTGGTCGACATTACGCGGGCATCGTCCCTTCGTGTTGAGCCGCCCTGCCTCCATTTCGCCCGCTGTGGCGGGTGTTCCCTACAACATCTCTCTCAGGATGCTTATCTCGCCTTCAAAATGGATCAGGTTCGCGCGACCTTCAAAGCGCGTGACCTCGATATTGAACCGGAGCCGATCATAGCAGTCGCACAGGGAACCCGTCGCCGTGCGACCTTTGTCGTCGTCCGAAACAAGGGATCGACGGTTATCGGATTTCATGAAGCAAGAAGTGACCGCATCATTGCCCTCTCGTCGTGTGTTGTTCTTCACCCGACCCTTTTTCAAGCGGTCGGCACACTCAAGGCACTCTCGGAGATCGCAGCACCCTCGCGGGGATCATTGCGGCTTACCGTAACGCTCACCGATAATGGTCTTGATATCCGTCTTGATGACGCCGACCCCAGCCTCGACCTGAAGCGCGAACAGGACCTCATCACGCTCGCTATTCAGGCCAAGATTGCCCGCCTGAGCATCGCCGATGATGTGATCATGGTGGGTCGCGAACCCTATGTCATGTTTGGAGAAGCGAAGGTGACGATCCCGCCCGGCGGCTTCCTCCAGGCAACCAGGCCATCGGAAGACTCAATGTCGACGCTTGTCGTTTCTGCGCTTTCAGGAGCGAGCCATGTCGCAGACCTCTTCGCTGGATCCGGAACATTTTCTCTTCAGCTTGCAAAAAATGCGCGTGTTCACGCGGTCGAAGGCGATCAGACTGCGCTGTCTGCCCTCGAGAAGGCTGCACGGGCGACACCATCACTGAAACCTGTGACCACCGAGCGTCGGGATCTCTTCACCCGGCCACTATCCACGAAGGAGCTATCCCGCTTCGATGCGGTTCTTCTCGATCCGCCGCGCGCTGGTGCCCGCGCCCAAGCCCAGGAACTCGGGCAATCGAGCGTATCACGCGTGGTCTATGTTTCCTGCGCACCCGCAACCGCTGCCCGTGATCTGCGGCAACTTGTCGATTGCGGCTTCAGGCTTTCCTCCGTCACACCGGTGGACCAATTCCTCTACTCGCACCATATTGAACTTGTGTGCGTTTTGAATAGAGGATGACGACATGGCAGAGGTTCGCGAACGCCCGGGGCTACCGCTGGAACGCGCGGCGACACGCCTTGCTTATGGTCTTACACAAGGAGTGCGGGTCGCCTGGTACACCGGACAGGGCGTCGCCATGCGTCAGATCATTAAACGGATGGAAAAAGATTTGCCGCCGCCAAAACGGTCTTTCACGCCGCCCAGCACGCCAACGCCTAACCTTCCGACTCTCCTGCGCGGTGTTGCGGCTCTCTTGAGCGAAGATATGCGCAACGTCGAGGAAGGCCTCTATCCGATGCCGGTTGACGAACGGGGCGGTCTCCCGGCCATCCTCAACAGGGCCCGCCGGTTTTTTGCCGATGCGCCAAAGGTGCAAATGCGCCGCCGCGAAGACCGCCATCAGGAAGTCTTTGAAGAACATCGCGATGAATCTGATCTCCCGCGCTACTACTTGCAGAATTTCCATTTCCAGACAGACGGCTGGCTTTCACGGGAATCGGCGGAACTCTATGACACCCAGGTGGATGTTCTGTTCCACGGTGCAACCGCAGCAATGCGCCGGATGGGGCTTGCCGAAGTCATCCGCGCCATTCGCGGTAAAGACCAGCGCAGCCTCAAAATGGTCGATGTAGCGACGGGAACCGGTAGCTTCCTGCGTGATGTGAGCCGTGCGTTTCCTCGGCTATCGATTACAGGGGTCGACCTCTCCGACGACTATTTGGAAGAAGCGCGCGAACGGTTTCGGGACCGGCCGAAAGTGACGTTCGAAAAAGCCAACGCGGAAACCCTGCCCTTTGAGGATGAGAGCGTCGATGTTATCTCGTGCATCTATCTCTTCCACGAACTGCCCCCGAAAGTCCGGCGCATTGTGGCATCGGAATTTGCGCGTGTTCTGAAACCCGGAGGTACATTCGTCTTCGTCGATTCCCTGCAAACCGGTGACACGCCCGCCTATGACGGGCTTCTGGAAACCTTTCCAGAACTTTTCCATGAACCCTATTATCGTTCCTATCTGGAAGAGGATTTATCAAACCTCTTTGAAGAAAGCGGCCTTGAAACGGTAAAAACCGCTCCTTACTTCTTCTCCAAGGTCGGCGTATTCACAAAACTGTAAGCATCGACGCCTAGTGTCGAAACGAGATGCGCTGCGGGATGGGACCTTGCAAGGGACCGATAAAATGCGTCAGTTTTTGAACACGTTTTATATTGCAATTGGGCTGGTACTGCTCAGCATTGGTACCGCCGTGATGGTAACGCCAATACCCGGCGGCATCGTCATGATCTCCATCGGCCTCTTTCTGCTGGTCAAAGAAAGCCGATTTGCGAAAGCGATTGTTTTTGTTCTGAGGCGTGACAATCGCCCGGTCAACAAAGCGCTCTCCTATATCGAAGCACGTGCACCGCGCTTTTTCTCGCGGATCATTCGCCGGACACGGCCTCTTAAAGCCTTTGCGCGGCGGCGCCGTATAGCGACTGCCTGAGCCCTTTCGGTTTTAAGTCAGACGCTCCGTCGCGACGATCTCAATCCCAAACCCATCAAGACCCACATAATGGCGCTCGGTCGATGACAAGAGCCGGATTGACCGTACACCAAGGTCGCGCAGGATCTGGGCGCCAAGACCAATCTCACGCCATTGCTTCTTGCGGACCTCAGAGGATTCGTGCCCTTCATCCTCTTCTGTTGAGCGTGTCGCACCGCGATAACGTCTCTCCGATTCGTAAGCGACACCGACTGAACCTTCGCGCAGATAGACGACAACGCCTCTGCCATAAGCTGCAACTTTATCGAGCGCATGATCAAGCAGTGTGTCTGTTCCGAAGGCATCACCCAGAACCGACTCGCGATGTAGCCGAACCGGCACATTGTCACCGTCCCGGATATCGCCGAAGACAATCGCGAGATGCTGCATCGGATCAAAGGGTGTTTTGAAAGAGAGTGCGACAGCAACACCGCGCTTTGTTTCCACTTCTTCTTCGCCCACCCGCTCGACAAGCGTTTCGCTCCGCTGGCGATAAGCGATGAGGTCGGCGACCGAAACCTGTTTCAGACCATGTTCCTCGGCAAAGGCTGCCACTTCCGGACCACGCTTCACCGTCCCGTCGTCGTTCACAAGTTCGGAAATGACTCCCACCGGAGACAGGTCGGCCAATCGACAAAGATCGACCGCCGCTTCCGTATGACCGGAGCGCATCAGCACGCCGCCCTCTTTGGCAACAAGCGGGAAAATGTGCCCGGGGCGCACGAAATCATCGGCACCTGCATTGGGATTGGCGAGCGCGCGCACAGTCGAACAGCGTTCAGCAGCCGAAATACCGGTCGTGGTATCGTGACGGTAGTCGACCGAGACGGTGAACGCCGTCGTATGCGGGCTGTCATTGTCGGCAACCATGGCGTTGAGATTAAGCCGCCGTGCATCAGCCGGCGTCATCGGCGCGCAAACGATTCCGCTTGTGTGACGGATCATAAACGCCATTTTTTCAGGCGTGGCGTGAACAGCGGCGACAATGAGATCGCCTTCATTTTCCCGGTCATCGTCATCGGTGACAACGATCATCTCGCCCTTCTCGAACGCCCGGATCGCATCCACCACGGTTTTAAAATCAGTCACTATCCCGCTCCGTTCCAGATGCCCTATCAGAATTGTCCTGCTTCTACCCCGACCTGTCCACGATGCCGCAAGACATGGTCAGCAAGGACGAGTGCCATCATCGCTTCTCCAATCGGAACTGCGCGAATGCCGACACAGGGATCATGTCGCCCCTTTGTCATGACGTCGACCTCGTCACCGGATCGGGTAATGCTTTGCCGTGGTGTGAGGATCGAGCTTGTCGGTTTGACGGCAAACCGTACGACGACGGCCTCGCCCGTCGAGATCCCACCAAGAACGCCGCCCGCATGATTGGATAAAAATCGCGGTCTGCCTTCGCTTCCAACCCGCATTTCATCGGCATTGTCCTCGCCGGTCAGGCTGGCGGCTTCGAACCCATTACCGATCTCAACACCTTTGACAGCGTTGATCGACATCATCGCACTTGCAAGATCTTGGTCAAGCTTGCCGTAAATCGGCGCGCCAAGGCCTGCCGGTACGCCTTCAGCGACGACTTCAATCACCGCACCGACTGAAGATCCGTTCTTGCGGATCCCGTCAAGATAATCGGCAAAGAACGACGCAGCCTCAGCATCGGGGGCGAAGAATGGATTGTTATCCACTTCCTCCCAACTCCAGCGGCTGCGATCGACCTTGTGAGGCCCCATCTGAACGAGCGCTCCGCGGACCGTCACATTTGAAATCACCTTGCGGGCTATCGCTCCGGCTGCAACACGAGCTGCCGTCTCCCGCGCTGACGATCGCCCGCCACCGCGGTAATCGCGAATGCCGTATTTCGCATCATAGGTGAAATCGGCGTGACCGGGTCGATACCGTTCGCGGATCTCCGAATAATCCTTAGACCGCTGATCGGTATTCTCGATCACCATGGAAATCGGAGTGCCGGTCGAAAGTGTCCGCCCCGTCTTATCGTCGGGCATAACGCCCGAAAGGATCTGAACCTGATCAGGCTCCTTGCGCTGCGTCGTGAACTTCGACTGGCCGGGCTTGCGTTTGTCGAGAAAAGACTGGATCTCGTCCCGGTCTATCTCCAAACCTGGAGGGCACCCGTCCACGACACACCCAAGCGCGGGCCCATGGCTCTCACCCCATGTGGTAAAGCGGAACAGGTGACCGAAACTGTTGTGAGACATCAAGGATTCCTGGGAGAAATCGGTTATCGAATGCGGCCCGTTCTTCTACGAGGCGGAGCAACGGAGGTCAAACGGCAATTAAGCGCGGCGGGGCGGCATAGAGCTCAGAGCCAACGGATATCATTTCCTGTGACGATCATGATCTGATCCTGGGGCGTCGGTGCACTTGCCATTTCATTGCTGCGGTCCCCGGTTAAAAGCGCCCGCAAGGCTCGGTTTACGCCACCATGGGAGACAACAACGCTTGGCTCTTTTACCGCATCAAGCCAAGCGGCAACTCTTTGGGTGAGCATTTCATAGCTCTCGCCCTCAGGCGGTACAAAGTTCCATTTGTCCGCGCGGCGTGCCTGCCAGAGGTCCGGTTCCTTGACCACCAGATCAGCGAGGGTCTGTCCTTCCCAGGCACCAAACGACAATTCCATCAATCGGTCGTCGAGCGCATAGTCCTGCGGTTCCAGACCGAGGTTATGGCGTACGATTTCCATGGTTTCTATTGCGCGCGCCATTGGGCTTGCAACGAACCGGAGATCTTCAAGCTGAAGATACTCTCTCAGGACACGCCCGTTTCGCGCTGCCTGTTCACGC
This sequence comes from Pseudomonadota bacterium, assembly GCA_039181265.1. GTDB lineage: Bacteria > Pseudomonadota > Alphaproteobacteria > Rhizobiales > JACESI01 > JBCDCU01. The sequence goes on along the minus strand of JBCDCU010000141.1, from coordinate 1,139 downwards.
CCGAAATCGTTGAGAGGGATGTCTTTCTGGCCTTGAAACCGCTCTTCCGCGTTCCAATCCGTCTGGCCATGACGAATGAAGTAGATAACCGGCGTCGTCATGCTTGCCTCAGGCGCGTGTTGGGTGGCGTCCTGCTTACGCCAACGAGAAACCGGGAGACCTATTCCTTCATTGCAACGGTGATGTCTGGCGCATCAACGGCCTTCATCCCGATATTGTGGTAGCCCGCGTCGACGTGATGGACCTCCCCGGTAACGCCGCGCGATAAATCAGACAGCATATAGAGTGCGGCATCGCCCACTTCGTCGATGGTAACTGTACGCCTCAACGGCGCATTGTACTCGTTCCACTTCAAGATATACCGAAAATCGCCGATACCCGAGGCAGCAAGTGTCTTGATCGGTCCTGCGGAGATCGCATTCACCCGGATCTGCTGCGGTCCGAGGTCGACGGCAAGATATTTGACGCTCGCCTCCAACGCGGCCTTCGCAACACCCATCACATTGTAATGGGGCATCACCTTTTCGGCACCATAATAGGTCAGCGTGAGGATCGAACCGCCGTTTGCCATCAGCTTTTCAGCGCGTTGCGCAAGGGCTGTAAGCGAGTAACAGGAGATATTCATCGTGCGATCAAAGTTCGCTTCGCTTGTGTCGATGTAGCGCCCTGTCAGTTCATCCTTGTCGGAGAAAGCAATCGCATGAACCAGAAAATCGATGCCGCCCCACTGATCTTCAACCGCCTTGAAGACTGCGTCCATGCTGGCAGGATCTGTCACATCGCAATGGCCGAAGACAGTACCGCCAAGTTGCTCGGCCAATGGTTCGACGCGCTTTTGCAACGCCTCACCCTGATAGGTCAGGCCGATATCCGCGCCGTGCTCGGAACACGCCTTCGCAATTCCCCAGGCGATTGAGCGATTGTTTGCAACGCCAAGAATCAGACCTTTTTTTCCGTTCATTAGGCCGGAGCCGCGAGAAACAGTCTGAGTTGGATCAATAGTGGTCATTTGCGGATCTCGCTAGGTAAGGTCTTGATTGTCCCCTATGACATAGCCACGCGGCTGCTTCAAGCAAGGGCGATGTTATCAAGGACTATCCACTGTCTTGGCTTAGCGCTAGAGCAGGTATAAACCGGAT
>JBCDCU010000140.1:0-8908 GCA_039181265.1 Pseudomonadota bacterium | reverse complement strand
TATGTTTTATGGGCGACACCGCGCTCCACCTCTACCGCGTTTGAATGGATGATGCGGATGCGCGGCGATCTTTTCTGCTTTCACGAACCCTTCGGTGAAGCCTGGTATCAAGGACCGGAAGCTCGGGCCCCGCGCCCTGCCCCGGCGGATAAGCAAAAGCCGGATGTCACCTTTGAGAGCGTCTGGACCCGCATGCTCAAGGCGGCTGAGAACCAGCCGGTCTTTTCAAAAGATATGCCGCATCACACCGATCACCTCTGGGATGATGCCTTTCTGGACCACATCAACCACAGCTTTCTGATCCGCGATCCGGCGAAGGTTCTGGCATCACTCCACAGATCCTATCAAAAGGCAGGCATAACAGACGGGTTCGAGCCGCATGAAATTAGCTTTGACGCACAGCACCGCCTGTTTCACCTTCTCGCCGAGCGGACCGGTACCACCCCCGTGGTGATCGATAGTGATGACCTTCTCTCAGATCCCCCGGCAATGGTGCGCAGCTATTGCGAGGCGATCGGTATTCCCTTCATCGAAGAAGCACTCACCTGGGAGCCCGGCGCCCGCAACGAAGTGCTCTGGTATGACGATAATGATGATGTTTGGCACGCCTCGCTGAGGGATAGTGACGGGCTTAAGGCCCAGACGACCAAGCCCGTCGATCCCGAAACGCTGCCGGATTATCTGAAACGCCATTATGAAAGCTTCATGGAGCTCTATGGCGCGCTTCACGCCCACCGGCTCACGGTCTCAATGGAGCCGGCGATTTAGCGAATGTTCGCTATGAGACATGGGCGAAGGCTCCCGGACCAAAGAGCGCCCGCTTCCAATCCCGTCTTTGGTTCCAGCCAAACACGAGGAGACCTGTAATAATGCCCGTGACGTGGGCTCCGATATGAGGTGGCCATACGAGATTGCTCGAAAAGATTGGCGGGAAGACACTTTCATATCCGACTTTGAGAACGATCAGACCAAGTGCCACGAGCCAGATCCTGCTTCCGCTTTCGCGCCACAACGCGAGGGCAGTGAGCACGTACAGGCCATTCAGGATGCCGGATAGTCCGCAATAATAAAGCGTTCCAGGACCGCCGAAGAAGAGACCGGCGGAGATCAGACCGCCCGCAAGAGCAAAGCAGCCGAAGACCAATCGACCAGGCCCGCCAAATCGGGAGGTTTCATAAAGCGCGCCCAGGGCAATCAGAGCACCGACATTCGTCACAAGATGCTGAAAGTCGAGGTGGATGAAATGTCCGGTTACAAGCCGCCAGACCTCGCCCTGTTCGATCAGCACACGATCATAGATGAACGCCTCGGATCCACCGCCAAAACCAGCGAAGAGCCCAACGCTGATCGCTGAAAGGATAAAGGTGATCCATGGCAGCCTGACGCTGCCATGGACCATGTTTTTCAGATAGCGGATCATGCTTCCGCCCGCCTGCGCATTGCGAGCCCGGCGCCCATGATCGCCAGTGCAAGGAGGAGACCGACAAGGCCGAGCGAGCCTGATCCACCGCCGGTGTGACTCGGCTGGTTTCCATTAAACATCGGCTTTTGCGCGTCCACCCTGGTCGTTCTGACCGGAGCCGCCTTGCGCTGCTGTTGAGCGACCTTTTCAACCGCCAGACGCTTCTTGTTGGTCCGCTCAATGGCTAGTTCCTCAAACCGCGCTTCTTTCACGATCAGCATCGAGGTGAACGGGGTCAGAATTCCGTATTCCTTAGACGTGTCGATGATCGATGTCTTGAGATCCGGATTCAGCCCGAGCATTGCCATTGTCAGCATATCGCGCTCGATTTGTGCGTAACCCCACAGGCGCTCGATTTCGGGATTGAGATCAGCCGTCTCAGGAAAATTGAAGGTGGTTTCATAGCTCACCGGGTTTCCGGAGATTTCGCCGGAGAGCCTGACCGTTGCGTCACCGCTTCCCCAGTAATGACCGAAGAGAACCAGCTGCTCGCCACGATAGAGCGACGGATTCTCACGGCGGCGAATATCATTGATGCGCACCGATCCGTCCTTATTGCTGAAATCCAGCTTAAGGCCATGGAGCGCTTCGTGGGTTACCTTGGATGTTGCCTGAAGGAGCGTTCCGACAATGTTATCGGAATTCGAGACCGCGACCGAAAACCCGCCCGAGGCATCCGTCATCGGCTGAAGCAACGGAACATTGGCACTGTTTCCCATGATGGCGGTGAAGAGACGAACGTCTTTCTGCTGCATCAGTTCGAGGAATTTGCGGGTCTCCGTTGTGCCGACATTGGCAACCCCGTCGGTGACCAGGACAATTGCACCGGTCCGGTCGGAATCGAGCGCTGCAAGACCTCTTTGCAATCCGCCGTAAAGGTTGGTTCCGCCTTCAGCTCTGACGCTGCGCACCTGATGGAGCGCGCGATTGATGTCTTCGGCGGTGGCAGGTGTGAACCCTCTCGTGAGCTCCATTGACTCGTTGTTGAAAAAGACGATCCGGAAGCGATCCTCGGGGCGCAATTTGTTGAGCGCTTTTCCAACACCCTCAGCAAGCGTCGCGATCTTGCTTCCCATAGAGCCGGACCGATCGAGAACGAAGATCCAGTCGCGGCCTTCAGCGATCGGTTTCAGATCCATGCCCGGCGTCAACGTCAACATGAAGGTGCCTCGGCCGGACGGATCGGCTTTATACGGCACAAGATCGACCCGCGCCGGTTGGTTGGGTGCCTGGCGCCAGTAAACGACAATATCCGTATCAAGCTTCACGGGCGTTTGGACCAGAGGTGCCGCTTCTTCCTGAACGCCCTCGCCCTCACCGGTGGCGGCAGGATCGCCAATGGCATTGCCATCAATGGACAAGACTGCTTGCGCGTCGAGATCTGTGCCGTCGGATTGGCTATCCGCCATCGACCGGTTGTTCATGTGAACACGCCAGCTTCCATCGGCTTCCTTCGTGATCTGGGCAGCCGGATGCCTTGGCAAGCGGACTGCATCGACCGGATAATCCGTGCGGAGATGAAGATCGAAGCTAAACGATCCTGTGACGGTTTGTTCGTGCGTCCAGAAAGCCAGCTTTTCTTCGTCAACCCCGCCCTCTTCCAGTGGATAGAGGTAGCGGCCAATCCCGGTATCGAGTTTCGCTGGCTGGATATAGGCAAGACGGATCTTGACGTCGTCATTGCCACGAACCGGCCAGACCTTGATGTCAAACGTCTTGTGGCCATCCTGCTCGGCAAGGCCAGTCTCGCGTCCCGCCTTTTTCTCGCTTCGGTAGATCTTACGAGCTTCCTCCTTTTCCAGAACTTCCGCCGTGACCGGTTTCCCGTCGATCCAATAGGTGAATTCAGAAACCGCGGCACGGACCGGAACGGGGAATGAGTACGTCGCCTCCATGTCCGTTGCATGCGGATTGCTGAACACCTGATCGATGGTGGTGATCACATATCCGTCTTCAATGACGACACTGACGTTGTGATCCCTCAGATCGAGGGATTCCGACTGTGTCGAGGGCGTGAGCAAGCCGACAGCCTGCGCGGGAGATGCCACTGAGGCCATCATGCCAAGCCCTACGATGAGGGCCGCCGCCGTAGTCCAGCTCTTTGAAATCCAAGCCATGACAAATTTTCCTTCATCAAGAGTTTTCAAACCGAGCGACCATTAATTGATCACTGATCATTTAATTATATTGAAAATGAACATTGTTCAATATATTTTTGCAAGCCCTCCCTTTTGACGGTAAACCTCACGAGAAATCCAATGGCCCGACGCTCCGATCACACACGCGAAGAACTGCGGCGGCTGGTGCTCGACGCATCACGGAAGATTGTTGAAAAAGAAGGATTTAGGGGCCTACGCGCGCGACAGATTGCACGCGATATCGGATATACGATCGGGACGCTCTACAATATATTCGAGGATCTCGATGATCTCGTCATGCACATGAACGGCGAGACTCTCGACGCACTCTACGACACGTGTTCGGATCTAGAGCTGACCGGAGATCCGATCGCCGACCTCGACAGGCTCGCGCATAACTATCTCGAATTCACGCAATCTCACGCAAAGCTCTGGAATGCGGTTTTCGAGCATAAATTACCTGAAGACCGCCCCGTGCCGGACTGGTTTTCAGAGAAAGTGTCGATGCTTCTTGCCGTCATTGAACGGGCGATTGCGCCTCTCTTTGCCAAGGAGGATCCGGAAGCGCTCCATCAGCATGCGCGGATCTTGTGGATGAGCCTCTTTGGCATGACATCGCTTGAGAGTACCGGCCGCCTTCTGGAAGGCGAGACATCGATGATACTCGCGCGAACGCTGATCCGAACCTATGTCGACGGGTTGAAGCTCAGCGCACAGAACACCTGAGAGTTTTGTGAAAAGAGGAATGCGGGCCAGCCGGACGTGCTTCTACGACGACGGATCTCACCCGGCTTCGTCGTTGACGACCGCGAGAAGGCGCTGGTGGTTGCGCATTTCGTTTTGCGCGTCACGCAGGGTCACAACGCCCTGCGCCTCCAACATCGGCAACATCTTCAAAAGCACATCAGCCGTCGCGATCGCATCACCCAGCGCTGTGTGACGCTCTTCTTCAGCAATCTCGACATCAAGCCGATCTGCGAGTGCGTCGAGCGTGTGAGTCATGCTTTGTCCAAACGCGGCAGCGGATAAAAGCACAGTATCAAGCACCGGATGGTCGAAGGTACAGCCGTGGCTCTTCCTGTCACGTTTGAAGAAAGCCACATCAAATGGGGCATTGTGGGCGACAAGAACAGCGTTCTTACAGAAGGCATGGAACTTCCGCGCCGCCTCGTCGAAGTGTGGCGCACCCCTCACCATGTCGTCACTGATCCCGTGCACCTTCGTTGAGGCTGGCGGGATCGGGCGTTTCGGATCGACGAAGAGATCGAAGATTTCTCCATCGACGCGGTGACCGTTGACAATGCGAACCGCACCGATCTGGATCACCTCATCGGTCTCGGTCGAAAGGCCCGTCGTCTCTGTATCGAAGACCACGTAACAAATCTCAGAGAGCTTCTTCGCGGCCAGTTCCCCGGACGCGTGGTGTTCCGTGACATAAAAATCGAAAACGAGCGGACGCGACGCAAGCCCCTGATTTTCCGCTTTAAGGGCGATCACATAACCGAGATCATCACCAAGAAGCCTGACGCTTGCTTCGAAATCGAGGGAATGATCGGCAGTCGGCAGGCGCACATCCAAGGCCGCACCGTCATCCATTTCCTCAAGTTTGGCGCAAGTCTTTTTGAGGGTATCGGTGCAAAAATGATCCGAGATCGCGTTGCCCAGGCCAAGCGGATTGTAATCGTCGAAACAGGCGGCCGATTGCCCGTCGTATAGGGTGATCTGATCGTTGGCGCCGACCATGATGACGCCAAGCGGTATATCGGACAGCACCCGCGTTAGATGCGCCTTCTCAGTCTCAAGTTCGGATGTGCGGCGAGCGACGGCTTCAGCAGCGCTGTATTTTGCATCGGACAGCCGCTTTGTCACTTCAACTGCTGCTGGCGCAAGGTCACCGAGATAGCGGGCCGTCTCCGCGTCCACATCGCTCGTGACGTCGGTGTGAACCCGCGCCCGCAACGTGGCTGCGAGCCGTTCAATCGCCTTTGCGACATTCTCATCGAAAAGAAGCCAGACAAAGACGGTGAGACCAAGAACCCCGAATGTGGCGATCAGCCCCGAATTGATAAAGGGCGAAAGGAGCGCTGGATCATTGAGGCGCTGGTAGTTGAACCAGAGCGAGCCTGTGATGATAGCGACCGAGCCAACGCCGAGAAAGGCGAAAAAGAGGAGAATGCGGATCCGGAGGCTAAGAGAGTCCAGCATCATCCCGTCTCACACGCTGTTTTCGTAACCGGATCGTCGAGGCCCGTATTATACCAGGTGGCGCCCTGAAGCTCGCCCTCCTCGGTAAAGGAGACACCATCGGTCAGATCAGCGCGCCGGCCGTTCGCGCAATCAAAAATCGAGCGGATCCGGTTCACCGGTGCCCATCGGCCATAGACCAAAAGATCCAGTATTTTATGATCCGGAAAGTTCTCGTTTTGCCGAAGCGAGACGCGGTCGACGGCGATGAACCGATCGACGTAAGGGAAGACATACGTCCAGGGCCGATAGAAGACCTGTTCCTCCACCGAATGTGCAACGACAATCCCCTCAGGCAAGGCGGCCTTCGTGCGTCCAAACCAGGCATACTCGCTGAAGATCGCAAAGGCGATCATGGCCCCACCGGCCGACACCGGTACAATCCACCGTGGCAATCTCTTGCCCAAAAGCCAATTGATAAGCATTGCAACGCCGGCAGCTGCAAATCCGATGGCAAATGTGGCAACCAGCTCCAGTCCCATTGCAGCGTTCCTCCCTTGCTGCTCTTCAAAAGTCCCTCTCAGATAATTGCTCTCAGAGGGATCCCATTCCTACAAGACACCATGTCCTTGTCCAGCGGCGGCTTGCATTGTTCGCACCACAACAAAAGCATCGCGCAGGTGACTGCGTTCAAACTCCGATAGCACCGTCGGGCGCATGAAATTATCAGGCTTTTCGCCCTGGCGAATAAGACGTGCCTGATGCTGAAGCCTGGTCTCCGCAATGAGATCATAGGCATCCAGAAGATCATGGCCGCCGCTTGTACTCACAGTTCCAGCGTCGCGAGCTGCCGTGAGGCGCGCTCTCGTATTGACCGGTTTGATCTGCCCCCTCAGCGCATAAATCCGCCCAAGATCGACGATCGGCACAACACCGTTGAGCTTCAAGTCAATGTGGTGTTTGTGCTCGCCGGATCTCAATGTCGCAAAGCCGCGCAGAAGCCCGAGTGGCGGCTGATGGGTTACCGAATTCGATACCATGTGAGCGACAAAAATGCTGTTTTTAGAGGCCTTTGCGAGCGTTTCTTCCTGTAACTTGTCATACAGCGAATTTGTCCCGCCGATCGGCCGCAGATCAAACATGACGGACGCCAGCATCTGCGCCTGTTTATCGGGACTTGTGATCCAGCCGTCGAAATAGGACTGCCAGACGCTGCGAGTTTGCCGCCAGCGGTCCGTCTTCGCCATCATGTCACCGGGGCAATAGACATAGCCGCAAGCGTTGAGGCCATCGCAGACGAAATTCGCTAGCCGTTCGAAATAAACCTTGTCGTCTTCGGTCGCACTATCGTCGAGGATCATGCAATTGTCCTGATCGGAGACGCCCGTTTGCTCCTGACGGCCCTGCGAGCCGCAGGCAAGCCAGAGGTATGGAACCGGAGCAGTGCCGAGTTCCCGTTCGCTGAGCTTAAGAAGGCGTCGCGTGACCGCATCGGCGACATCGGTAACAAGCCTTGTTACGACGTCATGCCGGTTACCAGACCCAACAAGGGTGGCGAGCAGTTGCGGAATGCGTTTTGTCGCTCCGGCAAGTTCCGAGATGGTCTGGCTCTTTGTAATATCATGGACAAGGATCGCTGAATTGTCGGCCTGAAAACGGGTGAGATTGGTTTGCGTGACAATACCGAGGACTTTACCGGCAGACGCAATCGGCACATGACCGATCCCTCTTTCAATCATGAAATGGAGGACATCGGATCCGATCGCACCAGGCTGAAGGGTGAGCGGATTTGGTGTCATGATGTCGCTTACCGGGCCATCACTCGGTAAACCTTCAGCGACGACCTTCTTTGAGATGTCGCGTAGCGTCACAATCCCCTTGAGTCCTGCATCGTCAGTAACAACAAGGGATGAGATGCTTTTATCCCGCATCAACCGGGCCGCATCCACAACTGTCGTTTCAGGCGTGCAGGAGACCGGATCAGGTGTCATCAGGTCTTCGACAAGCGTGCTCGTGAGCGCATTCGGCCTTGGTTGCGCGTGTTGCGCACGGCTTCTTGTAAAGAACTTTCGAAACGGTTCATGTGTCTCGAAGAGAGCGTCAAATGTTGTCTTAGGTAGAAGAAGGAGTGTTGTTTCAGATGTTGCTTTCGCGGTGGTCGCGGCAAGCCCATCTTTCATGAGCCCTCGTTCCCCGAAGCTGTTTTTCTCTCGCAGCGATGACAGGAGGCTACCGTCAGACAGGGTAATCTCGACATTGCCTTTGGCGATTATGTAAATGCCGTCCAAGGCCTCGCCGTATGTGTAAATGCCCTCGCCTTCTTTAAAGCGCAGCGTTTTCAGGTCTTCCACAACTCTAGTGAATTGCTCTTCTGACAAAGTCTCATAAGGGTGCAATTCGCGCAAAAATCGTTCGGTATTCAACGCAAATGGTTCCAAGATCCGTTCTCTCCCCGATCAAGAAGGACAAAAGGCATCGCCTTTTCAACGATGCCTCTGGAAAAAAAGGCGGATGGAATGCCACCCGCCTTTTGACTTCGTCTTAGTGGTCGACTGCACCACCGGCACCGCGCGGAACACGGACGCTTTCGACAAGCTCTTTGATGTGATCCGGTGTCTCTTCCGTCTGAGTAGAGACAGCGTAGGCCACAGCAAAGTTGAGCACTGCACCAACTGCACCGATAGCGGTTGACTTGATGCCGAGCAGAGAGCCTGCGATCGTGTCTGGGAACATTGCAGTACCCGGGATGAAGAACCAACCTTTGTGAAGGAAGATGTAGAGCAGCGTGAACAGCAGGCCGGTCAGCATACCGGCGACAGCGCCACGGTTGTTAATCCGCTTCACAAAGATACCCATCATCAAGGCCGGGAAGATCGATGCAGCCGCGAGACCGAAGGCCAGAGCCACGGTTTGTGCCGCAAATCCCGGAGGATTGAGACCGAGATAGGTCGCAACACCGATTGCCACAGCCATAGAGACACGGGCCGCCATCAGTTCGCCTTTTTCACTGATGTCCGGCTTCAATTGCCCCTTGATCAGGTCGTGACTGACGGCTGAAGAGATCGCAAGTAGAAGACCGGCAGCCGTTGACAGCGCGGCGGCAAGACCACCGGCAGCAACCAGC
>JBCDCU010000139.1:0-8912 GCA_039181265.1 Pseudomonadota bacterium | reverse complement strand
CGCACCGAAGCTTGCGAGTATCCCATCGCCGAGAAACTTATCGATCGATCCGCCATGTTTTTTGATGATGGGAACCACCCGTTTCTGATAGGCCGTCAAAAGCGCGATTACCTCATTCGGCTCGTGCGTCTCGGCAAGTTTCGAGAACCCTCTCAAATCAATATTGAGGATCGCAGCCGACCGCTCGACACCCGATTCATTGTCAAGGTCGATATCATTCGCGGTGATCTCGCCCGCGACGTCCTCGTCAAAGAACCGGGATAAGTTAGAGGCCGCGTGTTGTTCCGTGATTGCTCTGATCAATGTCTGACGGGCACGGCTGATCGAAAGCGCAAGGATCGCTGTCACAACAAGGATCGATATGATCTTGTCGACTTCAGCGCCGATAAGAATGCTGTTGCTGGTAAGATAGGTGACAAAGTCCCGCGTGACCATTTCATTGAACTTGTCGAAAACAAGCACGTACATGAACATCAGGCCCCAGCCGACAGCGGCTGTCACCCCGGAAGCGATCACGAAACGCGCCTGAAACCGAAGCGCTCTTAATGTTATGAAAATAAAGACGTAAAGCAGTGTCGGCGCCTTGAGATAGAAGCTCGGCGGCTGCTCGTAGATGATATGAAATGTCCAGATCAGCGCATATAACAGCGCCATATCGATGATAGTGGAACCGTAAACAGCCCAGTCCGGTAGCGGTTTTCTGATTGACCAGATAAGCCCAAATGCAGTGAGCGCCACATAGAGCAAGAGGATAAGCGGCGTAATGAACTGCTTATCCGGCGCGCCGAGTTTTGGCGATGTGATGTAAAGAACGCTGAAAAACAGGACGATGCCGAGTTGAATAACCCGTGTCAAAACTTCCGCAGCATTTTCCTGTTCCTGGAGTCTGGCACGCGCCATTGGCGGCAGACTCTCAAGCTGCTCATTATCCCTGAAAAGACCGGTAACAACGCCGGGAAGAGGTGACATCAGGCCGCCCCGACCAGGTCATAGACATCACCTTCGCGGGCGAGAGCGGCATTCGGAAATCTGCTGCGCGCCGCAACCTCAATTTCACCAAGCACCTTATCGCTGCTCAAATGAAAATGATGGAAAAGCCGCCAGCGACGAACCTTCGCAGTTTCGCATATTTCTCCGCTGGCAAGCCATGACGCATGACCGAAACCGCGATTGTCGTCATAATTTTCAGGCGTGTAGGTTGAGTCCATAAAGGCCAGATCCGCACCACTTAGAAACGACGCCAGCGTAGCATCCATTGGCCCGCCATCATGTTCAAAATCGCTCACATAACAGAAAGCACGCCCGCCATACTCCACTCTGAAACCATAAGCGCCGCCTGGATGGTTCACCCGGCAATTGCGGACGACGACGCCATCTCCGAGATCAAGAGTTTCGGGGACCCCCAATGTGCGGCAATGGCTTTTCGCAGCGAATTCACTGATTGTAACGGGAAAGAAGGGGGGACGAAGAAAAGCCTCGATAACATTCTCGGTATCGGCTGGAGCATCAGGTAACGCTGTCCAGATCGTCAGATTTGTCTCGGGCTTAGTCAACGGGCCGAAAAAGGGAAGCCCAATCAGATGATCGTAATGGGCATGGGACAAAAACAGATCGGCCGTGATCGGCTTATCCCGTTTCAGGAGATCCCGTCCGAGCCCGACGATGCCGCTTCCTGCATCGAAAATCAGAACCCGGTCATTGATCGTGACGAGAACGCACGATGTGTTGCCGCCAACATCGAGCATATTTTCACCGCAGGCCGGAATCGATCCGCGCGCACCGTAAACGGCAACGGTGAAACCCATCAGGAGGCTAACTCTCGAACACGGGCAAGATCCTGTGTCGTCTTCATCAAGCGTTCCGCAAGGTGCCGCGTCACCTCGAGGGCAACCTCGGGATTGTCGCGCAGGAAGGCAAGAAACTCACGTTTTTCAATTTTCAGTGTCTCGAGCGTGGGCGAAACGGTTTTAACGCTCGCGGAACGCGGCTGATCGCACAAGATCGCCATCTCTCCAACGATACCGTGTTCGCCGATCGTGGCGACCTTGAGCGGGCCATCGCCTGCGTCCACCAGAATGTCAGCTTCACCGGAAATGACAACAAAGGCTTCATTACCTGGATCGCCCTGGCGACAGAGAAATTGGTCTTTCCGATAAACAAGCCGTTCGGAGGAGAGCACCAGCAATTGCAGCTTCTTGATGTCGAGCCTCGAAAAGATCGGTATGCTCGACAGCACCTTCGCCTCTTGAAGGACACTCATGTCGTAACCCCGGCGTATGCGTTCCGAAATGCCGGGCTGCCGATATGCTTCCCCTGCCACCGATTGTCAGATTCGGTTCTCGCAAGGTTCAGCGCGTCAACCAGCCCAATTCGTCATAGCGCAAATTGACGCCCGCAAAAAGCCGTAACCAAATGCTTTTCGCAAGCTTATGCGGAAAGCCGGGTAACGTTTCCTCCACAGGCGGACAACTTTTCTTCAAGCTGCTCGAAGCCGCGGTCCAAATGATAGACCCGGCTGACGGTTGTCTCACCTTCCGCGGCAAGGCCCGCAATCACCAGCGAGACGGATGCTCTCAGATCAGTCGCCATGACCTCGGCTCCTTTGAGGCAATCAACACCTGTGACTGTTGCTGTCTGACCGTCCAGCGAAATGTTGGCACCAAGACGGGCAAGCTCCTGAACATGCATAAAGCGGTTTTCGAAGATCGTTTCCGTGATCTTTGACGTGCCCTTTGCCTTCGTCATCAACGCCATGAACTGTGCTTGAAGATCGGTTGGAAAACCCGGGAAAGGATCCGTCGAGACATCTACCGCCTCGATACCGTGGCCATTGCGTTTGACCCGTATTCCTTCGTTCGTGGGGATGATCTCCGCGCCGGCATCAGACAACGTATCGAGGGCGGACTGCAGCAGGTCCGGGCGGGCACCCTCAAGTACCACATCGCCGCCCGCCATCGCGACCGCCATTGCGTAAGTTCCCGTCTCGATGCGATCCGGCAGCACAATGTGATGCGCACCATACAATCTGTCGACGCCTTGGATGGTGATCGTGGACGTTCCGGCACCACTGATCTTCGCGCCCATCTTGGTAAGGCAATCGGCAAGATCTGTAACCTCAGGTTCGCGGGCCGCATTTTCAAGAACGGTTTCGCCCCGCGCCAGCGTCGCAGCCATCATCAATGTGTGGGTTGCACCGACCGAGACATGCGGGAAACGGAAGCGGTTTCCGACGAGCCCACCCTTCGCCTTCGCAACGACATATCCTTGTTCGATCTCGATGTCCGCGCCGAGGGCCGTCAGTCCGTCGATGAAGAAATCGACCGGCCGCGTGCCGATCGCGCAGCCGCCAGGAAGCGAAACTTTCGCTTCATGCATACGGGCGAGAAGAGGCCCAATCACCCAGAAACTCGCCCGCATCTTGGAAACAAGACTGTATGGAGCGGTTGTATCAACAACATCTTTGGCGGAAAAATGGACCCGTTGGCCACTCATCATATCCGCGCCAGCCCTTTTCCCGTCGACGGAATAATTGACACCGTGATTGACGAGAATGCGGATCAGTTGGTCCACATCGCGCAGTCTTGGCAAATTATCGAGGGTCAGTGTTCCATCCGTCAAAAGACTGGCAATCATTAACGGAAGGGCTGCGTTCTTCGCGCCCGAAATCGGGATCCGCCCGTTGAGTTCACCGCCTCCAACAATCCGAATACTGTCCATTATCGTCCCTACCCCAAAACCGAAACTCTGCTTCTTGAGACTGGCATCTTCCCAGACCAGCGGTGTCCCATCGCCGCGTCAATTGGGTGTCGTCGCCCGGAAGCACTGTCAGTCAGTTTGCTTCAAAGGGCTGTTGTTGTGCCTGCCACCGGCCTTTTGCCGGGTCCCATAATTAACTACCCGCGCAGGCTTCGTTTTTCCAGCCGCGCTTAGCAACCACAACGGTCTAGACCGCGAAACGAGGCGGAATCAAGGCAATATCCAGCCGTTGGTACCGGTCGCCTTCAATAGCTCGCAATTATTTGCCCGGATCGACAGATTTGTCACGAAAGCGCCGTGTCGACGCTGCGTCCCGTTCGCCAGGCTTTTCGCCATCATCTACCTGCGTCACCGCCTTTTTCTGCTCGCGGCGCCGCTTCAGATTTTGTCGCAATGCTTCCGCGAGGCGTCGCTCACGTTCCTGTCTGTTATCAGCCATCACGTCTGATAAAACGGCACCGCTACAGACGCAACCTGAATGCGGGCTGCGCCGCGGCGTCAATCTTCTATGACGATGATGAGCGGCTTGCGTGTCTCACGGCCAAGACGTTTCGGCACATCGCGTTTTGATTTGCCCGAACTGTAGACCCGCGTTCGTCGATAGGGGTCATAAGGGCGGTAACGCTTCAAGGTCGGTGTATTCCGCTTAAGCGTTGGTCTCGACGTCGATTTCGATGAGACGTTACCCTTGCGTCCTTCGGTCCGTCGCCGCTTTCGATCAAGACGATCCTGCTTGCTCTTATAAAGCCTGTCTCTACGAAGGGCTCTTAGCTGAGGTTCAGTTGCACCGGCAGTGTCAACGCCACCTGAAAAAAGGGCGACGGTTAATCCTGCAAGGGCCAAAGGCATGAACGCACGGCGAGAGAGCCGACGAGAGGATTCCTCTGGCGATTGATTGGAACTGCCTTTTCTTGAACTGCACATTTTGCTGGCCTTTCAAAGGCTTCATTGGTGTGTTCACGCATAACAAGCGAGCGTTAAGGCTCGGCAAAGAAATTCATTCAAATTTTAACTATCGTTACATCCGGGCAGCTGATGTGTACCGGCTATTCAGCGGGTCCGCGCTGCGATGTCCTCGCTTGTTCGAGCTCTTCATCGAGACGATTGGTGGCATGAATGCGGCTCTTCGACAGACCCGCGATAAGCGCATAGGCGGCGGGCGTCAGAAAGAGAGTGAATGCTGCGGCAAGCCCAAGTCCGCCGAACACGACCCAACCGATCGCTGTTCGTGCCTCCGCGCCTGGGCCCGTGCTCAGAATTAATGGCAATCCCGCAAGCACCGTCGAGGCCAGGGTCATGGCGATGGCGCGCAGTCTCTGGATGGCAGCCTCACGCGCTGCATCGGTAACGCTGAAACCCCGTTCGCGCAGTTGATCGGCAAACTCGACAAGCAGGATCCCGTTCTTTGCCATAATCCCAATCAGCATTAAGACACCGATCTGGCTGTAGATGTTTATCGTCGTACCTGTCAGCCAGAGCGCATAAATCGCTGCACAGACGCCGAACGGGACGGTGACCATGATAACAAGCGCGCTAGTGATGCTCTCGAATTGACCGACAAGAACCAGAAAGATGATGATCAGCGCAATGATGTAAGTGGTCGTCACCGCGTTCGATGTTTCGTCCAGAGCTTCCGCTTCGCCGCGCAACAAAAGCCCGATGTCGCCGGGAAGGATTTCTCTTGCGAGCGTTTCGATCTGTTCAACCGCCTCGCGCAGACTGAGCTCCGGCGCAAGGGCGCCATCGATTTCAATGGCCCGCTTTTGACCATGGCGATCAAGTTCGGCAGCAACTCCGGTCTCCTCGAACGTGATCAACTGCGAAAGCGCGACGAGTTCTGCCTGATCGGAGCGCACATAAAGGTTCAAAAGATCCGACGGGTCGCGGATGGCGCCATTCTGTGATTGGACGATGATTGGCACTGCCTGATCCTTGACGGTCAGCTCGCCCACTTCGTCCTCATCAATGAGCGCGCTGAGCGTCTCAGACAATTCGGACATGGCAACACCGAGATGGGACGCGCGAGCCCGATCGATCCCGATACCCAATTGCGGTTGCGTCGCCTGATACTGAACCCGGATGCCGGAGATTCCGTCGATCTCAGCCATGCGCTCGGCGAAAACATCCGCAGCCTCCGCAATCTCCGGGTAAGTCGGCCCGGTGAGGGCAATGGAGATGCCTCCGTCAGAACCGCGCCTGAGCGCGAGGGAATTGATCGATCGAATGCGGACCTGTGCGCCCGGGATGTCGGCAAAGTCCTTTTTGATTGCAGCCTCAATATCGAGTTGACCGACGTCGCGCTCAGACCAGGGTATCAACTGCGCAGATATCTCACCCCGATTGGGGTCGAAACGACCGGTGATTGAATAAACACTCTCAACGATACCCTCCTCCGCAAACGGAGCGATGAGGTTTTCAACGGCTTCGACCTGCCGGTCCGTGTAGGCAAGCCCGGTCCCGTCCGGTCCTTGCAAGCGTACCACGACACGTCCGCGATCCTCTCGCGGAACAAGCTCCTCACCAAGGTCGCCGTAAACAGTCAGGCTGGTCGCAGCGAGAAGCGACGCCAGAAAAATAAAGACAAGCGGCGCCTTTAACGCGGGCCATAGAAGCCAGCCATAAGCAACGCTGATCCCCCGGCCGATACCTCGGCGGATGAAACCGTCGCCGCCAAGATCGGACAATCTCGATGCGATCATCGGACAGACTGTGAGGGCAACGAAGGAGGACAGCGCAACCGTTATGCCAAGCACGATCCCGAATTCCGCAAAGAGCCGTCCCGCATCGCTCGGCAAGAATGAAATCGGAAGAAAGACGGCAATCAGGGTGATGGTCGTTGCAATAACGGCGAAAAAAACCTGGCGGGTGCCGATCACCGCGGCCGCCCTTGCACCGATCCCTTCCGCGCGACGTCGTTGGATGTTCTCCGTGACAACGATCGCATCGTCAACGACGAGCCCAGTCGCTAAAACGAGTGCCAGAAGCGTAATGAGGTTGATAGAAAAGCCAAGGAGCCAAATCGCACCAAGAACGCCAATAAGGGCAATCGGGATCGTCACAGCCGGAATGAGCGTCGTACCGAGGCGGCCAAGGAATGCCCAGATCACAGCCACGACAATGAGAAGCGCAAGACCGAGCGTCGTGATCACCTCGTTGATTGCGCCGCGAATAAAGACGGCATCATCGACAATGATTTGAATGTTGAGGTTTGAGAACCTGTTATCCATCCGCTGAACAATCGAGCGCACGCCTTCGGAGATTGCGACCGTATTCGACTGCGACTGGCGCACAACGCCGAGTACGACAACCCTGCGCCCGTCAAGGCGCGCATCGCTTTCCGCCTTGGAATGCCCGAAATATACATCGGCAACGTCGCCGAGCCGGACATCTTCGCGCAGGCGAAGGTCCTGTATGAGTTCAGGATCGACAACAGAGGCGTCTGCCCTCACCAACACTTCAAGATCGCCCGCCTCGAAACTGCCGACCGGCACATCGAATTGTGCAGCACGAACGACTTCCATCACTTCGGCAACGGAGAAGCCGAACGCAGCAAGCCGTCTAGGCGAGAGGGCGACACGAACCACCCGGCTCCTCTCACCAAACAAAACCACATCAGCAACGCCGTCGATCGATGTCAGTTCCGGAATGATCTCATCTTCGATCCGCCGTGTTATCTCATCAACCGGGACGGTATCGCTCCAGACCGCGATTTGCATGACCGGGCTGGAATCGCGGTCGGACTTCACGACAAAAAGGTCTTCGACACCATCCGGCAACTCTCTCACAATGCGGTTGACCGCTTCGCGAACATCGTTTGCGGCATTGTTGAGATCGCGGTCCGGGCGAAATTCAATGCGCATGCGGAAGTTGCCCTCCTCAGACGAAGACGCAACATTGACAACGCCTTCGACGCGGGCAACCGCGCCTTCCACGATAGACGTCACCTCAGCATCGACTGTTGTTGGAGAGGCTCCGGGGAAATTCGCCCGCACACTGACAATCGGGCGGTCGATATCGGGGAGTTCGCGCACTTCGAGACCGAAGATTGCTGAGATACCAGCCACCATGATCATCAGGTTCATGACGGCGGCAAGAAACGGTCGTCTGACACTCAAGCCCGGCAAGCCGCCACGGTCGCTCATCGATGCTGGAGGGTCACCCGGTGCTGCCATCAGGAGGCCTCGCCTGGTTGAAGCCCCCGCACATCGAGCGCGCGGCCTTCTCTCAGGCGTTGGGTCCCTTCAATAATCACGAGGTCATAGGCGTTGAGCGGACCATCAACGAGCACATCGCCTTCGCGTCGGCGAACCATTTCAACATCCACGCGCTCTGCCTTGCCGTTGTTGACCCGCCAGACATAGAGCGCACCGCGTGAAAACTGGACGGCCAGTTCCGGAACGGACGGATAACGACGGCCCTGAAGATCGAGCTTTATGACAAAAGAAGAACCGGGGCGCAGAACATCGTCGGGATTGGGCAGAGCAACCCGGACCTTGGCCGTTCTGTTTTCTATTCCGACACGGCTTCCGATCGCGGTCACGCGTCCGGTAAAGACGCGGCCAGGTGCTGCCGGTGTCGTCGCGATGACCGACATTCCGCGGCTCACTCTTGAAAGGAGGGTCTCGGGCAAATCGAACTCAACTTCGATTTCAGACCGATCGTCGAAGGTCGCGATTTCATCATCGGTGTCGACCCAGGCCCCTGCTTCAATATTGGGAATGCCGGAAACACCATCGAACGGTGCCAGAAGTTTCTTGTCCGCAAGAAGAACCCGTTGCCGTTCGAGTTCCAACTGAGCGACCCTTGCTGCACTGCGTGCCTCGTCGAGCCGCGCTTCCGTCACGGTTCCAGCACCTGCGAGACGCTCGGCACGCGACAGAACGGTCTTCGCCTGATCAAGACGAGCTTCAGCAAGCGCGACAACCACACGTTGTTCCGCGTCATCGATTTGCAGGAGTTTGTCACCCTTCTTAAACCGTTCATCGGCGGCAAGAGCGAGTTCCATCACTTTGCCTGGGGTCGCGCTGCGCAGCATAACCGAGTAGCGCGCCCGCCCGGTTCCAACCGCTTCCAAAGTGAGACGATCGGCGGCAAAGCGAACCGGTCTTGCGATCACCGGTTTTCCTTTTGGAGAAGACGCGCGGTCTGTTGCATTG
>JBCDCU010000138.1:0-9002 GCA_039181265.1 Pseudomonadota bacterium | reverse complement strand
CGGCAAGAGAGCGTTTATCGCCAAGGGCCTCATAGACCGGCAGCTGTTCTGTCTCGCGGATCTGCAGCGCCCCGTCGAGATCTCCGCGCATCTCAAGGATATCGGCGATTTTGCCCTTTGTGAAGGCAAGGGAGCGTTTATCGCCGAGGGCCTCGAATGTAGGCAGCACTTCTTCCTCGCTGATCCGCAGCGCCCTATCGAGATTGCCGCGCATCTGCAGGATATCGGCGATTTTGCCCTTTGTGACGGCTATCTCGCGTTTAACGCCGAGGGCCTCGAATGCAGGCAGCACTTCTTCCTCGCGGATCCACAGCGCCCCGTCGAGATCCCCGCGCATCTGCAGGATATCGGCGATTTTGCTCTTTGTGACGGCAAGGGAGCGTTTATCGCCAAGGGCCTCGAATGCAGACATCACTTCTTCCTGGCGGATCCGTAGTGCTCCGTCGAGGTCGCCGCGCATCTGAAGGATATCGGCGATTTGACTCTTCGTGACGGCAAGAGAGCGTTTATCGCCGAGGGCCTCATAGACCGGCAGCTGTTCTGTCTCGCGGATCTGTAGCGCCCCGTCGAGATCGCCGCGGCGCATCAGTCGATCACAGTGCAGGCCTTTCAATTGTGCCAGGGCCCGGTCTTCTATATCTGTGCGATCTAGGGCTGCGTCGATCAATCGATCCTGCAGATCGACGGCACCCACGCGTTCCGCCGCTCTGATCGTATGGCCGAGCAGGAGAGCAGACGGCGGGATATTGAATGCTATGAGTCTGTCCAATGCCGGTTCCGCCAGCCTAACGGCAGCAGGTGCGTTTTCAGACAGCTTGAACAAGAATACCACAGCACAAGTCGCAGCAGCGGCAAGGATGTTGCTATCAAATCCGGAAGAGACCATAGCGGTCTTGGTCACTTCGACTGCGCGCAGATCGTATGGAAAGTGGCCCTCATCGTCTTGCCAGGCTTCCGCTAGCAACGGCAGGACAACCTGCGCCATGCGAGCCAGATCCTTTTCACCCAATTCGTCCGCGAGCGGGCGCGCGAGCGGATTGATCGCAGCATGTTTGGATTTGGTCATGCCCGGCCAACCGGCTTGCAATCCGTGATCATCGAGAAGCCCTAAAGCCAGAAGTTTATGAAGGGCGGCATCAGGCGCTGATATCCCCATCGCGCCCATCGCGGCCTCAAGTGCTGCGCACGGGATTGATACACTTGGGGAAAAAGCGCGGGCAATGGACAAAGCCAACCTTGTCGTGCCATCGAGGGCGCTTTCATAGACCTCAAAGGTCATCCGAGCGAAGAAGTCGCCGACGTCTTCATCCGGCGGAGGGATCTCACCGCTTGCAAGGAAAGCCTCAACCTTTTCTAGAGCGACTGTCACTTCATCCGATGCGCCACGCAAGAGTGGCTGAGTTAGAACTTCCTGTAAGCCAGGATTCCCGCTTGACGCCGCGCGAATCCGCCACACAAGAGCCTCATCGATGTCTTCGTGCTTGGTTGTTTCTCCTTGACCAGTTTTCCGTGCCCGCTCACGCGCCTGCCATTGTTTGATCCCTTCCCGTTCATTCATCGGTTTGAGAGGAATTCGCTCAAGGAAAGGCACGGTCAGGTCGTTTCCTTGTGCGTCGGGCACCGAAAAATCATAACGGCATGTCACCATGAACCTTGACGTGATGCCAGGCCCGGCAAACGCACGAAAGACCGCCTGTAAATCCCGCAATAGATGCGCTTTCGGTTTCGGGATCGGCGCCTCAGACGTTGGCGTCTCCAGAGAATTCTCAAAGTCGTCCAGGACCAGAAAAATGGGCTCGTTCTTGAACGGGCCGGCCAGTAACGAACGCAGAAGCGTTCCGGTGCTTCGGCAAGATCGGCTTCCATCGCAGCAGCCTGATTGCGCAATTCTTCCGCCTGCGGGCTCCCATATTCCAGCGCGTCCGCTCGCTTCCCCATAGCAGCTTTCAGCTTTTCGAAGATCACGCGGCCATTGGCGCTCCCAAGGTCCGCTCTTGGGCTGACAACAACCACCGTTTGATAGGAGATCAGCCGGTCGGCAATACGCTTGGCGAGGCTCGACTTGCCGAGATTCCCTATCCCGTGGGTGAGGAGGCCCCGGTCACCTGACCGAAGGGTCGTTAGTGCCTTCTGGATGGTTCGGCGGCGTCCGACAAAGGTTTCGCGCCCAGCGACCCTGATCTTGTTTTCACTATCCAGGAATTCCGGTACGGTCGCAGGCACATCCCGTCCCTTAAGGCCGGGCTTACAGATCGGACCACCGCCTTCCGCACCCAGATAAACCCGCGCCAGATGCCAATGACGCCCATTCTTCGGATCTCGCTGTCGTTCCTGGATAAGGTCACGTCGGGCGACAGCCGCAGCTGTGGGCACATTGCGACCGCGAGACAAGGCGCGATAAAAACCCGTCGCGAACGCGGATGCGTCGTGATCGTAAACCGACCCATCCCAGCCGAGCACATTGCCGACCCCTCGCACCAATTCCAGGACATAAGGCTCTGCCGCTTCTGCGATAGGTGCGGCCTGATCCTTGCCGATGTCGCGTGTGTGCAGCGGATTATTGAGAAGCCCAACACCCTCACCCATTCCTGTCCGGCGCATGTCCGCAGCGCCGCGCAAAGTATCCGGTCCTCCGCGCTGTGCGGTTCGGCAAGCGGAAACGAACACCAATGGAGGCATCGTACCCTGGCAAGTGCTGATCATCTCAGGCGCACTGACCTCATGGGGCGTGCCATCCACGCCCTCCAAGATAAGCACCGGCCTTTCCGCACCGTG
Source organism: Pseudomonadota bacterium (assembly GCA_039181265.1). Lineage (GTDB taxonomy): Bacteria > Pseudomonadota > Alphaproteobacteria > Rhizobiales > JACESI01 > JBCDCU01. The sequence continues at coordinate 6,227 of JBCDCU010000138.1, read as the reverse complement.
CCGCGTTCCGTCGTCACCTCGCGGAGCGATGATATCGCCATGGCAGGAAAGGTGCAGGACTTCGAAATCCCCGTCGCGCCCATCCAAACGCTCGGATAGGAGTTCCAATGCGCCGCTTTCTTCCACCACCAGATGTGCCAAGGATGATGAGCCAGCCGCGCTTTGAGTGGCGTTGATGATCGCAACCTCTTCAGCTTCGTAATCGAGTTCGGATACGCCCTCTGGCGCCGCCGCCATAAACATCATGCGCAAATCGCCGTGAGATGGATCCCACGGCGTCTCTGAGGGTTTCATCACCCTGCGGGACACAACAAACAGTTGCGCAAGATCTGCCGCAAGAAATCCCCTATTGAAAAGAATTTCCCAAGGGGCTTCCATTAACGCGGTCGCAAGCTCTGGATTGCTGTTGTCGTCTGGCAAAATCTGTAGATGTCGCTCAGCGGGCTTCATCCAGTCCGATAACGCGCCGGCAGTGTCGAGCCAGTCAAACATCTCGGTGCCAATCTCACGGAGTACATTCTCATCATTTCGCACTGATGCGAGCGCGTATCGTTTCTTCCAGTCTCGTAACGCATTGAGCGCTGGGACGGGCTGCGGGCCATCCTCGCTTGCTACAACCGGTTGTCCCAATTCAGAAACTGGATCACTGTCGAAACGCCGACACACCACACCGCCATCAACGAACAAATATTGATTCATAAAAATCGACCGAGTGTAAAAAATCGCTTCGGACACCATTCAATTGAATGCTGAAGGGCGTCAAGCTGCTTCGGTATTGCCAGACGGCTGTAATGTGTGGTGTCAGGCAATCACGGGCTCGACGGCCCTCGTTGTCACCAACCTATCCTTCCTCTCTCCCGATTCAAAGACAGCCGGTCTTACCTCGCCTGACATACCACGTGGGATATGCGCCCGAAGAACGCCGCAGCCTCAGATCTTAGGCCCAATTCTCAGCCCTCACCCTTTACAATGCCGTCGTCCTATATCAGAAGCGTTATGTTATAACATCAGAACCAATAAAGAGGCACTTATGGCAAGGCTGGAGTTCCATGCCCGTCAGTCGGTTGAACAGGTCGAGGAAGGCTCCGAACTCGCCCCGAAATTCGGTGAGAACGGTCTGATGCCAACGGTCACTACGGACGCTGAGACAGGCGAGGTCCTGATGCTCGGCTGGATGAACGAAGAAGCCCTGCGGCTCACGATTGAGACCGGCGAAGCCCATTACTTCAGCCGCTCAAGACAAGCGCTCTGGCACAAAGGGGCAACGTCCGGTCTTGTTCAAAAAGTCGTCGAGGCACGGATCGATGACGACCAGGACGCAATCTGGCTCCGGGTTGCGGTCGCCGGATCCGGCGCATCGTGCCATGTCGGCTATCGATCCTGTTTTTATCGTACCGTACCGGTCGGGCGTGATGCGGGTGAGCCCCTCACCTTTGTGGAACAGCAAAAGACATTCGACCCGCTAGAGGTTTATGGCGATGCGCCCAACCCAACACAGCTTTGACGATCTTTACTGGATGCGCCGCGCATTGGATCTTGCTAACAAGATGCGCGGTCATGTCTGGCCCAACCCGCCCGTGGGATGCGTCATCGTCAAAGACGGGATCGTTTTATCCGAGGCAGCGACCCATGCCGGTGGCCGTCCCCATGCGGAAAGGAAAGCGCTCGATCAGGCAAGCGCAAACGCAGAAGGCGCAACACTTTATGTGACGCTTGAACCCTGTTGCCATTATGGAAAGACACCGCCCTGCACCGATGCCATTATTGCAGCCGGGATCTCAACCGTCGTTTGTGCGATCCGTGACCCCGATCCGCGCGTCAATGGTGAAGGTTTTAGAAAGCTGAGAGAGGCCGGGATCAATGTGCGCATCGGTTTATGCGCTGATGAGGCGAAAGAGTTGATGTCGGGTTTCTTTCACAGAATCCGCTATGGCGTGCCAGAGGTCATACTTCTCGACGCTTCATCCGCACCAACGCCGCCCGGTATCGACGCCCTAATCGTTTCCTCTCCTGACGGGCTGCGCGTCATCACTCGATCAGGTGACGCCATAAAAGACCTCGATCTCTCGGGAATAGAGCCGCATCGCCTTCTTGCCCGGATGGGCGAACTCGGCCTGACATCCGTAGCTGTTGCAAAGCGCGATCAGCTTGCGGCCACGCTCTCTCCGATTATCCGGCTTCCGTACGGGACCTCACCGGATACGCGGCCGATTACGTTGCAGAGCCTTCCGGAGGATTTGGAAGCCGGGGCCTGGTAAACGGCGTCTCGCCGAGACCTTCGGCGATGGCTGCTTCTTGGACGCTCGCCCGTGTCTCCAGTGCCTTTGCCAGTTCCTCAAGGGCTGGAAATCGGCTGAGATCAAGCCACTTGGGGCCGGATTTCGGATAAAGCGCCGACCAGCGCAAAAGCGGCCCAGAATAAAGCGCAAGTGCCGACGGCGGCGCGAAGAGCGCGGGCTCGTCTCGCACCGCTTTATCGAGGATGTCGAAGTGCTTCAGGATGCGCCTTGTCATCATGCCATGATGCACCTCAATCGTCTCCGACGGCACATAGCGATCCGCATAAAAGAGACGGATCAGATCGGCATGGACAGTGTTTGAAAGATAGAAAAGCCAGCGCAGAAACGAGCCGCGCTTTTCATCCTCAATCGATGGACCAAGTTGCGCCTCGGGATTGCGATCAATGAGCCAGAGAAGACAGGCGCCGGTTTCCGCTAAAGCGCCCTCGGGCGTCACGAGACAGGGGATAAGGCCGGTCGGATTGAGCGCCAGATAGTCCGGTGCCATTTGCGCCTTGCTCGCGCGATCGACAAGGATTGTCTCATAGGGCAAGTCCGCTTCTTCAAGTGCAAGGCGCAGGATGAGCGAGGCATTATCCGGCGCATAATAGAGTTTGAGCCTGTCCATATCTCTGCGACCCTTCCTTCCGATCCTGATTTCTATTCGCGTACGGCAATCGTTCCCGCGACACCAACCATTGTGCAGGCCGACGTCCGATTGAGGATTCTTTGTGCACGAGGTGCCCTCAGCAAGTGGCCAGCCTTTGAAGCAGCCATTGCGTATCCGAACAAAGAACCAGCCCAAATGATTACGATGAGCGCTGACAGTTCGACATAACCGAGAATTGTAAGCGTGCTGACGTCCAGTACCGTCGGCAGCAGTGCGATGTAAAAACCAACCGCTTTCGGATTTCCAAGCGGAAGCAAAAGGGCAATTCCGAAGGTGCGCCATCCTTCGCCTTTCTGAGGCGGCGGCGGCAGGGGCACGGGCTTCGCATTCCAAAGCCGGTAGGCGAGATAAAGGAGGTAGGTAATCCCCGCCCATTTTACCACGAAAAATAGCGGCCCCAGCGCAGCAGCTAGCGCTATCAGCCCTGCGGCAGCAATGGCAAACAGGATCAGATCGCCCACAACAAGGCCGAAAATGAAAGGCGTCGTCCTTTTAACCCCCATTGTAGCCCCTCTGACCGTGACCATGGCCACCGCCGGACCGGGCGTCATGGAATCGACCAAATAGATCAAGGCAAAGGCAAGCAAAGACTCAATTGGCAACATCTATGAACTCTCCTTGTTTCAACAGGTGTGCGACCCATCAGGCATCAAACGCCGACCCCCTTTCGCTAAGCGCGCCGTCTCATCACCAGTAAACCTGCAGCGACGATCATCACCATGCCTGTGAGCGACAAAGGTGTTGGCGAAAGCCCGAAGAATGCGATGTCCCAAAAGGCGACAAAGACAAGATAGCTATATTCGAAGGTTGCAATCGTTGCGGGCGGAGCCTTCTGATAGGACGCTGCAAGCATGATCCCGATCAGAATTGAAAATCCTGCAAGACAGGCAAGGACCAGCCAGTCGGACAGCCCGACGGACGACCACGTCCCGAAGATGTACGGGAAGGTTTCAGTCATCGTCTCCGGTGGCTCTACCAGAAGCAAACCGATGCTGATCAAAAACCCTGCGAGGCACATCGCGGTATTTAAGGAAAGCGCAAGGGCTGCGACCGGGACCGTCTGACACCGTGTCCGGGTGATGATGTGCGCAGTTGCATAAAAGGCCGCCCCAATCACCGGCAGAAGTGCAAAAGGAGAAAAGGCGTCCGTTCCAGGCTGCAAAAGGACGACAACACCGGCAAAGCCCAGGAAAACGCCAACCCAGCCCCAGCGCCCGACGGCCTCCCCGATGACGAAGGCGGAGAGGAGTGCCACGAAAATCGGCGCGATATAGTTTGCCGCCCCAACAGTCGAGAGTGCCAGAAACGGAATAGCCGAATAAAAGGCAAGGAAAGTTGTCGTGAGACAAAGTGCGCGGAGTACCGGCCAGAGTTGGAACGCTGAAGAAAGGATCGGCCTGAATTGCCCACGGGCTGCCCCGATTGCAAGCAATGCCGGGACCGCGATCAGGCCCCGAAGCGCGAAAATCTGCCAGAGCGTCAGCTCGCTTGCAAAAAGCTTGAAGACCAGATCCTGAACCGAGATCGTAAACGCGGTCGCAACGATGAGAGCAATGCCCAATCGAAGGCTCCGGCTGGTTCCGGCATCGCTCATAATGGCTCCGGGATCTTACGCGTGGCAGGGTTCAGGACTGCGGGTCCGATCACCGGTCCCACGACTATAAAAGCATCCTGACAGCCGAAACCTCAGACGCCTTACCTGAAACCGACATTCGGGCGCGCGGCCCTCCCCCGTCTAGGCCGTCGCACGCTCCAATGGCAGGCTCATCATTCTCGCGGCCATTTCATTCAACCCGTCATCGTCGATTATGCAGGCGGCATTTTGCGCCATGCCGATATTTGCCGGGTTCTTCATTTCAACGGCAAGGGCCTCAACGGTCACTCCGGCGCATTCCTGCGGAAGCTCCGGCGCGATACCGCAGGCACGCATCAGCGTCTGGAAAGCGGCCGGTAGCGCTTCGGCCTTTGCGGCACCGCCCAGGGCTTCGGCTGCCTTTGCGTAATTCTCTCCGCCTTCCGGGCGTTCGACAAGCCATGGCAAGCTTACTTCAAGCCCGAGCCCTGTGGCGCGCCCGTGATGGATCCGCGCCAAAGATCCAAGTCCATGGCTGAGATTGTGGCCCATATGGGTATTGCAGTTATGGAGCGCCAAACCTGCGACGGTCGCCGCCCATAACACGTCACTGCGCACCTCGATATCTGAGCCATCCGCAACAGCTTTCGGCAGCGCCTCTTTCAATATGCGGAGCGCTTCCAGGCCGAAAAGATGGCCCGCGCGGCTCGTTCTGCGGGAGGTTGAGCCTTCCAATGCGTGGGCAACAGCATCAATGCCGGTCCAGGCCGTGATATGGGGCGGCACGCTCAAGGTCAGTTCCGGGTCAAGGACGGCGCGATCGAACATGAGCTCCTCGCCCCAGAACCAGTTCTTCATACCGTCTTTGTCGGAGATAATTGCAGTCCGCGTTACTTCCGAGCCGGTGCCTGCCGTGGTCGGGATTGCGATTGCCGAAAGACCGTTTTCCGGTAGCGGCGTTGCCGCAAGCACATAGGCGCTTGCCGGTTTGTCGCCCGATGCAATGGCTGCGACGACTTTGGAGGCATCCATGGCTGCCCCGCCGCCGAGACCGATCACCGTTTTGCATCCGGTTTCGCGGGCGCGGGCGCAGAGGTCATCGACGAGCGCTTCCTTCGGCTCGCCTGCAATCACATCCGCCATTTCACAGGCGATCCCTTTGGCAGAAAGGTTGTTCGCCAACTGATCCGTGACACCGAGTTGCGCAAGCATCGCATCGGCGACGACAAGGACCGGCCCGCCGCCCATCGCCGCAACAAGTTCCGGCACTTTCGCAAAGCGCCCGGCGCCAAACGTCATTGGCGGCACCTTGCCTGTGTTGAACAATTTCATACGCCCCTCCTCCCAACTCTTTAAGCCTCAAGCGCCAACGGATCGTCGCATCCTGAAGCCTCCCGAAGAAGCGTCTTTACAGCTTTGTCCTTTCGGCGCAAGCCGCAAATCCGCTTGGTTCATTTCGGCGGGGTCGCCCGTCAGGATGGCGAGCGATGGTTATGGAATTCTACCGTGCGCCACCGCTGTGGGCTCGAGCACCTAACCCCTTTCGCATCGAGAACACTGCGTCCTCAACGCTCCATCAAACTACAAGGCGGCCAGTCAATCCGATGACGGTCGATCAATCTTGCGCTGTGGGATGTCTAAAGAGCCAAGATTTGATCCTGGCATACCGGACAGGGGATAAAGCCACCATCATCCAGCCGAGACT
>JBCDCU010000137.1:0-9004 GCA_039181265.1 Pseudomonadota bacterium | reverse complement strand
CGACATCCCGGCCTTGGCCGTGAGCAGACAGGATGCGGTTCGCCTCAAACAAGGGCAACCGGTTTTGCTTCGCGGACGCGATGCACCCGTCATTCAGGACATCGTCAGTGTGTCATCGGAAGGTTTTCTGGTGGCGCTCGGTGAAGTCGACAGGGGCATGCTGAAACCGAAGCGCATTTTCAACCTCGCAAGGGGGACGTGAGAAACCACGTTTCCCTGCCTATTGAAGGAGTTACCGATGTCGATTACTGCCGACCGCAAGGCGGAACTTATCAAGGAATATGCAACCGGTGACGGCGACACGGGCTCGCCCGAAGTTCAGGTTGCGATCCTTTCAGAACGCATCAGCAACCTCACCGAGCATTTCAAAACCCACGGCAAGGATAACCATTCGCGCCGCGGCCTTTTGAAAATGGTGAGTCAGCGTCGTCGTCTTCTGGATTATTTGAAGAAGAAAGAAGAAGGTCGTTACACGTCACTGATCGGTCGCCTCGGTCTTCGCCGTTAAAATTCAACGCCGCAGCGATCAATTGGCTGCGGCGTTTTTTTAGAAGGGGTTCAGCGGTCCCGGATCGTCTAGACGGATCGTGTTTCGACCGGACTACACGATTGCTGCCGCAACGTAGATCCCCAAAAGCTGCGGCGAGTGCCGCAGACCTTATGAAGTGGAAATGCCCATGGCAGGATTGCCAGCGGTTTTGCGACACGCCTTTCTGAAGGGAGTGTTATCGTGGAGCCCCTCGTTGTCTTGCTCATGGCCTTTCTAAAAATCAGGAAGAGGGCGCGGACTGCGCCCGCTTGGCGCTGGATGAAAGCGATCTTTGCCGCGTCAAGCCATGTAACAAGGAACAAAACGTGTTTGATATCCAAGAAGTAGAACTCGATTGGGGCGGAAGACCGCTCAAGCTGCAAACCGGCAAGATTGCCCGCCAGGCAGATGGTGCCATTCTCGCAACCTATGGCGAGACCACGGTGCTTGCGACAGTTGTTGCCGCCAAGAGCCCTAAGCCGGGTCAGGATTTCTTCCCGCTAACCGTCAATTACCAGGAAAAAGCCTTTGCCGCCGGTAAGATCCCCGGCGGTTACTTTAAGCGCGAAGGCCGACCGAGCGAGAATGAGACGCTGGTTTGCCGTTTGATTGACCGTCCGATCCGCCCGCTTTTCGCGGACGGTTTCAAATGTGACACGCAGGTGATCACCACTGTCATGTCCTACGACATGGAAAACAATCCGGACATTGTCGCAATGATCGCAGCCTCAGCGGCTTTGACGATTTCCGGCATTCCATTCATGGGGCCGATCGGCGGTGCCCGCGTCGGCATGATCGATGGCGAGTATGTACTCAACCCAACGCTGGACGAGATGGAAGACACCAAGCTCGATCTCGTTGTAGCGGGCACGACCGACGCTGTTCTCATGGTTGAATCCGAGGCAAGTGAACTCGACGAAGAAACCATGCTGGGTGCCGTTATGTTCGGCCACAAAGCATTCCAGCCGGTAATCGAAGCAATCATTTCACTTGCTGAGAAAGCAGCGCGGGAACCGCGCGAACTGATCGTTGAGGATCATAGCGCGCTATACGATAAGGTTTTGGGGATTGCGGGCGCTGATCTGGAAGAGGCTTACAAGATTAAGGCCAAGATGGAGCGCAAGGACGCGGTGGATGCGGCAAAGGCCAAGGTCATGGCCGAGCTGAGACCAGAGGGCGCGGAAGACGCGCCCGACGAGGTGGTTCTCGGCGATCTCTTCAAAAAAGCGGAAGCCTCTGTCGTGCGCGGAAGCATCATCAAGACCGGTTCTCGGATTGATGGACGTGATCTTGGGACCGTTCGCGATATTGTCTCAGAAGTCGGTGTCCTGCCACGTACCCATGGCTCCGCGTTGTTCACACGCGGCGAAACTCAGGCGATTGTTGTCGCAACGCTGGGAACCGCCGATGACGAGCAGTTCATTGATGAACTTTCAGGGACACGTAAGGAGAGCTTCCTCCTACATTACAACTTCCCACCGTTCTCTGTTGGTGAAACAGGCCGCATAGGGTCTCCAGGTCGACGGGAAATCGGTCACGGTAAACTCGCTTGGCGTGCGGTTAACCCAATCCTTCCTGCTCACCACGACTTCCCATACACGCTGAGGATTGTCTCAGACATCACCGAATCGAACGGATCATCGTCGATGGCGACCGTCTGCGGCACATCGCTGGCACTCATGGATGCAGGCGTTCCGCTTGCACGTCCCGTAGCCGGGATTGCGATGGGTCTGATCAAGGAAGGCGATGATTTCGCCGTCCTTTCAGACATCCTTGGCGACGAAGATCACCTTGGTGATATGGACTTCAAGGTTGCTGGTACCGAAACCGGCATTACGTCGCTGCAGATGGATATCAAGATCACCGGTATTACCGAAGAGATCATGAAAGTTGCCCTCGGTCAGGCGAAAGACGGCCGTTTGCACATCCTTGGCAAGATGGCTGAGGCTTTGTCTGAGTCTCGCGAGAGTGTCGGTGAGTTCGCGCCACGCATCGAAATGATGCAGATCCCAACCGACAAGATCCGCGACGTCATCGGTACCGGCGGCAAGGTTATTCGGGAAATCGTTGAGAAGACAGGTGCAAAGATCAACATTGAAGACGATGGGACTGTAAAGATTGCGTCCTCCGACGGAAAAGCGATCGATGCCGCGGTCACGTGGATCAAGTCGATTACGTCTGAACCTGAAGTCGGCGAAATTTACGACGGGACGGTAGTCAAGACAGTCGACTTCGGTGCCTTCGTAAACTTCTTCGGCGCGAAGGACGGTCTTGTTCACATTTCACAGCTCGCCGATGGCCGCCCCGAAAAGACGACCGATGTTGTCAAGGAGGGCGACAAGGTCAAAGTGAAACTGCTTGGATTTGATGAGCGGGGTAAAGTCCGCCTTTCCATGAAAGTGGTCAATCAGGAAACAGGCGAAGAGATCGTCAAAGAAGCAAGCTAAGTCTTCTTTGGAAGTCTGAATGTGACTCTGGAAAAATGAGTGCCTGAATTCGGGCACTCTTAAAATCAGAAAGGCTGCGCAATTTCCGATGCGCAGCCTTTTTCATTTTAGACCGATTTCGCAATCGTTAGACTTGGCTCTCAGAAGCTCTTACCTTTGCTCTTCCTGGATTGGGTCTCATCAAGCGGTGTTAACCTTTGTCTGACTAAGCCGTGATCGAGGGTGAAAAAGCGTTTATTGAGCGCGCATATGTTCGCCACCATATTGAGCTGGAGGTTACCCTGGCCTCATTAGGGAAGGTCTTGCTGTAATGCCCCTCAGCGGACCTTCCCTGTAATCCACCCGGAAAACAAAATACCTCTGCCGCACACTGCGAAACCAGCGTGCGATTATAGCGTGAAGACTGACCGGAGTTTGATTGCACAAAGGTCTTCAGGCGACTACGCAGCGAGCGCAGTACCTTCCATTTTCGGTGGATAGAGACTGTCGCAATTTTCGCTTTTCACCGCAATGATCGCGAGACAGGCGGGGGTTTCAACAACAACTTCCCTAAATCCTGATCGCGTCGGTCGGTCACTAAGGACCGGAGATGCACCGCCTTCGTTGTTATAATCGAGCCCATATTCGTCCAGATCGCTGACCGCCACATAAAGACCTGTCCGGCCATCGAGCCGCTCAGCGACCGCTTCACCATGGATCGCAGCGAGGGTCTCCCGATCAAGATGAAGAAGACCGCCATCAGGTAACTTCAGGCCAGATTCAAAAAGCGTAGTTGGATCATCAATGTCATCTTCATGAAAGGCATCATCATCCGCGCCCGCCCAGAAGGGGGTAACCGCTATGATGCAAGGATGAGCAAGCGGATTAAACACCGGCTTTGACGGTTCACTCAGCGTAAATTCAGACATGCAAGCGTGGTGGGTCACGATGAAGCCTTTCTACAGAAATGATGGAAGTACGTGATTTGTTCTCACATTAGGTGAAGAAAAAGAACAAATCAAGAACATATTATTAGTGGCATGAAATATAAGCGCGAAATCGTGATCGGAGTTGCGTAAAAGCCGTTTGATTGTGCGGTGCACCATATATATATGACACTTCAGCGAAGGCGGAATAACGAAATGAAAACCATAATTTCACTCTTGTTGTTGACCGGTTTGATGGTCGCTGGGGCAACCCATGCGAGCGCCAATGAGCGCGGCCGTATTTTCGACCTCGCTGATACCGACAAGAGTGCTTCGCTCGATCGGAGCGAGTTTCGTAGTTTCATTAATCTTTTGGCGAAATCAGGGCACAGCAACGCAAAACGTGTGCGTTTCTTCCGTCTTTATTCCGTAGCCTGGGCTCGCATTGACCGCAATTCGGACGGCGTTGCGACACGCCAGGAACTCACAAGCGCAAATCGTGCACACGCTGCGGCTGAAAAAAAAAGCCGTCTGGTCAAAGTGGTGTACTGAACGTCGGCGCTGTTCTTGGCCCTCGATAAAACCGAAGAAATCGTAAGAACAAGATGAAGTGGATTTCTTCGCTTCAAAAAAGGTGCGCGGCTCACTGTTAGCTTAGCTGCGCAAGTGCCCTCCGGTCGCCTTCTCAACATTCAGCACGACTTTTTGGGCGACGGCATCAATTTCGTCGTCGGTCATCGTCTTATTGTCCGGCTGCATAACAACTTCAATCGCGATGGATTTCTTGCCGTCACCGATTGATGCGCCTTCAAAAATGTCAAACAGTGCAACAGATGAGATGAGCTTCTTATCTACGCCGCGCGCCGCTTTGAGAAGCGTCTCCGCTTCAACCTCCTGATCGACAACAAAGGCAAAATCCCGATGCACGGGCTGGAGATCCGAGGCCCGCATTGCACCTTTTGTCTTCGTGGGTTTCTTGCGTGGCGCGGGTATTACCGAGAGATCGATTTCAAAACCGACCAGCGGTCCACTCACGTCCAGTGTGCGAAGCGTGCGCGGATGCAACTCTCCGAAATGGGCGATGATGGTTTTCGGGCCTTGTTGAATTGTCCCGGACCGGCCGGGATGGAAGTAGGACGGTGCGCCGCGCACAATCTGGAGGTTGCCGGTTTGAAGGCCGAGACTTGCAAGAACGGCAATTGCGTCCGCCTTGGCATCGAAGGCTGATACGTCGTTCGCGCTTCCGGACCAATGGCGGCCGGCTCCTGCTGGTTTCGCCGTCGCCCGACGGATGCCGCTTGCATAATCGCGTTGATCTTCTGGCTGGTCGCCCTTGAATACCTGGCCGACCTCAAACAGGGCAACATCGCCGAAACCCCGGTCGGAATTGCGTTGAGCGGCGAGAAGAAGACCCGGAAGCAGGCTTGGCCTCATATCGGAAAGTTCCGATGAAATCGGATTGGCGAGGATGAGAGCGTCGTCACCTCCTCCAAAAGCAAGCGCTTCATCTCTCGACACGAACGACCAGGTAACGGCTTCCAGCATGCCGCGTCCGGCAAGAGCCCGGCGGGCCTTTCGATTACGGCGCTGGGCGAGCGTGAGCGTACCCGAACCAATGTCTGCCATGGGTGGAAGCGGTGTCGATGGCACGCCGTTGATGCCGTAAATCCGCACGACTTCTTCGACAAGATCCGCCTTCCCGAAAATATCGGGCCGCCAGCTTGGGACCGCGACTTTGAAATCCGGTGCCTGGCCGGAGACCCAAAAGCCGAGAAGCTCCAGAATGGCTTTGATCTCGCGTGACTCGGGAGTAATGCCGCCGAGCCTTTTCACTTCGCCTACGGGAAAGTCGAGTATCCGTTCGGCGTCGGGCACCTCGCCCGCAACCACGGTCTCGCTCGCTTCGCCGCCACAAAGGTCCATCACAAGTCGGGTGGCGTAATCGAGGCCCGGGACCATGTAATTCGGATCAACGCCGCGTTCGAACCGGTAGCGCGCATCGGTATTGACCCCGAGTTTCCGCCCCGTCTGGGCGATTTCGAGCGGTGCCCAGAGTGCCGATTCAATAAGAACGTCCGTCGTCCCTTCATCGGATCCGGAGACTTCACCGCCGACAATTCCGGCAAGCGATTCAACGCCGTTTTCGTCGGCGATGACACCCATGGTCGGGTCCAGCGTATAGGTCTTGCCGTTGAGGGCGGCGAGTTCTTCGCCATCTTTCGCCCTGCGAATAGCGAGGTTTCCGTGGACTTTAGCCGCATCGAAAACATGCAGCGGCCGGCCTCGGTCAAAGGTCACGTAGTTGGTTATATCGACAAGGGCGTTGATCGGCCGAAGCCCGATCGCGCGCAGCCGCTTTTGCATCCATTCCGGTGACGGTCCGTTTTTGACCCCGCGCACAAGACGAAGCCCGAACGCCGGACAGAAGTCAGGGATCTCGATTGAAACATCGATGGGGCAGGGGAAGCCGCCGCGAACGGGCTCACCAGTTTTTTCCTTAAGCTTACCGATGCCGGCGGCTGCCAGGTCACGGGCGATCCCATGGACGCCGAGGACGTCCGGCCTGTTTGGGGTGACTGCGATCTCGATGACCGGATCATCAAGCCCGGCATAAAGCGCGTAGGATTGTCCAACCGGCGCGTCTTCGGGAAGGTCCAGAATCCCATCGTGGTCATCACTCACTTCAAGCTCGCGCCCGGAACACATCATGCCGCGTGATTCAACGCCGCGGATCTTGCCGACCGAAAGCGTGACATCAATGCCTGGAACATAATCACCGGGAAGCCCAAGAACGCCCTTCATCCCGGCGCGGGCATTCGGCGCGCCGCAGACGACCTGTACCGGCTCACCTGTCCCGCTATCGACCATCAGGACCCGCAACCGGTCGGCATCCGGATGCTGTTCCGCCGAGATCACCTTGGCAATTTTGAACGGCGCAAGCCGTTTCGCTTGATCCTCGACCCCTTCGACTTCAAGGCCGATGAGGTTCAAAGTATCGAGGATCGTGTCAAGCTCGACGTCAAACTCGAGGTAATCGCGGAGCCAGGAAAGGGTGAATTTCATCGCTAAACTCTAAGAAACAATCTGAAAACGGCGCCCGATAGACGCTTTCGATCATGAGGAAAGGCCGGCAACGAGGCTTGGGACATCGAGCGGAGGAAAGCCGTAATGGCGGATCCAGCGCGCATCGGCATCAAAGAACGCGCGAAGATCCGGTGCGCCATATTTCAGCATTGCGAGACGGTCGATACCGACCCCAAAGGCAAAGCCGGAATATTTTTCAGGATCGATGCCGCCATATTTGAGAACGTTTGGATGCACCATTCCAGAACCAAGGATCTCCATAAAGTCGTCACCCTCGCCGATCCGCACTTCACCATCGCCGAACGTACAGCCCACATCCACTTCCATGGACGGTTCGGTAAAGGGAAAGAAAGACGGCCGCAAACGCAACTTCACACTGGGAACCTCGAAGAATGCCTTACAGAATTCTTCAAGTGTCCACTTCAGATGGCCGAGATGGATATCCTCGCCAATCACGAGACCTTCGACCTGGTGAAACATCGGTGTGTGGGTCTGGTCGCTGTCGCAGCGATAGGTCCGGCCTGGAATGATCACCCGGATCGGCGGTTCCGACTGCTCCATCGTTCTGATCTGAACCGGAGACGTGTGTGTGCGCAGGAGGAGACGCTCTCCGTTCTCCTTTTCATTGAAGAAGAACGTGTCGTGCATTTCGCGTGCCGGATGGCCCTCCGGAAAGTTGAGAGCTGTAAAATTGTAATAGTCGGTCTCGATGTCCGGCCCTTCGGCCACCCCGAAGCCCATATCAGCGAAGATTGCCGTGATCTCGTCTATCACTTGGCTAACCGGGTGGATCCGGCCTTCCGAAACAGGATCCGGGCGGGTGGGCAGAGTGATATCGATTGTTTCCGCAGCAAGCCTGAGGTCGAGGGCTTCCTCTTCGAGCACACCCTTCCGCGTTGTAATCGCGTCAGTGATCCGTGCCTTGAGGCCATTGAGGGCAGGCCCCATAACCTGCCGCTCTTCAGGGGTCATGCCTCCGAGGGTTTTCATCTTCTCGGAAATAGAGCCTTTCTTGCCGAGCGCCGCCACGCGAATTTCTTCAAGCGCGGTCTCGTCCACCGCACCGTCGATTTCGGTGTTTAATTCTCTTTCCAGATCGTCGAGTTCGGACATGAAAGTTCCCTGATTCTCAGCTTTACGCGCTTTTTACCAGATCGCGCTATGGCGTCCAGACATCAATACGAATCGAAGTAGATTTCGTCTTGCCGTAACAAAGACACGCCAAACTGCAGGGCGCCAGTGGGGGGGCACTGTCAGAGCTGGCAGCAATATTCTCATTTTTTTTCTGAAAGTGTTTACACCGGAGGTCGTTCTCGGACATCGCGTAGAATTCAAAGGAAACGCTCAGGAATTTTTCGGAATCTGGATTGCCAACGTTCTACTGATGATCGTCACATTCGGCATCTATTCCGCGTAGGCTAAGCTTCAGATCAACCGCTACCTTCACGGAAACACCTACATTGACGGCCATGCCTTCGACTACCATGCCCGTCCGATGCAAATTCTCTACGGTCCTCAGGAGCGGGGATTCTCGAATTGTCGCATAGCCGGGAGCTTTCTCGCGAACTTAAAAGCGCGCAGCGAAACTAAGCCGGAAACGAAAAAAGCCCCGCTCAGCGGCAGGGCTTTCCGTAACTCGTAGATGGCGAAGCGCCTTAGGCGGCAAGCGCCTGTTGAGCTTTTTCAACCAGTCCTTTGAAGGAAGTGGGCTCGCTGATTGCGAGATCTGAAAGAACCTTACGGTCGACTTCGATGTTCGCTTTGTTCAGCCCATCGATAAAGCGGCCATAGGTCATTGAACCGTCAGTGTGCAGGCGCACAGCCGCATTGATCCGCTGGATCCAAAGAGCACGGAACTGACGCTTACGGACCTTCCGGTCGCGGTAAGCATATTGGTTGGCTTTTTCGACAGCCTGTTTCGCCACTTTGATCTGGCGCGAACGCGCGCCATAATAGCCTTTGGCGGCCTTCAGGACTTTTTTGTGTTTTGCGTGTGCGGTAACCCCGCGTTTAACACGTGCCATAATCGATTACTCCTG
>JBCDCU010000136.1:0-9060 GCA_039181265.1 Pseudomonadota bacterium | reverse complement strand
GCCGATTGCGACGGCCAGATTCTGGTTCTGGAAGATATGCTCGGCCTATCCGATTGGGTCCCGAAATTTGTCCGCAAATTCGGTTCGCTCAAGGATCACATCGAAGAAAGTGTGAGCGGATACGCTGATGCGGTCAGGGAGGGTTCTTTTCCCGCTCCGGAACATACATATGGTATGAAAGAGAAATAGCACCCGCGATTGATTTTTGCCGGCTCCCACCATAGGGTCGCGCGGCGTCGAGACGCGGTGCAATGCTGGACAGGAAGGCAATGACGGACTTTTTCCGCGAAGTTGAAGAAGAAATGCGCAAGGACCGCATGAAGCGGATCTGGCGTAATTATGGCTGGCTATTCGTTGCACTGGCGGTGTTTATCGTCGTCGGCACGGCAGCCTATCGCGGCTATCTCTATTACCATGAGACGCAGGCAGCGGCCTCAGGTGACCGGTATTTGCGTGCGCTCACCTATATTGATGACGGCCGCCGTCAGGAAGCGAGCATCATTCTCAACCAGCTAGCAGAAGACGGTTACGCCAAATATCCCGTATTGGCGCGTTTTTCGGTCGCTTCCAACCTGCTTCAAGAGGGACAGGCATCAGAGGCGCTTGCAGCCTATGACGCCCTTGGCGGAAGCTCGGACGTCCCAAGTGAACTTCAGGACTATGCCAATTTGCAGGCGGCTATGATCGCCGTCGACCTGGAAGGTTTTGAAGCTGTCCAGACCCGCGTTGGAGGGCTCGTTACCGGTGATAATCCATGGCGCGAACTCGCAATGGAGGCGCTTGCATTGTCTGCCTGGAAAGCCGGAGATATCGAAGAAACGGCGAGATGGGTCGCAGAGATCAAAAGTGCTGTTGGCGTGCCTGAAGGAACAGCTGCGCGCGCACGGCTTCTGGAAGAACTGATCATATCGAGGGGCGGTACAATTCCTGAACCCTCAGAGAATTCTTAAAAGCGCGCCCAACGCTGTAAGTAGAGGCGTCAAGCTGTCATGACCCTGCGTGTTGCCGTCATTGGCAGGCCAAATGTCGGAAAATCCACTCTGTTCAACCGTCTTGTCGGGCGTAAACTCGCGCTCGTGGATGACACGCCCGGCGTGACGCGCGACCGCAGAGAAGGAGAAGCGAAGCTCGGCGATCTCTCGTTCACGATCATCGATACTGCCGGTCTCGAAGACGCTGACGATGAGACGCTTGAAGGACGCATGCGGCGTCAGACGGAAGCCGCAATCGAAGAAGCAGATCTTTGCCTTTTCATGATCGATGTGCGCGCCGGTGTCACTCCAGCGGATGAACACTTTGCCGAGATGATGCGGCGGTTCGATAGGCCCGTTGTTGTTCTCGCCAACAAATCCGAAGGACGCGCAGAGGAGGGCGCCTATGAAGCCTATAGCCTCGGCTTCGGCGATCCTGTCGCAATTTCTGCCGAACATGGAGAAGGTTTGGGCTCGCTCTACGATGTCCTCCGCCCTTATGCCGATGAGGCAGCCGAGCGAGATGAAATGGGAGGAGCCGACGAGGCGATTGTTAATGTTGATCTTGTGGACGGTGAAAGCGTCGAAGGCGAAGAGGATGACCCGTCGAAGCCTTTGCGGATCGCTGTTGTTGGCCGCCCGAACGCCGGAAAATCAACGCTCATCAATCAGCTTCTAGGCGAAGAACGGCTGCTCACCGGTCCGGAAGCCGGCATAACCCGGGATTCAATCTCCGTCGACTGGGAATACAACGACCGGCGGATCAAGCTTTTCGATACTGCGGGCATGCGTAAGAAGGCAAAGGTCAACCAGAAGCTTGAGAAGCTGTCGGTCTCCGATGCCCTTCGTGCAATCCGCTTTGCAGAAGTCGTCGTGGTAACGCTCGATGCGACAATGCCTTTCGAGAAACAGGATCTCCAGATTGCCGATTTGGTGGTCCGCGAGGGACGGGCGCTCGTCATTGCGCTTAACAAGTGGGATCTTGTCGAGGAGCCGCAATCCGAACTCAATGTACTCCGGGAAAAGTGCGAACGATTGCTTCCGCAAGTCCGCGGCGTCGAGATGGTGCCGATTTCCGGCTTAACCGGGCGCAACCTCAACAAGCTCATGAACGCCGTTCTGAGAACCTACGACGTCTGGAACATCCGCTTGTCCACGGCGAAACTCAATCGTTGGTTCGATAACATCATACAGTACCATCCACCGCCTGCGGTCTCGGGCCGCCGTCTCAAATTGCGCTACATCACGCAGGCGAAGGCCCGCCCGCCAACCTTCGTGGTCTTCTGCACACGATCCGACGCGGTGCCGGATTCCTATCGCCGTTATCTTCTCAATCAGATCCGCGAGGATTTCGATCTGCCGGGCGTCCCTCTAAGATTGATCCTACGCGAGGGCAAGAACCCTTACGCCGACAGGAAATAATCCCGGCGATCACAGGGCCTTGCAAAATGATTTTGCAAAGCCCCTTGTGCGTATGGTCTATTGTCAAGAAGGCTTTCCATAGGAAAAGGTGATTTTACCTAACACGTGCCGGGGCGCGCGACGTTCGCGAAAAAGGCCGTGACAATACTGGGTGCGTGGAAGCGGAAAGGGAGGAACGCGTGCGGGATATCCTGAACGAACTTGAAGAAAGACGGGCAGAAGCCGTTCTCGGCGGTGGCGAGGAACGGATTGAACGCCAGCACGAACGCGGAAAGCTCACGGCACGCGAGCGCATCAAAGTCCTCCTCGACGATAACAGCTTCGAAGAGTTCGGCATGTTCGTTGAACATCGTGCAACTGACTTCGGAATGGATGAGGTCAAAATTCCCGGCGACGGCGTGGTAACCGGTTGGGGCACGGTGAACGGGCGCAAGGTTTTTGTTTTCGCCAAAGACTTCACCGTGTTTGGCGGCTCTCTTTCTGAAGCGCATGCCGAAAAGATCTGCAAGGTTCAGGATATGGCGCTCCGCAATCGCGCGCCGATCATCGGTCTGATGGATGCGGGCGGGGCGCGGATCCAGGAAGGCGTCGCAGCCCTTGGCGGCTATGCGGAAGTCTTTCAGCGCAACGTTCTGGCGTCCGGCGTCATCCCGCAGATATCACTGATCATGGGACCGTGCGCGGGCGGCGACGTCTATTCGCCTGCCATGACTGACTTCATCTTCATGGTGCGCGATACGAGCTACATGTATGTGACAGGCCCTGATGTCGTCAAAACCGTCACAAACGAGACGGTGACTCATGAGGAACTCGGCGGAGCAGGAGTTCATACGACGAAATCATCGATCGCCGATGGCGCCTATGACAATGATATCGAAGCCCTGATCGAAATGCGGCGTCTCATTGATCTTCTGCCGCTATCGAACACCGACGATCTTCCGGCCCTTGAGACGCTTGATTCACCGGACCGCCTTGAAATGTCGATCGACACGCTGGTGCCGGGAAATGCGAATATTCCCTACGACATCAAGGAACTCATCCTCAAAGTGGTGGACGAGGGCGACTTCTTTGAAATCCAGGAAAACTTTGCCAAGAACATCGTGACCGGCTTCGGACGTATGGAGGGTAAGACCGTCGGCTTCGTTGCAAACCAGCCAATGGTGCTCGCCGGTGTTCTCGACAGCGATGCCAGCCGCAAAGCGGCGCGGTTCGTGCGCTTCTGCGACTGCTTCGGCATTCCAATCGTAACCTTCGTTGATGTTCCAGGCTTCCTGCCAGGTACCGCTCAAGAATATGGCGGCCTCATCAAACACGGTGCGAAGCTCTTGTTTGCCTATTCAGAAGCAACCGTTCCAAAGGTAACCGTGATTACCCGCAAGGCTTTTGGCGGCGCTTATGACGTGATGGCATCGAAGCACCTGCGCGGAGACATCAATTATGCCTGGCCTTCGGCACAGATTGCTGTGATGGGGGCGAAAGGCGCCGTCGAGATTATCTATCGGCGGCATATGGATGATCCCGACAAAATTGCGGAGTTGACGGAAGAATACGAAAGACGCTTCCTCTCTCCCTTCGTGGCGGCAGAGCGCGGATATATCGACGATGTGATTTTCCCGCACTCGACCCGGCGGAGATTGTGTCGAGCGCTACAGATGTTGCGCGACAAAGATCTCGCGAACCCTTGGAAAAAACACGACAACATCCCGCTCTAAGTGTCCTGAAAGGCTCGTTTCATGACACCGGTCCCGCAACAGGCGCTCGCTCCCAACTCGACTGTCGTTCTCGGCATGACGATCATGGCCGCGGCGATGTTGCTCGCGCCGGGCATGGATATTATCGCAAAGTATCTCGGAACCCACGAAGCGGTGGGCGCAGCCCTAATCACCTTCTGCCGGTTTCTGATCCAGGCAGTCGTCCTCCTCGTTCTTCTGATCGGCCTCACGGCGCTCGGCTACAAAGCGCGGATCATGCCGAACAACCTTTACGGCAACATGTTGCGCGGTGCGATGATGGGCTTTGCGGCCTTCCTGTTCTTCATCGCCGTCACCTTCATGCCGGTTGCCGACGCGATTTCGGTCTTCTTTGTCGCTCCGTTTATCGTCACTATTTTATCGGCCATACTCCTCGGTGAGGACGTTGGATGGCGGCGGCGGGTTGCAGTTCTCTTCGGCTTTGCGGGGGCGTTGATTGTCATCCAGCCAAGCTTCGAAGAGGTGGGCTTCGCGACGCTTTTACCTGTCGGAACAGCCTTCATCTATTCGCTCTATCTGATCCTCACCCGCAAGATCGCATCCGGTGACGATGAACCGCTTGCAATGCAATGCGCTGCCGGCATCGGCGGGGTTCTGATGATGGGCGCGCTGCTTATCCTTGGAGCAACAATCCTCCCTTTGTCGTCGCTCTCACCAGCTCTGCCTCAGACGGAGCTCGCATGGTCGCTGATCCTCATGCTCGGGCTGATCGGCACAGTCGCCCACCTGATGATCGTGATTGCCTGCCAGAAGGCACCGGCCAGTATTCTCGCCCCGTTCCAATATCTCGAAATCATCGGTGCCACTGTTCTGGGTCTGCTTGTCTTCGGCGATTTTCCAACGCCCGTGAAATGGATCGGGATAGCGATCATTATCGGGTCAGGGTTCTACATTTTTCTGCGTGAACGTCACTTATCGAAAGCATAGGGAGCAAGAACAATGATTGTCAGCACAACTGATAGCGTACCGGGCCGCGAAGTTACCCAGATCGTCGGTGTCGTTGCCGGGGAAGCTGTCTTGGGCGCAAACATCTTCAAGGACTTCTTCGCGGGGATCCGCGATATCGTCGGTGGCCGCGCTGGCTCCTATCAGAAGGTTCTGCGAGACGCCCGTCATCACGCGCTTGAGGACCTCGTTGAGGAAGCGCGCGCCCTTGGCGCCGACGCTGTTATCGGTGTTGACCTTGATTACGAAGCGATTGGTGATTCGAGCTCCATTTTGATGGTCT
Source organism: Pseudomonadota bacterium (assembly GCA_039181265.1). Classification (GTDB taxonomy): domain Bacteria; phylum Pseudomonadota; class Alphaproteobacteria; order Rhizobiales; family JACESI01; genus JBCDCU01. The sequence continues at coordinate 3,688 of JBCDCU010000136.1, read as the reverse complement.
CCGCCAACGGAACAGCGGTGAAGCTGCGCTAATACAGGAAAGACGACGGTTATGTTTGAAAAAATTCTGATCGCAAACCGCGGTGAAATCGCCTGCCGGGTCATGAAGACCGCAAAGGCCATGGGCATCAAAACCGTCGCAGTCCACTCGGAAGCCGACGCGCGCGCGCCGCACGTTCTCATGGCTGATGAAGCCGTTGAGATTGGACCGCCACCTGCGGCCCAATCCTATCTGGTTATCGAAAAGATCATTGCGGCCTGCAAAGAAACCGGCGCTCAAGCCGTTCATCCGGGCTACGGTTTCCTTTCAGAAAACCCGGCCTTTGCAAGAGCCCTCAAAGAAGCCGGAATTGCCTTCATCGGTCCGAACGTCAAGGCGATCGAAGTCATGGGCGACAAAATCGAATCGAAGAAGTTTGCCAATGAAGCCGGTGTCAGCACGGTTCCAGGCTACCTCGGCGAGATCGAGACCGCAGACGAAGCACTGAAGATCGCCGAAGACATCGGCTTTCCGGTAATGATCAAAGCGTCGGCTGGCGGCGGCGGCAAAGGCATGCGTATTGCCAATTCCGCGGATGAAGTCGCAGAAGGTTTTCAGCTCGCCCGGTCGGAAGCCAAATCCTCATTCGGCGACGACAGGGTCTTCATCGAGAAATTCATCGTGAAGCCCCGCCATATCGAAATTCAGGTTCTGGGCGATAAGCACGGAAACGCAATCTATCTTGCCGAGCGGGAATGCTCGATCCAACGCCGAAACCAGAAAGTGGTCGAGGAGGCGCCTTCGGCTTTCCTCGATGAAGCGACCCGGAAGGCGATGGGTGAGCAGGCCGTCGCTCTGGCGAAAGCAGTCGATTATGAGAGTGCCGGAACGGTTGAATTCATCGTCGACAAAGATCGTAACTTCTACTTTCTTGAAATGAACACCCGTCTTCAGGTCGAACACCCGGTGACGGAACTCATCACCGGCGTTGATCTGGTCGAGCAGATGATCCGGGTTGCAAATGAAGAAACTCTGGCGATCTCACAAGATGATGTAACACTGACGGGATGGGCGATTGAAAGCAGGATTTACGCAGAAGATCCGTTCCGGGGTTTCCTGCCATCCATCGGACGTCTCACCGCCTATGAGCCGCCTGAAGAGGGTTTGGATGACGGTGCTTTGATACGGAACGACACCGGCGTGACCGAAGGGTCCGAAATCTCAATGTATTACGACCCGATGATCGCGAAATTGTGCACCCATGCGCCGACGCGCAAGGAAGCAACGATTGCGATGGCGGATGCGCTTGATCAGTTCGTGGTGGAAGGCATCCAACACAATATCCCGTTTCTGCAGGCTCTGATGGGGCATCCGCGCTGGATGAGCGGCGATATCTCAACGAACTTCATCGCAGAAGAATATCCGGACGGCTTCCACGGCGTTGAAATGGATGATCTTATGCGCGAAGCCTTCATCGCGACTGCGCTGTCAACCGGTCTTATCGAACGCATTCGTAGGGATCGTTTCCAGAACCGGCTGAGGCCGCACCACGGAGGGCTCAACGCTGACTGGATTGTCATGCTCGACCGGGATACGCATAAGGTGGCGCTCGGCGGCATGGAGCATGATGATCATTTTGAGATTTACGCTCAGCTCGACGGGAGCGGAGAGCTTTCAACCATTGTGACCGACTGGATGCCGGGCGAGAGCGTCTTCAATGCGGAAATCGACGGACGCATGATCCATGTGACAGTCGGCCGGGAAGGGGCTTTCTTCCGCTTCAATCACCGGGGTGCTTCCCGCCGCGGACTTCTGATGCGCCCGTTCGAGGCGGAGCTTCTCGCCCAGATGCCGGAGAAAGAGGCGGCTGACACTTCAAAGCTGCTGCTTTGTCCGATGCCGGGTCTGGTCGTCTCCATCGCTGTTGAAGTCGGCCAAAAAGTTGAACCTGGTGAAGTGCTTGCCAGCGTTGAAGCCATGAAGATGGAAAACGTCCTCAAAGCGGAGCGCTCAGGTGTCATCGCCAAGATCAATGTTGAAGCGGGTGCAAGCCTTGCCGTGGACGATGTGATTATGGAGTTTGAATAGGGCCGGTTTTTCCGAAGACCTCCTCAAAGCTCTCCCGTAAGGCAAGGTCGACATCGGGTAGCGTCGCAAGCTGGCCAAGGTCCTCGAAGCTCGTGACGCCGTGGCCCTGAACGCCACACGGCACGATCCCGTCGAAGTGCGTGAGTTCAGGGTGCACATTGATGCTGATACCATGGAAGCTCACCCACTTCCTGAGACGAATCCCGATGGCCGCAATCTTATCCTCGTGCGTGCTGCCATCAGCGAGCCGCGGTTTTTCAGGACGTTGCACCCAAACCCCAACGCGGTCGTCGCGTCGTTCTCCGACGATGTTGAAGCGATCCAGCGAGCGAATGATTAATTCTTCAAGCGCACTCACGAACAGGCGGACATCCTGTTTTCGCCGCTTCAGATCAAGCATTACATAGGCGATCCGCTGACCGGGTCCGTGATAGGTGAATTGCCCGCCTCGGCCGGTATGGAAAACCGGGAAACGGTTCGGGTCGCGCAAATCCTGGTCCTTCGCGCTGGTCCCTGCAGTATAGAGCGGTGGGTGTTCAAGAAGCCAGACACACTCTTGCTCCGTTCCAGCCGCAATTTCGTGAACACGGTTTTCCATGAAATCCAGCGCCGCCTCGTAATCAACAGGGTCGCTCGACACCTTCCACTCGACCTCAATCTCCTGTGAGTTCGGAAAGAAACTCCCATCCGGGATCATCTGCCGGGCACTATTGTTAACCATTGAGTAACCATCTTTGGCGACATTGACGAAGTAAGGGATTTGTTAAGGTTTGCGCCGTGCTGTCAAGCACCAGCACACAACCAAAATTTGCAAAAAGGGGATAACGGGTGAGCGGTGACATCTGGGACGAAGTCGCGATGATGGAGGATGAGAAGCCTTCACCTCTGAGCGATGTCAGTGTCAACGTAACGGTTGTACTCGGCGACACGACGATGCCAATCCACGCGCTGTTGCGTCTTGGGCGAGGGGCGGTGATAGCCCTCGATACGACCGAGGATGACGATGTCCATCTTTATGTCGGCGAGATGGAAGTCGCCGCCGGGCAATTACGTCTCAACGGTGAACGAATTGAGATTTCAGTGTCCAATGCTTCGCTGCGCCCAGTGATTTACCGACGTCCATCCGACCCGTTTTGTCAGGACGAGGAGATCGAAGAGGTCGTTGGGGAAGAGACTTCCGATGATATGGCGCTGATCGAAGATCAAAGCACGGCCGATATCTCCGAAGACGATCAGGAAATGGCGATGGCCATGGAGACCGATACTGACGAGATGGCGGATGAAACAGGTGCAGAGGATATGGCTGACGCGATGGATCCGGTATCCGAGGAAGCGGACGACGCACCTGAAGCGGATGACACACCACCTGACGATGAAACAAACCCATAGTCGGCTTTCAGAATTTCTCAGAAAAATCCTTGTTCTTGACTCGGACATTTGTTACACGGGCCCACCTGTTTGACAGGTACCTACCAGCTGCGGCCGTGGCGGAATTGGTAGACGCGCAGCGTTGAGGTCGCTGTGGGGTAAAACCCGTGGAAGTTCGAGTCTTCTCGGCCGCACCATTCGAACCCGGTCCGCGAAACGCGGATCAAATGATCCAGTGAATCATTTGAAGGGT
>JBCDCU010000135.1:0-9078 GCA_039181265.1 Pseudomonadota bacterium | reverse complement strand
TTTCCCTACATGCAGATCCGCGTGCGAGCACTGGCACGGCACCCCTCGGCGCTCTAGCCGTCATTCAACATCAGAAACGACACACTTTCACCTGGGAGGACCCAATGCAAACCGTCACGATAGACAACATTACCGATGTGGTGATTGGAGCGATGTCCGATGAAACGCCGCCCCGTGTGAAGGGGGTTCTGACGGCCTTTGTGCGCCATATGCACGATTTCGTCCGCGAAACCCGCCTCACCCACGATGAATGGCTGGTCGGCATCGACTATATGACCCGCGCGGCGGCCCTCACCGATGAGAAACGCAACGAGTTCATCCTCCTCTCTGATATTTTCGGTCTTGAAACGCTGGTGGACGCAATCAGCCATGATGCCGAAGAAAACGAGACGGAATCGGCCGTTCTCGGTCCCTTCTTCCGGGAAGGCTCGCCCGTGCTCCCAACCGGCGCGACGATTTCCCAGCGTGGCGCCGAAGACGGTCCACCCGCTTTTGTCGAAGGACAAATTACCAATGCCAAGGGTGAACCCATCGCCGGAGCGATGATCCATGTCTGGGAGACCGGACCGGAAGGACTTTACGAACAACAGGATCCGAACCAGCCGGACATGAATCTGCGCGGCCGTTTTAAGACTGATGACCAAGGACGCTATGCCTTTCGCGGCGTCCGCCCGGTCAGTTATCCGATCCCGTATGACGGTCCGACTGGCGACCTCCTCCAGTTGATGGGACGCCACCCGTACCGGCCCGCCCATATCCATATGGTCGTGGAAGCCCCCGGATATCGGAAGCTGATCTCACAGCTCTACGACAGCACGGATGAATACCTTGAAAGTGACAGCGTCTTTTCCGTCAAAGGCTCACTCATCATCGATTTCAAACCCGCACCGACAGACGCCGACGTCGATTATGTCGTCGAACACAACGTCGTCCTCAAAGCAGCCTGATCTCTTAGGAATAAGCGGGAGACCGGATTATGACAGCCCTTGCTGCAAAGCCTATCGGTCCCGATCCGGTTCACGCTGACCGCGTGCATTCCATCGAAACGCGTATCCTGAGGATCCCAACGATCCGGGAGCACAAGCTCTCCTCCCTGTCCGTAACGGATCAGGCTTATGTGCTCGTTCGCCTCAAGACGGAAGACGGCCTGGAAGGGATTGGAGAGGCTACAACGCTTGGCGGACCACGCTGGGCGGAGGAATCGGTCGAAACGATCAAGGCGATTATCGATACTTATCTCGCACCCGCGCTGATTGGCCATCCGACAGACGCAATCCGCGCTGCACGAACGCACATGGATCAGGCCGCCAAGCGGAACAATGCCGCGAAATCAGCCATCGAAACCGCCCTTTTCGATGTTCTGGGAAAACGTCTTGGCGTGCCGGTATCAACGCTTCTTGGCGGCGCCGTCCGGAGCCATGTCCCGGTCTTGTGGGCACTTGCCTCCGGCGATCCGGTCCAGGAAATAGAAGAAGCGCTTTCCATGATTGAAGCGGGCCGCCATCGCGAGTTCAAGATCAAGATCGGGGCGCAATCTCCTGTCGAAGATGTCAAGCGGCTGGAGACAATCGTTACCGGCCTCGGCAAGCGTGGACATCTGAAAGTCGTCGATGTCAATCAGGCGTGGGATGAGAGTACGGCAGACCGCTATATGCCAGCCCTCGAAGAACTCGACATCGGGCTCCTAGAGCAACCGGTTCCCGATTGGAACATTAATGGCATGGCGCGGCTTGCGACCCGACATCGTCTTCCGATCCTCGCGGACGAAAGCGTGTTTTCAAGTCAGGACGCCGCCCGTGTCAGCAATGCGGCGGCTGCTGACGCGATCTCCCTAAAGCTTGTGAAAAGCGGCGGGCTTCTTGCCATGCGCGATGTCGCGGCTATCGCAGACGCAAGTGGCCTTGGCCTTTATGGCGGATGCCTTCTGGAAAGCGCGGTTGGCACCGCTGCACACCTCCATGTCTTCGCAACGCTTCCCAACCTACAATGGGGTACGGAGAGTTTCGGGCCTTTGATTTTAAGGGATGAGATTGCAGCAGAGCCGCTGACCTATCGCGATTTCGGTGTCGCCATACCTGATGGCCCGGGCCTTGGCGTGACGCTCGACGAGGACAAAGTCGCATTCTTCGCCCGCGAAGGTGGTGCGTGACATGACCACTTCCTCCTTTGAAAACACCCGGACCGAGCCCTGTATCATCACGGTTGCGATCACCGGCTCCCTGCCGCAGAAATCCAACAATCCCGCCGTGCCGATTACAGTCTCTGAGCAGATTGAAAGTACGCAAGAAGCCTTTGAAGCGGGCGCCACCATCGCCCATTGCCATGTGAGGCAGGACGATGGAGCACCCACTTCGGACCCGGATCGTTTCCAACGCTTGCTCGAGGGGCTGCGCAAACACTGCCCTGACCTGATCGTTCAGTTTTCAACTGGCGGGCGATCGGGTGCGGACCGTGAACGAGGCGGTATGCTGCCGCTTTGTCCCGATATGGCGTCCCTTGCCGTCGGCTCCAACAATTTCCCGACACGGGTTTACGAAAACGCGCCAAACCTCGTCGATTGGCTCGCATCTGAGATGCTGACCTACGAGGTAAAACCTGAGATCGAAGCCTTTGACCTAAGCCACATCCACCATGCGGTCTTGATGGAAAAGGATGGACGCCTGAAAGGGCCTCTCCACGTCCAGTTTGTCATGGGGATAAAGAACGCGATGCCGGTCGATCGTGAGAGTTTCGAGTTTTTCATCAAGACGCTGAAACGCCTGTCACCCCAATCGACTTGGTGCGGCGCCGGTATAGGCCGCCATCAGCGCACCTTGAATGAATGGTCGATAGAACTTGGCGGCCACACGCGCACCGGTCTTGAGGATAATGTGCGCCTTGATCGCGACAGGCTGGCACCATCCAATGCTGCTCTGGTCCGCGAGACCGTCCGGCTCTGCGAACTCCACGAGCGACCGGTTGCGAGCACTACGGACGCACGCCGCATTCTCGGCCTTACGATACCCTCACAAGAAGAGGTTATGGCATGACGGCCCGCTAACCCACACACCCACTCAAATCTGACCGAACACACAATCAACTGCCGCCGGTTCCGGATGGCGGGCGGGGACCCTTTTGTCTTCGTGAAAATCCAAGAGGATGACCATGACAGGATTGCTTCTTACCGGGGTGCTCGCCCCTTTCTTGCTCGGGAATGGCCTGGCAATCATTTGTGCTGCGTCATCAGGGGTCTCGCAGCATTCCCACGCGGTCATCGCAAGCGTCTTCGCCGCACTCGCGATCCCTATCATTTACTGGTTTCTCGAAGGGATGCCGCCGTTCCCGCCGGTCGCGTCCAAGCACAAGCTTGGTTACGTGCTCTGCTTTGGCGGTGTGCTTGCAATCAGTCTCTTTGCATGGACCCCGGCTTATCGTGCGGTAATCGCTGCCATCATACTCGGCGCGTCGATTTGCTGGATCGGGATCAGGAAACTTTCCGGCGATGACGGGATCTATTTTGCGCTCTGGTTCATCCTCCCGCTCGTGATTTTCGCCGCGGCAAGCCACCTCAATGTGCGCCAATCGGATAACCCATATCTCTGGCCGGTCACGACGCTGATCTTTGCCATTGCCGCAGCCATCGTCAGCCTCCTTGGTGGATATATCGGTATGGCGCAGATGAGCGGAGCGTTCGCAGCTTTCATCGGCGGTTATCTGCTTGTTAGATACGCGGCAGAACTGATCGGAAGGGGCAACAGTATCCCTACCCTTCCGAACGCAGTCTCATGGCTCATTCTTTTTGCTGTCGCGGCAGCGTTTTCCTCCAGCCTTCTCTTCGCGCCAAAGCTTAATCCGTTCGCTGGACTCGCCACGCTTCTCATCCTGCTTGTTCCGGCTTATGCGGCCCGTTTCCAGGGCCTGCCTTCCAGAATTCAGCCCATCGCAATGGCGTCACTCGCCTTAGTGCCCGGTCTGATTGCGGTTTTTGTCCCGTTCCTTCCGATCGGATGAAAAACCACCCTTCCCCAAAACGAACCTTCAAACAAATGAGGAAAATCCCAATGAAAAAGCTTCTTCTTCCACTCGTTGCCCTATCGATAGCAACCAGTGCCGTCTCCCCCGCCTTTGCTGCTACGAAATATGCGATCGATCCAGCCCATGCCTGGGTAAATTTCGCGATCAATCACGTTGGTTGGGCGAAAGCGCTCGGCTCTTTCCGCGAGGTTTCGGGCAATATTTCGTTCGACCCTGAGAATGTCGAAAAGAGCACCCTGGATGTCACCATTAATGCGGCAAGCGTCGACACAAACTCGAAAGACCGTGACGACCATTTGCGGAGCCCGGACTTTTTGAATGCCGTTGAATTTCCGACAATCACATTCAAGAGCACGAAGGTTGAAAAGACCGGAGACCGGACCGGTAAAGTCACGGGCGATCTCACCATGCTAGGCGTCACCAAGCCCGTCACGCTTGATGTTCAATGGAATGACGAGAAGCCGCTTCCCTGGGACGCCAACACCGTAAAAACCGGGTTTTCCGCCACGGGCAGTCTCTCCGCACTCGATTTCGGGATGAACAAAGTGAGCGATTTCGGTCTCGGACCGAACCTTGATCTTGTGATCGAAATCGAAGCCGTCAAAGAGTAGTGACAAAGAAGCACCGGGCGTTTCCCGGTGCTTTCAATTCGCAGTTTACGGGATCAGGACGCTTCGAGAGACAGAGGCGTTCGCTCGTCATTCTCACCTGTTTTGCCGTTTTCCCGTCTTCGTTCAACGGGCTTCAACCAGCCTTTGTAATGGGCGAGGAGACCAACGATTGGCAGGCTGAGCCTGACATCAAAGACAAAACGGCCTTTCTCGTCCCGATATTCCCTCGCCTCCGATTTCGGGGCGAGAAAACGTGGCATCGGAATTGGGCCGAAGCGCCAGCCCGTTACCGGCATTTCGAGGCCGGAGGAATCGGATTTCAAACCAATTTTGAACGACATCGGTCCGAACCGTTCGGTGAAGGTGCCGTCTTCATGGTGAGTCAACACGGAGTGGAACGAGTTACCCGCGAAGTCCCTCACCCAGCGTTCGGACTGTGTCGATCCTTTCCAGGGTCGGTCGACAGCAACCGTGACGTCAATGTCTTGCCCGGATTTTGGAAGACCAAACAGGCGGGTGATCAATGCATGGAGTGGACCACGTCCCGTTTCAACATCGGCTTTTCCTGACCAGACAACAGGCCCATCGGGACTGTGAAAGACGCGTATCGGCGATGGCATCGCATCAAAGCGCTTCCTACCGAGATTATTCCGAAAAGCGCTCTCTTGAAGCGTATCACGGCGGATGTTTGTCCAGATGGAATAGCCCACCATTTCATCGGCGATATCGGAAAGCGTGAGGTCTTCGAACGCGTATCGGGCGCCCGGTTTAACGTCACCATTCAAAAGGCGCCGCAAGAGTGCCGCCGCCGGAAGGATCGGTACGAACGGGCTGTCGCCGTCACGCGCAAAAAGCGACCACTCCGCCCTTTCCTGCTCACCTGCAGCATTGAGCCCCCTCACCTCGACGCGCATACCGCCTCTGTCGGTTGTGAATGTCCGGGTGAGCTTTCGAGCTTTGAGGAGGAAAGATGTGAAGCGTTCTGGATGCGGGAGAAGTCTGTTCTTACGCAGACGCGCCAAGGCTTCCATACCCCATTGCTCGAGCCAGGATTCAAGGCCTGCAGAAAACGTTACACGGGACTGGACGTTGTACATGTCACCCAGAAGCTCAGGATCGATCGTCTCGACAGGAGATATACGACGATTGCCAAGTCCCGGCACATCGACGGTTTCGGAATGTCCCCATCCGATGATTTCTTCAATTTTGCCGTTGCGCCAGGTCAGCACCGGCTCTCCGGCATAGGTCATGATCGCTTCGATCGCCGACCGGCCGACGTCGGTTTTTCCACCCGGCGTGATGCACATATCGATCGTGTCAACGCGACGCCATCCCTCAACGAGATGGCGAACGACGCAACCGGAAAGGGTTGGCGACGAGCTTGCGCCGGTGAAGGCACAGACGTCGTTGTCGTCCGCACTTTCTTCGAGATTGGCAGCGAAGCCGGAGAGATAATTCCGCGCGTCGGCAAGATCGATCAGATGGCTCCCGGTGTGCAACACCGCGTCCGCGACGTCGTATTCGGCAGTTTGAAACGGGCCTGAACAATCGACAACCGCAAAGGGTTGAAGCCCCTCAAGCGCTTCTCGAAAGCAATGCCGATGGTCCAATCCCTCGCCGAATATCGCATAATCCGGATACTCGGCCTTTATCTCTTTCGCGGTGGCCTGGGCCTTTTCCGCTGTTCGCGACGAAACAATGACTTCAATATCGGGAAACTGCGCGAGATGGCGCGCAAGGCACTTCCCGAAGACACCGGTTCCGCCGAGGATGAGGATCGTTCGCATCATGCTGCCTCCTGTAATACAAAGCGTGCCCGCGTCTCTTGTGAGACTGACCGGCACGCGGTCCGTTTGCCAAAAAGCCGGTATCTGTTGCGGGCGACGAGGTCATAGGCGAAGTCGCGAAGAAAACGCGGCACGAGCCAGCCAAATTTGAGCAACGAGAACAGCCCGGTCAGGTGCCTGGAAAGCGCGATCACACCATCGGACCTCGCAAGTGCCTCGCCGTTTTCGATGAAAAGGAAAGTGTCCGCGTTGTCGGGATCAATGCCGTGGTCGCGTGCAATCCCTTGCCCCTCTTCCGACTGGACGGAGACAAACCTGATCGTGGGCGCTTTTTCATGGTCGAGCGTGTATTGGACAGCCCCGTCGCAGAGCACACAGACGCTATCGAAGAGCCATATCGCCTTGGCTTCAAAGGTCTCTTTTTCGCTCATTGCCGTTCCTCCCCGTAAAGCCCTTCCTGGTAGATCAGGGTGCCAAACAAAGGGGCGCTCAGATTAAGAGAAAACGTAAACCAGTCCCGTCCGCAGGCTTCATGGGTGACGACCAGATCGAGCGGCATCAAAGCGCGCGGAATGCGGATCTTTTTTCCAAAGAGCTTACAGTAATATCCCGCGCTCTCAAAGCTCAAGCGCTTTCCACGAACCCGCACCTTGAGCGCAATACTGACGCCGTAGCCGACATATTCTTCAAGACCGGTCGGGCCGCTGAACCGCTTCGCAGAATGCACCATCTGCGGGAAGCCGTGCCGGTTAGCATAAAGCCGTGTCCAGATCTGACCTCCCGTTGAAGCATCTTCCGTAACGCTTACGACTGTGGGCGTTCCAATGTCAGAATAGAGAGGGAGCGGCGCACCAAACGGCCTCAACAAGTTCGTCAGGATCCGGCCCAGGCGGTTCATTTTCATAACCCGGATCTTGCCGACATAAACGATGGTGGCACCGCCTTTAACGCGCCTTGAAAATCGTTTTTGAACGGGTTCGGGAAGGTCCTCCCATTCCTCTTCTGTCAAGAGATCCTGGAACCGGCCATCGGGGAGTCTTGCCGGTTCCGGCCCAATCTGAGTGTTTATGGCTTCTAATATAGTGGCCATTTCTATGGCTCCGTTTGAAAAAGATCTGTTAGCTCTTCCCACCTGGCAGGAAGGAAGAAATCTTCGCGCCGAGCTTTAAGAGCATTGCGCGTTTCGATTGTGGCATTGAGAGCATCTGCTGGTACCAGCGCTCGGCGGCCTCGGTGAACTCCAGCATGGCGGTCAGCTTCTTGAGCTTTTCCTTGCTGACATTCGGATCACCGTCCGCACGGGCGACGCAATTGCGCAACGTCGCCAGCGCCGGGTCGATCTCCCGAGCCTTACGGCCCGCTGCTATGCGAGATGCGATTTCCCAGACATCTGTCTCTGCGACGAAGTGATCGCGCCGGTCTCCCCTCACCGGCACCCGATAAATCAGGTTCCAGTTCATGAGTTCTTTTAGAGAGTTGGAGACATTGGAGCGCGCCATGTCGAGATCATGGGCAACCTCCTCCGCTGTCATCGGGTGGTCGGCCAAATAGAGGTATGCGTGGATCTGGCTCACGGAACGATTGACGCCCCATTTGCCGCCAAGATCCCCCCATTGGAGTACGAACGTTTCAACCGCCTCCGGCAGCTGTCGCGTTGTGTCATCATGTTTCGTAATTTCTGTCATGACAGAAATTAAAGACGATACTGAAACAAATGTCAAATAGTATCGCGCTCGCGAAAAGCGCGATGGTTAATTGGCAAACATGGATTTTATCGCGTGGGCAGCGGGGTCCGTCGCTAGCCCATCGTCGAGCCGCTTTTCCAGCGCACCACAGCTTCGATTGTGGTCGCGGCACCAATCCGGACCCGCGCCGATTCGAGCTGATTGCGGATGGTTCGCTCGGACTTTCCGAGCTTCACGGCAACTTCCTTGATTCTCAGACCATCAGAAAGTGCAGAGAGAACTGCGGTTTCACTCGGTGTCAGAACACTGCGTTCCCGCTCGGCGGCCTCCGCCATCCCGGATTCGAAAAGGGCAAGACCGGCAAGCCTTAGGAGCGGCCAGAAGGCAGGCAACCGCAGATCCAGCGCCACAGGCGCCTCTTCTTTCGCGCCCGATACGCAAAGCGAAGCCCGGCAGGAATCGTTGCGTGATAGAATCGGAATGGAGGCGCCGGAGGAAACACCGCGCTTTGCAAGCGCACTGACGCCGCTGACTTCCATTAAGTGCGGATCAGAGAAATAGGGTGTCCAGCTGACCGGTGTCGTGCTGCGATAGCTCTCCCACAAGATTGGATCGCTTGGCCCGATCTTCGTGTCCAGAAACCCTTCCGGCGACGTCTCCAGATCTCCTCCCGCAATCACGGCAAGGATCCGGTATCCGTCGGATTCGGGTGACGCAATGCAGAATTTGTAGCCACCGAGATTCAAAGCCTCGGTGAGCTTGGCCAGCGGGTTTCGCATCAGCTCGAGGTTCGCGCCGCGCGCCAAGGCTTGCAGTGCGTCGAGTTCTTCCCATCCAATGGGTTTAGATTCTGTCATCTCTCACTCTCAGCCCAAAGACCTTTCGATGCCAGTCTTCAAGCAATTAAGTTCATTTCCTCACGGCGGCAAGCCGGAACGGAGCCCGTACGCCCCCTATCCACTCACAAAAGATGCCGTTGCC
>JBCDCU010000134.1:0-9103 GCA_039181265.1 Pseudomonadota bacterium | reverse complement strand
TGGCTGTATCTGTTGCACGCTGCGTGACGATCTGCTCGAAGAAGTCCAGCGCCTCGCTGACGAGAAACGCTTCGATTATCTCCTGATTGAAAGTACCGGTATTTCGGAACCGCTGCCGGTCGCCGCGACCTTTGATTTCAGAGACGAGTACGATCATTCGCTGTCGGACTTTGCCCGTCTCGATGCGATGGTGACGGTGGTCGACGCGATCAATCTCCTTGAGGATTACGGCTCAGAGGACTTCCTGCGCGATCGCGGCGAGACCGCGGGAGACGAGGATGAGCGAACGCTCGTTGATCTACTCGTCGAGCAGATCGAGTTCGCCGATGTCGTTATTGTCAACAAGATCAGCGACATTTCTGCAGACCAGCGGGAAGAGGTTCTAAGGGTGGTTCGCGGCCTGAACGCAGATGCCAAGATTGTTGAGACGGACTTCAGCAAAGCGCCGCTCGAAGCCATTCTCGATACCGGTCTTTACAGCGAAGAAAAGGCGGAAACCCATCCGCTCTGGATGAAAGAACTCTATGAGTTTGAGGATCATACGCCGGAAACCGAGGAATATGGTGTGCGCTCCTTCGTCTATCGCGCGCGCCGTCCTTTTCATCCGGAAAAGTTGCACGCCCTTCTCAGCGAACGGTTCAAAGGTGTCTTTCGGGCGAAGGGCCACTTCTGGCTTGCCACCCGGCCGGAATGGCTTGCCGAATTATCTATTGCCGGAAAGGTGACGCGGACGGAGGGTCTTGGACGCTGGTGGGCCGCCGTCCCGAAGGACCGTTGGCCGCGTGACCCTGAATCAGTCGCTTTTGTCCGCAAGCACTGGAACTCCACCTGGGGCGACCGGCGGCAGGAAATCGTCTTCATCGGCGGATCGGAGATGAATGAAGAGGCAATCCGCGAAAGCCTTGATGCGTGTCTTCATGGCAGCAAAGTCACCGGCGTCTCGAAGGCGCATGCGAAACTCGTCGACCCGTTTCCAATCTGGGGGTGAGACGTGCATGAGCGGTAACAAGGATTACCGCCCCTCACCCGCTCTTTCATGAAAGCGCGTTGCTGAGGCAATCGAAGACTAGCCGGATGCGGCGGCTGGTTTTGAGTTCGCTGTGGGTCACCAGCCAGGTTGATAGCTTGAAAGCGTTCATGTCGCTCAGTACCGGAACAAGATCCGGGCATTTCTCCCCCGTTCTTTCGGGCAGGATCGCGAGACCCAGACCCTCTCGCGCCATCTCAGGCGCCACAATCTGCGAAGATGAGGTGAAACGAAAGTTTTTCCGCGTCAGGTCGAGACCTGTCGGCAGCAAATAGCCGAGCATTCTATCTGCTTCGACGAAGCTTACGATTTGATGGGGGGAGAGATTACGCCTTGTCGGATCCCCCTCCGCTTCAAGATAAGCTGCACTTGCGAAAAAGCGCATGGTTTCATCTCGAACGCGTTTTGCGTAGAGGTTCGGCTGCTCCGGGCGGGCATGGCGAATGGCGATATCGGCTTCGCGCCGCACCAAATCCCTGATGCCGTTATCTGCAACGATATCGATCTCGAGGAGCGGTGCCTGTTTGCCGATCTCCTTTACGATCTCGGGCAAAACGAGGGCTGACATCAATTCCGAGGCGGTGATCCGGACCTGGCCTTCAACCGACTGGGATTGCCCCATGGCCGAGCGGGAAACCATATCCGCACTGCGCGCCATTCCCCGCACATGATCAAGCAGTTCGATACCGAATTCGGTGAGGGTCACCGACCGCCCGGTCCGTTCGAACAAAGTGGCGTTGAGCGACCCTTCGAGCGCACTCATCTGACGGCTCACGGTCGGTTGTGTCTGACCAAGCACGCGCGCAGCGCCCGACAAAGAGCCTTCATCGGCAACGGCGAGGAACGTCTTGGCATGGTCCCAGTCGAAGTTCATGATCTGGATATAGATGTTTTTTGTATATCAAGACAACGATAATCCTCAATTTACCATCGATTTCCGTATGGGATAGATCTGTCCTCGATAGCGCAAGCAAAGCCGCTGCGGCGGCGTCAAGAAATATCAAAGGCGGAAAAATGAAGCTTGTTGTTTTGGGTGCAAATGGCCGCACTGGACATCTGGTCGTGCGCGAAGCGCTGGCGCGGGGTGACAGGGTGACAGCAATTGTCCGGTCGCACGCGAAGCGGCCTTCGATCAACCACCGTCAGTTGACTGTCGTCGTCGGCGATCCCTGTGATCCGAAGTTTCTTGCGACGGTTTTCGAAGGCCAGGACGCGGTGATCTCAACGCTTGGCGGGAGACGGCCCACCCGACGGGCAACATCGATCTATTGGAGATCTGCCGACGCCATTGTGGAAGCGGCCCGGACCGCCAACCTCAGACGCGTTGCTGTCACATCGAGCGCATTGCTTTTTCCGCGCAAGCGTCTTGTCGACAAGTGTCTTGCAACCCTCGTTCGCCCCGTTCTTGAGAGTGCGACGCGCATGGAAGAAACCCTGGGCCGTACAGACCTTGAAGTGATTATCGCACGATGCGGTTTTCTGACGAACGCAGATGACGCAAGATACCGCGCCGAACCTGGATTCTTGCCTTTGAATGGCTCATCCGTCTCGCGTCTGGCACTCGCCAGGTTCTTGACCGACGCCGTTCGTGACCCTCAGCCCGACACGCAAATCTATGGCGTTGCCGGTCCGATGCCGTCGGTGTCTTGAACGGCGAAACGCGCGTGGCTAAGGTCCAGGCGCAATGGACGGCGTCCATGTCGCCATTGTCCGACCGTCTCATCTGCATGGGCCTTCAATTCACATGACAAATAGCCGGAAGACCTACGACGTCGCTGTCATCGGGCTTGGCATGATGGGAAGTGCGGCTGCTCGGCATCTTTCAACGATGGGTGCAAAGGTTGCCCTCATCGGGCCAGCGGAACCGGAGACGAAGGCCTCTCACAATGGCGTCTTCGCAAGCCATTATGACGAGGCGCGCATAACACGGAAGCTCGACGGCAAGAAAGACTGGTCTCGCCTGTCAGAAGCTTCCATCGCACGCTATGCCGAGATCGCGACAGCGGGCGGCGAGCCCTTTTATCATCCCGTCGGATCGATCATGGCCGGACCGGAAACTGGTCAGCGCAGTGCCTTCATCCAAAACGCAATGCAGGTTGGAGCGGAGCGCAACATCGCGGTTCAAGAATTACGTGGGGAGCGGCTGCGCGCCGCATTTCCATTCTTCGATTTCCCGAACGGGATTTTGGCGCTTTATGAACAAGGAGACGGTGGCTGGATCAATCCGCGCTGCCTTGTCACCGCGCAGATTTCGGCAGCAAGATACCATGGCGCGTCGATCTACCGGCAGGAAGCGCGGCGCATTGTGGAAGAACCGAACCATGTCAGGATCTCCCTTGCCGACGGCACGGAGGTGCTCGCTGAAAAAGCAATCGTTGCCTGCGGGGCCTTCTCAAAGACGGAAGACCTGCTGCCCGAGCCGCTGCCCTTGACCGTCTATGCCCGGACCATCACGTTTTTCGAGCTAACCGACAAAGAGGTGGAGCGGCTGCGGGACATGCCCTCGGTTGTCTACCGACCGCCTGACCTTCCCGGTGATCCCTACATTCTGCCTCCGGTGCCCTATCCTGACGGTAAAACCTACATCAAGCTCGGTGGCGATCCCGAAGACTTCGAACTTCTGACCGTTGATAAGATGAAAGACTGGTTTCAGGGAAACGGCGACGAAAGCGTAGGCAACTTTCTCCGCGATCTCCTCCTCAAGCTGATTCCGGATCTCGCCTATGCTTCAGTCTCTTATGGAAGTTGCGTGACGTCATTCACCCCGTCTGGCAAGCCGCTGATTTACCCGCAGAGTGAAAGGCTGATTGCGTTAACTGGAGGAAACGGTGCAGGCGCAAAATGCGGCGACGAACTCGGCCGCCTCGGCGCGATCGTCGCTACGGGTGGTAACATTGCGAACGAAGGCTATGACACCGACTTCCGGCCTTGAAGGAATGCCCTACGAGATTGTGACGACGGCGTGTCGTGTTTCAAGTGGGCAACGGTCGGCGGCGGTGTAACCAAACCTGCCGGCATTGATAAACGATTGACGTAAGCAACGCACCAACAAGGGAGACATCCAATTGGTAGACCTGGATACAATGCTTCTTTTTGCTGTCGCCAGCTTCGCGCTTTGCGCAACGCCGGGCCCGGATATGTTGCTGATCGCGGCGCGGAGCGCGGCACAAGGCCGCTTGGCGGGTTTCATGACACATCTTGGTGTGTCAGCCGGGTCTTTCACCCATGCAATTGTGCTGGCACTAGGCTTATCTCAGATCTTCCTGACCGTTCCTTATGCTTATGATATGGTTCGCTATCTTGGTGCTGCATATCTTGCTTATCTGGCATGGCAAACGTTTATCGGAAGCGGCGCAATATCCGCACAGACCACATCTCCCCAACCCATCTCCATGATTACCATGTTCCACCAGGGTATGTTCTCAAACCTACTCAATCCAAAGGTTGCCCTGTTCTTTCTTGCTTTGTTTCCCCAGTTCGTGGAGCCAGCCAACGGGGCTGTCGGTGTCCAGATCATGATTTTGGCCGTTATTTTGAATATCGTCGGACTTGGCGTTAACGGTGCCGTTGTCCTGCTGGCGGGAAGTGTTGGCGCATTCTCAAAGAAAACCCAAGCATTCGCGAAATGGTCACGATACTTCCTCGGGACTGTATTCGCCGCTCTTGCAGCAAGGCTCGCTTTTGATAGTCAAAGGTAGCGGGCAGTTTCGCCCATTAGGAAAAGTCACGGAAGAATCCGCACACCCTGACCAACCAGATTGGCTTTTAGCGGTACCCTTAAGCCTTAAAGGACCGGCACGTGGGCAGACGGTGGGGTTGAGCGCGAGCGCCCGGTGCGCATCTTGCCATCGATCATCACCGGCGCAATACCGGGGATATTGCCAATCGCCATGGCACCCGGAACGTCTTCGTAAGCCATTATGACGAAGCGCGCATAACACGGAAGCTCGACGGCAAGAGAGAGTGGTCTCGCCTGTCAGAAGCTTCCATCGCGCGTTATGCCGAGATCGCGACGGCGGGCGGACACGCTTTTTATCATCCTGTCGGATCGATCATAGCAGGACTGGGAACGGGTCCGCGCAGTGCCTTCATCCAAAACGCAATGTAGATTGGAGGGAAACGCAACATCGCGAATGCGCAACGTCTAACGCATCACACCAGAAAATCATCCTGCCCCAAAGATAGATCAGCGACCTGGACAAGTTCGAATTGAACCGAGTCCGCGATGACCGTGCCGACCGCGTCTGCCGCATCGAAACTGACGAAGAACTCTTCTCCCGCTTCCACCTCAACGGTGCCCAACGTTGCCCAGGGACCGGTCGCATTGCGCATGTCCAGATCTTCAAACACGAAGACATCGTCGCTTGTGCCGTATGTGATGTCGTTTGCTAGCGTATGGCCGGAATGCGCCTGACCGCCGACGTCGCGGATTGTTCTGATCGACACCTCATAGGTTCCCGCAGTGATGGCCGTTGCCGAATAGGTGATCTCGGCGTCGCTTCCCCCTTCGGCGAAAAGAAAGTTGCTGCCGAGGAAATTGCCGGGAAACCCTGCGCCTGCGTCCTGCCAAGCGCCGGTCAGTTCGGCTTCGTCATTATCGACAATGATCAACCTGTCGGCGAAGAAAGACGCATCAAAGGCCGAATACCCATCCGACCTCCAGATTTCTTTGAGATTTCCCTCCCGTGTCACGCCGTCCCGTGTTTCACGGACAAGATCAAACCCTTGCGAAAAGGTCGAGCCCTCGACGATGGATGTGAAGAAACTCGCATCTTCGGTGACGAACCGTGGAATATCGAAGTCCACGAACCCGTTGTGATAAGAGCCCAGAAGATCGGTCGCTCCACCATTGATCGTTTTGACGACCGTTCCGGCTCCCTCGGTTTTGAGCCCGAGGATCCACGCCGTTGCACCATCATTAAAGACCTTTGCCTCCAGACCATTGGATGCGTTGTCGCCCTCAACGTTCAATTGCCGGGCCCAGGCGTTTTGATCGTGAAGATTGATTACGCGCGCGACCACATTGGCGAAAAAGACGTCGCCCTGATCGCTATCCGCAACGGCGTGGTAATCGAAAGCCGTGAAGTCACGAAGGGTCAAAGTGCGGTCGCTGTCATGCTCGATCTGTGTGATGTCCTGCGTGAAGACCGTCCTGAAACCCTCAATGATGACGCTGTCAGACGTGCCGTCCGCGATTATGAATGTACCGCCGGGTTCCAGCCATGAGCGGCCGAAGCCGAGAATCTGCTCCACGTCACCACGCACAATGACGTCACCAATCGTCCAGTTACCGTCGGGCACATAGACCGTTGTGGCGCCGGAATCGATGGCCGCCTGGAACGCCGCCGTTGCATCTTCACCCTCGACAGCACCGAAGTCGGTGATACTGACCCAGACGCCGTCGCTTGTGTTCCAGTTGGCTTCCGGTGTCTCCTTGACTTCTAGCCCAAGGCTCGTATCCGGGCTCTCGAAGAGCTGGAATGTTCCGCCGCGCGATCGTTCAAAGGCGCCATATCCAAAATACTCGTCCAATTCGACGTCAAATATGTGCCCGTTTCCGAAGAATGACGGGATCTGATTTTGGATGGTGAAATCAAAACCATTCGCAGTCAGATCATTGGCATGAAGCTGCCAGTGGTTCCTCACTGCGGCCTGGCCCTCTACGGTCTCGTCCGTGGACGTGAACTCGCTATCAACGAGCACCATGCGAGACACACTCGCATTATAAATGCCGGTTCCCGGTCCCTCATAGTCAATGTCGCGCAGGAAGGCGACGTGAGACAGGCTGCTCGTGATGCCAAAATCCTGACCGCGTAAAGTGATGTCTTCGAGCGTGACGCTGTTGACCTGAAAGGCCATCGCGATCCCCGTCTCGAACCCTTCGATTGTCACGCCTTCAATCAGCGCCGGGCCGAACTCCGACTGACCCACAAGGTCCAGTCCAATATTGCCGCCTTCGCCTGATTTGATCGTGACGTTGCGGATGGCCGCCTGATTGTTCCCGGCAAACGTAATACCGGTCGCGCTGGTGTTGCCTGTGCCGATATCGAAAGTGAGATCCAATATCCGGTTGTCGA
The DNA here is from genome assembly GCA_039181265.1 of Pseudomonadota bacterium. Taxonomy (GTDB): domain Bacteria; phylum Pseudomonadota; class Alphaproteobacteria; order Rhizobiales; family JACESI01; genus JBCDCU01. The sequence continues at coordinate 1,999 of JBCDCU010000134.1, read as the reverse complement.
ATGCCTGTGCGACACCACCTGGATAGTCGAGGATCGGTCCCTCCTGGTCGAGGCCATCCGCAAGCTTAAAAATCGTCCCTTCTTCGCTCTGACCTCTGATCGTCACGAATGACGGAACAGTCGTTCCAAGGCCCGGCGAGAGCGAAATCGTGTCTGAGATGTCGTAGACACCGTCTTCGAAATAAAAGGTCGCGCGGCTACCGACTTCATCCAACAAAGCCTGGATCGCGGCTGTGTCATCTATTCCATCGTCGGCTATGATGCCATGATCCGCCACATTGATCACGTTCGAAGCGTCCGGAGGCACGAAACCGCTTTCAAATTCTTCGAACCGGATAACATCATCGGTTATGTCGAGCACATCGGTGTTGGATAAGCGAATTGTTGTCTCATCGAGTGTGATGAGTGTGCTTGATCCGTCGGCTTCGATTGTAAGGTCTGCGAAACCCGCGTCGGTGTTTTCAAAGACGATCAAATCAGTACCGACCAGGAAATCCGTAATCCTGTCGTTTCCCGAGGTCCTGTCGAAGACAAAGATGTCGGCGCCCTCACCCCCGGTCAGCCGGTCATCGCCATCACCGCCGATAATTGTATCGTCGCCAGCGTCCCCCTTCAGAGAATCGTCGCCAATACCTCCATCGAGCGTATCATTGCCCGCTTTGCCTCGAAGGTTATCGTTGCCGTCTCCGCCATTCAGACGATCATTGCCGTCGCCGCCGTCGAGATAATCGTCCCCGTCGCCTCCATTGATGACGTCGTTTCCGGCGCCGCTGCGTTGGTCATCATTGCCATCGCCGCCAATCAGGGTGTCGTTGCCCTCGCCTCCGTTTTGAGCGTCATCGCCCGAACCACCAATCAGTAAATCATTGCCGGCCCGGCCAAATTGGAGGGCACCCTCTAAAAGCCCGGATGCGTCTATGGTGTCGTTGCCATCACCGCCATCAACGCGTTCGATACTGGTCGCGGCCTGGTCAATGAAGAAGTCGTCAGATGTCCTGAAAACAACGACGCGATCGTCCCCGTCGCCACCGTCGATGACTGTATCGGCGGCATCCACATAAAAGGTATCGTTGCCAGCCCCACCTCGGAGTTCGTCGGCGCCGTCACCGCCATCGAGCCGGTCGTTCCCCTCACCGCCATTGAGGATATCATTGCCGCCTTCACCAATAAGGACATCATCCCCGGCGTCACCATTGATCGTATCGTTTCCAGACCCGCCGCGCTGGTTGTCATTGCCGTCACCGCCCGTAAGGCTGTCATCCCCCTCTCCGCCGCGCTGTGTGTCCGCACCAGCACCACCGATCAGCGTATCGTTGCCGTCATTGCCGGATTGGAACACACCATCCTGAAGACCGGACGCATCGATTGTGTCGTTGCCATCACCGCCGTCAACGCGTTCGATGCTGGTTGCAGCCTGGTCGATGGTCACACCGAGAGTGCCTCGGATAATCGCCCGGTCAAACCCTTCTCCGCCGTCTATGACTGTGTCATTGCCATCGACATAGAGGATGTCGTCTCCTGCGCCGCCTCTCAATTCGTCGGCGCCCTCACCACCGGTCAGCCGGTCGTTACCGTCGCCGCCATTCAGAATGTCATTGCCGTCTTCGCCTTGAAGCACATCATCTCCAGCGTTACCATCCAGCGTATCGTTTCCGGACCCGCCGCGCTGGTTGTCATTGCCGTCACCGCCGGTAAGGCTGTCGTCACCGTTTCCGCCGCGCTGTGTATCCGCGCCAGTCCCACCGATCAGCGTATCGTTGCCGTTATTGCCGGACTGATTGAAACCCTCAGTCGTGTCGGATCCGTCGATTGTGTCGTTACCATCACCGCCGTCAACGCGTTCGATGCTGGATTCGGCCTGATCGATGGTCACACCGAGGGCGCCTCGAATAACCGCCCGGTCAAATCCTTCACCGCCATCGATGATCGTGTCATCGGCATCGATATAAAGGGTGTCATCGGCATCGATATAAAGGGCGGCGCAGGCGACGACACCCTT
>JBCDCU010000133.1:0-9112 GCA_039181265.1 Pseudomonadota bacterium | reverse complement strand
TCTCTTCGGGCGTGAGACCCTCCAACGCCATAACGAGGGCGCGAAGCGAGTTCCCATGGGCTGCGACAAGCGTCACGTCGCCACCCATGACACGCGGCTGGATAACATGCAGATAGTACGGCCAGACCCGCGCGCCGGTATCCTTCAGGCTCTCGCCGCCCGGTGGCGGGACATCATAAGACCGCCGCCAGATATGGACCTGGTCTTCACCCCATTTCTCGCGCGCATCGTCTTTGTTGAGACCCGAAAGATCACCGTAATCGCGTTCGTTGAGCGCAAGATCGCGGATCGTTTCAAGATCGGATTGGCCGATCTCATCGAGGATCAACTGGCAGGTGCGCTGTGCACGGGTGAGTTCAGAGGTGAAAGCAATATCGAACGTAAGGCCGAGGTCTTTCAGCTTGCGCCCGCCCTCTATGGCCTCGGTAACACCCTTTTCGGTGAGGTCAGGATCCTTCCAGCCTGTGAAGAGGTTTTTGAGGTTCCACTCGCTTTGTCCATGACGCACGAGCACCAGCGTCTTTGCCATTAATCTCTTACTCCACTTAGTCTTTTGAGAGGCCGAGAACGTCGGCCATGTCATAGAAACCCGGTTTCTTGTCGTTGGCCCAAAGAGCGGCCTTGATTGCTCCACGCGCAAAGATCGCCCTGTCCTCAGCAATGTGAGAAAGTTCGATCCGTTCACCTTCCCCGGCGAGGATCACCGAATGGGAGCCGACGACTGACCCGCCGCGTAACGTCGCGAAGCCGATTGTGCCGCGTTCCCGTGCGCCAGTGAGGCCCTCCCGGCTCATGACAGCGTTATCGTCAAGGTCAATGCCGCGACCTTCGGCGGCTGCCTTGCCGAGCAGAAGCGCCGTTCCGGACGGTGCGTCAACCTTGTGCTTGTGGTGCATTTCCAGAATGTCGAGGTCGAAATCGGCATCGAGGGCCGCTGCCGCCTGCCGCACAAGCCCGGCAAGCAGATTGACGCCGAGCGACATATTGCCGGACTTCACGATCCGTGCATGGCGTGATGCTGCGACGAGCTTGGCTTCATCTTCCTTTGAAAAGCCGGTTGTGCCGATCACATGGACAAGCCGCATTTGCGCAGAATATTCAGCATATTGGACGCTTGCCGCGGGACCCGTGAAATCAATAACGCCATCGACCTCAAGAAAGGCTGGAAGAGCATCTTCGGTGATCGCTACACCCAGCGGATGGGGAAGTCCGGCGAGTGTGCCCGCGTCTTCACCGATGGCTTCCGCGCCTTCACGGTCAATTGCAGCACCAACCTCAACGCCATCCATCGCGTGAACGGCGCGGATAAGCGCCTGCCCCATTCGCCCACCTGCGCCGGCGATTAGAAGTTTCATATCTGCCAAGATGTTGTCCCCAAGAATAACGCAGCTGGCTATAGCAGGAAGGTCTATCCGGTGGAAGGGGAGGCTTGCTTAAGAGGCAGTTGCCAGCGGATTTAACAGCTCACGTTTCCGATGGACCAAGTGGGTCATTTTCTTGAACCAGATTCTCGCGGCGTTCTTTTTTGAGTGCGCGGGATGGGGGGCAAACTTCCTGAAGAAAACCGGCGAGTGTGCTTGCGAGCGTGCTACGTTCCATGCCGTAAAGCACGAACTGTCCCTCGCGCTTGCGCCAGACCAGACCAGCACTTTCCAAGATTGCGAGATGCTTTGAGACAGCCGGTTGTGACATCTCAAATCGGGCCGCTATATCGCCAGCGCTGAGCGGCCCTTCGGAGATGTAAGCCAGGATCTTCCGACGGACGGTCGATCCCAAGGCTTCAAAAATACGATCTGGATTTGACATATCACCTTTTAACTATATAGTTATATAGTGAGTTCTTTATAATTTACACCATACAAATGAGAAATCTATGAAAAATAATTCGCAGACGGGAATTACATTTGGCTCCAGGAGGGGCGATCAGGGGATTTTTGAGAGAATAGATTTTAGAAGCGGTGCCGACCCGGTCGCTGGCAAGGTGCGCTGGGCACCGGTCAAATCGATCTGGTGGACTGCTATGGCCCTGTCATGGGCTGTCCTTGGCACGATCTACTTCTCGTTTTCGGCCGTGCTCGTCTTTCTGGCTCTTTGCGCAGTAACTTTGTGCTTTGGCCATTCGCTCGGAATGCATCGAAAATTAATTCACAACGCTTTTGACAGTCCGAAATGGGTCGAGCGGCTCTTGATTTACCTTGGAACACTGGTTGGCCTCGGCGGACCATTTACGATGATGTATATGCATGACATGCGCGACTGGGCGCAGCGGCAATCAACGTGCCATCCTTTTCTGGCCCATCAGCGCGATATCGTCACCGACTTCTGGTGGCAGCTTCACTGCAAACTTCACCTTCAATCACCACCCGAATTCAGTTATCCGGATGAACTCGAGAACGATCGGTTTTACCGGTTTCTGGAAAGAACGGCGATGCTCCAGCAAGTGCCGCTTGGTCTCCTGCTCTTCTCGATTGGTGGCTGGGGATGGGTTGCGTGGGGGATTTGTGGCCGTGTGACCATATCCGTTTTCGGTCACTGGCTTGTCGGATACTTTGCCCACAATAAAGGACAGCGTGATTGGCACCTCGAAGGCGCCTCTGTACAGGGACACAATATCCCCCACCTCGGATTGATCACGTTTGGCGAATGTTGGCACAACAATCATCATGCCTTTCCGGGATCTGCGAAACTGGGCTTGCGCGATGATCAATTCGACCCCGGCTGGTGGGTTTTAAGGGCAATGAACGCCTGTGGCCTCGCGTCGAATCTGACGACGCCGGAGACCATCGCCGAGCGGTCGAATCTCGTCGATCTACGAGGTAGGGCATGACTGTTTTTCGCTTGAAATCCGTCGCGTCGTTGGAGCGGATCGTCCCTCATTTCGTCGGCGGGTGCTTCGCCCTGGCCTATGCGTGGCATATCTCTCAGACGCAATATGTGAAAACCGGTCTACAGTTTATTGCGCCGCTCTTCATTATCATGGTCGTCCATCTTGCGTGGCTTCTTATCAGAAGGGAAAACAAAGCCGGGTTTTCAATCCTTGTCTATTTGCGGTGCGCAAAAACCTGTGCCGGGATCGTTCTCTTTGTCGGAGTTGCAAGCCTGCTTGCGCCAATGCCTGCCGAGAGCAATGTTGGTGTTTTCGGTCAAATTGGCGATGCTTTGAGCGGTATCTTTGCGGTCATAGTCTGTCTTTTCATACTTGCTATTGTTGTGTCGCTTCCCGCGCTTGCCGTCTATGCAGTCTTTAAGGTGTTAGTGCTCGTATGGGCTTTGCTTCGACCGGGACAATCAGATGGGAAAGACACGCGCTTGTGGGATGCTGGAAGTCTGGTTGCTGGCGCGGTCCTTATTTGTGCGTCCAGTCTTGAAGGTGTCCCGAACGCTTACACTTTCGCAACAAACGGGAAGGCTACTGCAACACATTATGTGTCCGTTTCGCCGGAAAAGGTGTGGGCGGCCATGCAAACAGCGACGGCACCCAGCTTCCCGCTACCGGAGATCTTGCATATTTTCCCGCAGCCCGTGGATGTGGTCATTGATGAGGGAACCGGACTTCACGCAAAGCGGGTCGTGAAGATCAAAGGCCGCCCTGGTGAAGGCCTTTTGTCGATGCAGGTCGTCGAAAGCACAGACAGGCGTGCTGTTTTCAAGGTCCTTTCCGACACCAGCCCGACCGGACGTTGGATCGCCCATCGTTACCTGATCTATGACCTTTCCCCGGAAGCGGGCGGTACACGCCTGTCCGTGACGCTTGAATATGACCGCAAGCTTGCCCCATCATGGTTTTTCGATCCTGCCATGAAGGTAGCAGGTTATCTCGCCATGGACGTGCTCGCCAGGGACACGAAGATCCGCGCAGAACGTCTGTAAAGTTTAGAGGGTCTCGAGAGCCGTCGGGCCGCCGGAGGGGCGAGTTATCCGTCGAAGCCTTCCACGATGATGAGTTCACCATCAGCATGGGCTTGACGGATTTTCATGGCTTCCTGGTAGTCGGGATCTTTGTAACAGGCGATGGCAGCGTCAACGCTCGGAAATTCAATCACCACATTGCGGCTACGGGAACCGCCCTCAAGTTCGGTGACGGCTCCACCCCGCACGATAAACTTGGCGTTGTGGCGCTGGAATGCGGATCTCGCCCCCTCGACGTATCCTTTATAGGCTTCGGGGTCGCGTACATCCATGCGGGCGATCCAATATCCTTTTGCCATTCTTTCCTCCCTTGAAAAAGCGCCCGGATCATAAAGCGCGCGAAATCAAAAATGCAAACCCATTCGTCCCGAAACTGATGTGGACAGGGCCAAAATTGCAGCTCCTGGCAGTGCTATTTGGTTTTTTCTAAAGCTTCAGTGATTTCAGAAACAATAGAAAGAGCGGCTGCTTTGCGGTCTTTTGCATTGAGGATCGGACGGCCGACAACAAGGTAATCGCTACCGTTTTCAATCGCCATTGATGGTGTGGTCACCCGCCGTTGATCATCCCCCTCGGCATCCTTCGGACGGATGCCAGGCGTCACCAAAAGAAGATACGGTCCCACCATATTGCGGATGACGCTTGCTTCGACCGCTGAACAGACGACGCCGTCAATGCCCGCATCAAGAGCCTGGTGCGCCCGTTTGATCACAAGCTCGCCGGTGCGGATATCTTTGTAACCCGCCTCTTTGAGCCCTTCATCGTCAAGGCTCGTCAAAACGGTCACCGCAAGCAGATTGACGGATGGATCGGTCCGGCCCTCGACGGCGGCGCGCATGGCCTGTGGATAAGCATGAAGCGTGATGAAATCCGGTTTTAACCGGCAAAGGCTCGCAATTCCGCCGCGCACCGTATTATCGATATCGAGGAGTTTCAAATCGATGAAGACATGTTTGCCTTCCGCTTTAAGGGCTTCTGCAAAGGAAAACCCGTTTGCATAGAGAAACTGATAGCCGAGTTTGTAAAAATGAACGCTATCGCCCAGTTCATCGACGATAGCCCTGGCTTCCGCCTCGCTCGAAAGGTCAAGTGGTAGGATCAGCCGTTCTGCAGGCGATGGATTGCGAATATCGAAACTCATGGACGAACCTGCTTCACGCCGCCTGGTGAGCTTTGTGGCACTCAATCGAATGTATGAGCGCGTTGAGGCCTTTTTCCATCATTTTCTGATGGCGCGGATCGGTGAGCGAACCGCTGTCATCAATTGCAGAGCCAGCATTTCCGACTGCAAGCTGAGGCGTCAGGATTTCAGCCCCGACATTCATGAGCACCGAACGCAGATGATAGAGGCCGCGAAGTCCGCCAATGCTCCCGGGAGACGCTGAACAGAGAAACACGAACTTATCAGCGTAAGGACCATAGGAATGGCCGTCGGGTGCTCTTGTGACGCTCACCCAATCCAGGGTGTTCTTCAAAAGTGGTGTCAGTGACGAATTGTATTCCGGCGACACGATGATAAAGCCGTCATGCGCTGCGAATTTTTTCGCAAGTGCGTGCGCGTTTTCAGGAACATCAATATCCTCGTTCAGCACCGGCAACGGATAGTCGAAAAGATCGAGATATTCCACATCCGCATTTTTGTTTCCAAGGCCGGTAACGAGGGCCTTGGCGAGTTTCACGTTGTGGGATCCCTTCCGGGTGGAACCGGCAAAGACCAGAATTGAGGCGGTCATGATGTCCTCGCTGTCTACATGAGGGAGAGCATTTAGATGGAAGGGGCCTCAATGGCCGCCTTGAGAAGCCATATAGGGTCCGCCTGATCATGAAAACCACGCAAGGCACCCATTCCCATCACATTTTCCGTCGAAATATCGTAGTCCCTGATCCTGTCGCGGAAAGCCTCAGCGAAATAGCGGGAGATTTACTCGGATCCGGAGAAGAAGTCCTTCATGCGCGCGAAGAAACCTGACGATTCCGGATTGTTGTTCTCCGATGATTCGCGTTCGAATTCCTCCAGGAGTTCGCGCTGGCGGCGAGTCAGATTCTGCGGTGTCTCGATTTGCACCTGAATGTACATGTCACCGGTCTGGGTTGAGCGGAGAACCGGCATGCCTTTGCCCTTCAGCCGGAATTGCCGACCGCTCTGGGTGCCTTCCGGAATTTTGACGCGCGTTTTGGCGCCGTTCACCGTCGCAACTTCGAAATCCCCGCCGAGGGCCGCCGTTGTGATCGAAATCGGGACGCGGCAGAAAATGTCAGCGCCCTCGCGTTGGAAGAATTCGTGCGGCCGGATCGAAATGAAAATGTAGAGGTCACCGGCAGACGCGCCACGCGCACCCGCCTCGCCTTCGCCCGCAAGGCGGATCCGGGTTCCGTCCTCAATACCCGATGGGATGTTGACAGAAAGTTTGCGTTCGCGGGCAACACGGCCTGTTCCGGAACAGACAGTGCAAGGATCCGTGATGATCTCACCCCGTCCCTGACACGTCGGACAGGTCCGTTCAATGGAGAAGAAGCCCTGACTTGCCCGAATTCGCCCTGATCCCTGACAACTGGGGCATGTCGTCGGGCTCGTACCCGGTTTCGCACCGGTTCCCGAGCACGTTTCGCATGAGACCGTGGACGGAACCTCTATCTCGGCAGTCTTTCCCTCGAATGCATCTTCGAGCGAGATCTCAAGATTGTAGCGAAGATCGGCGCCGCGTCCTCTGTCGCGGCCGCGCCGCCCGCCCATAACGTCGCCGAAGAATTCTTCAAAGATGTCGGAAACCGAACTCCCGAAATCCTGGCCAAAACCACCGCCGCCATTGAACCCACCTCCGCCATTTTCGAAGGCACCATGGCCGAAACGGTCATAGGCCGCACGCTTTTGCGGATCACGCAGGATCTCATAGGCTTCATTGATTTCTTTGAATTTCGCTTCCGCTTGCTCATCCCCGGGATTGCGGTCGGGGTGAAACTCCATGGCGCGCTTACGGAATGCGCTCTTCAGCGCTTTCTCATCAACGTCGCGCTGAACCCCGAGCATGTCGTAGAAATCTTGCTTGGCCATAATCCGTGTTCCAATCTCATGTCATCGGTGACGCGGCACGTGTCGCGGGAGACTGGCGGATCGTTAATCCGGCAGCAGCCAGCACGCGGCCGATCTGATTGTGCCACAAACAGCGTTCACCATGAATTTTAGACGTCCGACGAAGCGCCTGATAGCTCGGTTCATCCTCAAGAAGTGTGAGGATCCGATCGGCGATTGTCTCTGGATGGGTTGTATCGACCAGAAGCCCGCTGCGCTCAGCAACCACAGCCTCTGATGTTCCGCCGGCAATTCCGGCGATTGACGGGAGACCGTGGGCTGCAGCTTCAACGAAGGCCATCCCATAGCCTTCCTGTTTGCCGTCAACGGTGCGGCCCGGCTGAAGAAAGAGAGTTGCAGACGACAGAAGTGCGGATTTCATACCGCCGTCGATCCAGCCGATGAAGGAGAGCCTGTCATTGATGCCAAGGCTATCCGCGATACGTTTCAGTCGTGAAAGATCATCCCCGGCACCGGCGATCACATAGCGTGCCTTGGAAAACCGGCTGAGGATTTTCGGAAGGGCCTCGATCGCGCGGTCTATGCCTTTAAGCTCGATCAGGCGGCACATGCTGAAAAGACGCGGATAAGCATCCTGCCAAATGTCGTCCACCCGGGCCGCCTCTTCGGCCTTTATGACAGAAGGCGCTTCAACCGGCGGATTGATGATGCTTGTTGAGAGCCCGCTCGGTAGATAGGGAGCCGCACGCAAAGCCGTCGCTTGGGAGTTTATGAGAAGGTGACTTGCCTTCGAAAGTGCCTTCGCGATCCGCGTTTTCTTCGTGACACCGTCATCGGGAAACTCATTGCCATGCGCCCAGGCAACCACAGGAACGCCTTTGCGAATATTGGCGTGTTCGAGACTCTTCCAACTGTCAGTGTAGATTGCTTCGACGGGACGGGTTTTCTGAATCTGCGTTAGGCGGCGCGCTTTCACGCGTTGGCGGACCAACTTCCAGCCACCGAATCTTTCGACCCGATAGGGCTCGTCTGCCAATTGATCAAAGCGACGTGCGCGCGTGCCGCCGTCGGCAAGCACCGTCACTTGGTGACCGCTTGCGACCGCGTGCCTTGCCATGCCTGATAGGAGGGCTTCAATGCCGCCTGACTTCGGGGGAAAGGCTTGTGCGGAAACCACGATCACAAAACGCTCCCTCGGAACCTGCTCTTTAAATCAGATAGACCGGCGCTTTTGGCGCCGGCCCTTTGTTTCTTGACCGGCTCGCTTAGGCCGATTTCTTTTCTTCGTCGTCAGAGACGTCCTCGAAATCTGCATCCAGAACATCATCGTCCTTGGCCGCATCGGCTTCCGCATCCGCCTCAGCCTGTGCCTGCTGCTGGTCAGCATACATGGCTTCGCCGAGTTTCATGCTCGCCTGAGCAGGGGCCTCGGAGTTCGCTTCGATCTCATCGACATCATCGCCTTCAACGGCTGTCTTCAGATCAGCAATTGCGGCTTCGATTGCCTGTCGATCACTTTCACCGACCTTGTCGCCGTAATCTGCGAGTGATTTTTCTGCAGAATGAACAAGCGCTTCGGCCTGGTTACGGGCATCGACGAGCTTACGCTTCTGCTTGTCGTTTTCCGCATTGGCTTCTGCGTCCTTAATCATCTGATCAATGTCGGCATCGCTCAGGCCACCAGAGGCCTGGATCCGGATCTGCTGTTCCTTGCCGGTGCCCTTGTCTTTCGCAGACACATTGACGATGCCGTTGGCGTCGATGTCGAAGGTGACTTCGATTTGCGGCATACCGCGCGGTGCCGGCGGAATACCGACGAGATCGAACTGGCCGAGAATTTTGTTGTCGGCCGCCATTTCGCGTTCGCCCTGGAACACGCGGATCGTCACGGCATTCTGGCTGTCTTCCGCTGTCGAGAAAACCTGACTCTTCTTGGTCGGGATCGTGGTGTTGCGGTCGATGAGACGGGTAAACACACCGCCAAGCGTTTCAATGCCGAGCGAGAGTGGCGTCACGTCGAGGAGAAGGACATCCTTAACATCGCCCTGCAGGACGCCGGCCTGAATAGCAGCACCCATGGCGACCACTTCATCCGGGTTCACACCCTTGTGCGGCTCCTTGCCAAAGAAGGTTTTCACGACTTCCTGGATTTTCGGCATACGGGTCATGCCG
>JBCDCU010000132.1:0-9153 GCA_039181265.1 Pseudomonadota bacterium | reverse complement strand
TCGGTTCCGTGGATGGTGTTTCATTTGACCGTGTCGTGAACTTTGAAGATGTGTTGAGCACAGTTATTGTCTCTTCTTTTGCCTCAGATCCTGATGCAACCGGTCGCTCATTCGGCATCTGCGCAATTGGCGGCAATGACAATTTCCGGATTGGAAGCATCACGGTAACTGCTGTTCCACTCCCGGCACCGATCTTGATGCTCGGTGCGGCTCTTGGTGGCCTGATGATTGCGCGCCGTCGTCGTCGCGCATAATCAAGGCAAAGAATTCAGAATTCAAAAAGCCGGGGCTCGCCCCGGCTTTTTTGTGTCTTTCACCCTTGCGAGACGATCACATCGAGCAGGGCTTGCCGCCGCTCATTTTTGATCACATACAGCGCTTCCTCAATTGCGGGCCGTAAATTCTCTGGCCGCTCCACTTGTTGCGCAAAACCCCGGCTCGCTTCCGCCACTTTGGTGAAATCAGGGTTAGGTGCGAGCGATGAGAGCGGCACGGTATTCATGCGCGAGGCATGCCCTGTCGGATACATCATGAGAGTTGTCTTGCGCACTGCATTCCAGACCGCATTGTTGAATACGATGGTGAGTATCGGCAGGCCGTGCGCTTCGGCAATCTGATGACAGGCGACGGGGTTCGCAAACATATAAGACCCGTCCCCGACACAGGCGACATGGATCCGATCCGGTTCGGCAAGCGCAGCACCGAGCGCTGCCGGAAGTCCCCATCCAAGACCGCCTGCAAGCGCATGGGAATGAAACTGGTTTGCGCCCTCAAAGCGCATGAAGGCCGGATCACAGCCAAGTTCGGAAAAAATCCGCGCGTCTTCGCCCTTAAAGCAGTCAGAGAGAACTTTACTGACATAGGCGGGCGTCATCGGATCACCGGCACCGGCTTCCGCTTTCTCCCGCGCCTGCTCGCGCTTTGCATTGGACAAGGCTGCAATCGCCTTGCGCCGCTCAGAAATCGCACCGTCATCGCGTGCGGGATCGCTCGAAAGCGCCGCATCGAGCGCTTCAATCGCCGCGACCGGGAGGCTTGTCAGATTGAGAGCGGACCGGAACCCACGGACCGGCACGCGGGAAAACAACGGATCCGCGCCGATCTGAATGATCACGGCATCGTCCTTTGGCGGCGTAAAGCCATTGAGCCACGGCACCATGGCATCGAGCACGATGACAAGATCGGCGTCTTCCAGAAGCGGTCCTGGATCAAACCCGCAATGCATCGGATGATCCGTCGCCATCAGATTGCCTGTTGTCCAGAATTCGGCAACCGCGACGCCATGGTTTTCAGCAAACCGTTCCACCGCTTGACCAAGAGCGCCTAGCGGATCCCCCCGTTGGGAAATCAACATTGGTTTTTTTGCCATCTTGATGAGACGGGCCGCTTCCTCGACACTTTCCTTGGTCGGGGCTGGCGGTGACGATAGAGCGTGGCGTTTCTCCCCGAAGGGAAATTGCTCCTCCCAGGCCATGCCAAGAGCCTCTCTTGGAAGGCCGAGATAGACCGGCCCTCGTGGATGGCTCATCGCCACCGCATAGCCCCGATCGATGAGATCGGCCGCCTGGTCGGGAAGCTTCATCTCGTAATCCCATTTGACGAATTCCCGCACGATCGCCGATTGATCGCGCATATCCTGCCCCCAATGGATCGGCAGGCTGCGCGCACCAAGCCGCGCACCTTCTGTTGAGGGTGTCCGACCTGCCATCACGAAAATCGGGATCTGATCGCTTGCCGCGTTGATGATCCCCATCAGGGCATTGGCGAGCCCGACATTGACATGAAGCATCACTGCCTGCGGACGGCCCGTCGCAACGTAAAACCCGTGCGCCATACCGATCGCCGCGTTCTCATGCGGGCAGATAAGCGGGATTGGAATATCCGCGTCTCCGTCTCCAAGTTCATTTTTTGAGTAAGCCTCGATGATCGGCGCAAAATCCGTTCCGGCATTCGCAAAGAAATAGTCGATGCCGTGCTGTTTAAGGCGAAGCAGAATGGCTTCGGCGGCGGTTTCTGGCGTTGCAACAGAAGGATCGTTTGTCATGCGGTTCACCGTTTATCGCCGGATCATGTCCGGCAGGAATGTGGTCAGTTCCGGAAAGACCACGAGAAGCGCGAGTACGCCCAATGATAACCCAATAAAGGGAAGGGCCGCCATGTAGACCGTTCCAAGCGAGATCTCCGGAGGAGCAACGCCTTTCATAACGAAAATCAGAAGCCCGAAGGGTGGCGTCATGAAGCTGATCTCCATAATGACGAGCATCAGAACACCGAACCATAAGAGTTCGATCCCAGCCCCCTGGGCGAGCGGAATAAAGAACGGCAGGGTGATCATGATCATGCTCACCTGATCCATAAAGGCACCGAGGATCAGGAGAACGACAAGCATGGCGATAAGGAGTGTCATCGTATCGGCGTCAAACGCCAGAATGAGATCGAGCAGACCGCGTGCAGCACCCGAAAATGCAAGGATCTGGGCGAAGGTCACGGAAGCCGCGATGATGAAGAGGATCATCACCGAGATTTTCGCAGTTTCCATGAGCGCGCGAAGAAGAGCGGAAAGGGTGAGCTTGCCGTAAGCCGCAGCGGCAATGACCGACGCAACGCTTCCAAGGGCCGCTGATTCCGTCGGTGTCGCGAAACCTCCGAGGATACTGCCCACCACGACGATGAAGATCAGGAAAAGCGGCAGCACATAGATGAAAAACGGCGCCAGACGTTTGCGAAGGGAAAGCGCGCCAACGTCATAGGCAGGCGCTAGGGACGGATTGAGGGCGCATCGAACAGTGATATAAACAAGAAAGCTCGCTGCCATCAAAAGCCCCGGAATAATGCCGGCAAGGAGCAGTTTAGCAATCGAAATGCCCGCAAGACTTCCGAGGAGCACGGCAAGGGCGGATGGCGGGATCAGCATTGCGATAGAGCCTGTCGCCATGATCGGCCCCATCGCAATCGTCGGGCGATAACCGCGCTTCAACATATCGGGAAGAAGCGCACTGCCGAGGACAGCGGTATTGGCAATCGTCGAGCCCGAGAGGGACGAAAAGACCGTTCCGCCCAGAACCGAAACGATAGATAGCCGTCCGGGAACCTTTGTGATCAGCCGGTCAATGGCATTGATCGCGGAATAGGCGACCCCGGTCTGAAACAGAATTTCCCCCATCAGGAGAAAGAGCGGGATGGGCGCGAGTGAGAAATTGCTGACGGATGCAACAGTATTGCGCACAAGCTGATCAAGGCCGATCCCGCCGCCGAGAAAGACAAAGGCACCGAGAATATTGACGGCGAGAAAGGCGAATGCGACCGGCAATCCTATCAGCATCAGGACCAGAAGCGTGCCGATCAAAAGGCTGAGCGCCTCATACCATTCCATCAGGCGGCGCTTTCCGGTTTCGCGACCATCCTGCGGATGAATTCCACGCACAAAAGGAGGCTTGCAAAGGTAACGAGTGCAAAGAACGGCCATTCCGGAATGACGATTTCTTTGAAGAGAAGATCGCCACGCTCATAGGATTCCAACGCGACACGAAGCGCATAGAAGCCGAGGCACCCGCTCACCAAGAGGCCAAGTGTATCGGCCGCAAACTCCAGAATTCGACGGCCGGTGCCAGACAGGTTCGATACCAGAATGTCGACCCGCACATGCGCGCCTCTTTTCAAAACCCAGGGGCTCGCAAGGAACGTGGCGCCGAAAAGCACATATTCGGTGACCTCAAGGAGCCAGGGGAAATTGGTAATTCCGATGTTGCGCAAAACCACATCTGCGGTAATCGCAAATGCGAGCGCGAAGATCGCAGCACCCGCAAGGCCAGCGAGCGCAATGATTGTGAAATCGTAGAGACGGAGGAGGGACGTCATTGAAGGTGTGCAATAGCCAGGAAATCTGCTTCAGAGATTAAAAGGATGAGAAGCGAACGGATCAATGCACCGTCCGCTCCCGACCAAGATCCCATAAAAGGACACGCCAGAACGGCAGATTACTTCGAAAGAAGCTCTTTCAGTCTTGGCCCGGTCTTGGGATTGTTTTTGACGAACTCAGCCCAACCGGTTTCTTTGGCATCCTTCAGCCAGGCTTCCCCTTCAGCCCCGTCAAAAGTGATCGTCTCAATACCGGCTTCCGCTTGACGCTTTTTCTCTTCTTCGTTGAGCGCCTGATCCTCGCTGCAAAGACCTTCGACAAAGGCAGCCGCTTCGTTCAGAACGTCACGCTGCGCGTCAGTGAGCTTTTCCCATTCTGTGTTGTTGATGAGGATTTCGACAGAGGCGCGGTAGAACGCAGGATCGACCCGGTACTTCGTCACTTCATGCCAACCAAGATCGAGCACGCCTTGCGTTGGCCAGCCATACCCGTCCACAGTGCCGCGTTCGAGCGCTGTATAGACATCACCCGGCTTGGTACGGATCATCGAAGCACCCATGGATGAGAAGAACGCGCGATAGATCGGGGTGACCCTGAGGTTCAACCCTTTGAGGTCGCGCTTGTCGATCTTGGTGTTGAGATAAAGATGGAAGGGAACACAGTCTTTGTGCCGCGCCAGATGGAAAGCATTCATCCTCTCAACATGGAGATCGTTGACGTATTCCCAGGCGCCCTTTTCCCGCTCTTCAACGATTGAGAAGTCCGAAAGTTTGAAGGCATCGGCCTCCGGCATTAGTTTTGTATAAAACGCGCCGGGCAGATTGCCGATATGCACAACACCGGTTCGAACGGCGTCGCCAAGCTGGAACGGGTTCATTACCTTTCCGCCGCCGCCCTTATAGTCGATGCGCAGCGTTCCTTTTCCAATCTCATTCGCCTTATCGATGAAGCGTTCGAAATTCTTTGAAAAGGTCGTGCCTTCCGCAAAGGCGCTCACCGCC
Organism: Pseudomonadota bacterium; assembly: GCA_039181265.1. Classification (GTDB taxonomy): domain Bacteria; phylum Pseudomonadota; class Alphaproteobacteria; order Rhizobiales; family JACESI01; genus JBCDCU01. Next base: position 4,293 of record JBCDCU010000132.1, on the reverse strand, counting down.
GAAAGCACTGCTTCTTCCGCACGGACTGGAAGCACTGCGAGGCTTCCGAGAAGCGCCAGCATCAAAGCCTTTTTCATGGTCACTATCCTCCCTTGGACCTGAATAGTCATGTCGTTGGAGTGGTCAAAAGCTCGGCCACTCCGCTCTAATTCCTATCCTATTGATCGGGCGCGCCGATTGCGACCGGCCGCACCGGTGAGCCGGAATGCCCCTTGGATCTGAGCGGCAAAATCATCGTGCAGGATGTCCAGACCTTGTCTTTGGCAAGTGCGCCGAGATTGGCGTTCTGGATCTGATGGATGCCCGCGACCGCAAGGTTGTAATGGTGGATATAGAAGGGCAGGCCCTGATCGAGCCCCTGTGGCGGGAGCGCTTCACGGGCAAGCTGACCTTCCGCGACCGGGTCCGTGAACGGATTATCGAGCGAGACGAGGACGATCTTGCGCTCTGCAAGATATTCGACCGCGTCGATGCTGAGGCCGGGTCCTTTTGTGTAATAGGTTTTATCTGTATCGGGATCGCTCCAACCGTCGCCCCAGCCGGTATAGATATATACGACGTCGCCTGCGAGGATCCCGCGCCAGCTCAAACCCTGCGCTTCCAGCATGGCGTCAATATCGGCCTTCGTGATCAGCGTTCCGGGTGCGAGCGTCTCACCATTTCCCATATGGGCTTTGGCATCGAGAAGAACGGCCGACGTTACGATTGGCGGAACCTTTTCAATGCCAAGCTTCAGAAGCGGCGAATCCGGCGTCGGCTTCACATCCTTCTGTTTCTTCCCGCCATAATAGGTTGCACCGTCAATCGGCGGCGTACCCTCACCATTCCAGGCTTCGTCGTAGTAGGCGAAATGGCCGAGCGCATCCATTTGCGTTCCCTGCGCACCGGGTTCTCCTCCATTCACCTGTTCGCCATTGAAAACGTGTTTCGTGCCTGGAATCGAAACCGACGGCGTGAATGAATAGGAAAGGGGACGTCCGAACGGGGAGGCGGGCATTGTGTTCGAGCGCATGTGATTGAGCTCATAGACCTTGGCCCCTGCGGCTGACATATGCGCTGCGCATCGAAGCCAGGTTCCGACCCCGAGCGTGTTCGCCATGCCGCGTTCGTCGCCCTCAGGCCACGGACCGGTCGGCACCAATGCCTTTGATTGTTCAACAACATCGCGCTGATTGAGCGTTTGCGCTGACGCATTCATTGCCGGAAGGGCAAGTGTGAGCGCCAGTATACTGACAACGGCCAGACCATTGCGGCCGCCGGGACGCACATTCGACATATTCTCTCCTCCTCCCAAAGGTGTCGGCCGAAAGTAAATAACAAACGCCCGGCATAGTCCATCGATCAAAGCGCGAATTTGGTGAAGCCGCTTCTACACCGAAAGACTCAGTGTTTCCCCTCGCTTTTTCAATTTCGAATCGTGTTAATCGATCGATTGCGGCGGATCGAAAAAGGCAAAACGGGCATCACAAGACCCGTTGGCCACACCTATTTGTTTGACCATGGGTTCAATCAGGACTTGTGGGGTAGGGGGACTGGCGGAACTCCTCTTTCGTGCTGCGGGGTATCGGGGGGCTCGCGTTGCAGTGGAAAACTGTGGCGCGTCCGGCAGGAAAGTATTGTCTATGATCATCAACTTCGGATCGATTAATGTCGATTATTCGTACCGGGTTTCGCAAATGCCTAAGCCCGGCGAGACGGTGCAGGCGAAGAGTTTCGATAGATTTCTCGGCGGCAAGGGAGCAAATCAGTCTGTCGCCATATCCAAGTCTGGAGGCAGGCTTCAGCATATCGGTATTGTTGGAAATGACGGCGACTGGGCGGTTTCGAAGTTTGCGGAATACGGTGTCGATACGTCCCGGGTCATCAAGGTCGATATGCCGACTGGCCATGCCAACATCATGGTCGATGACGCTGGCGAGAATGTGATCGTCATTGTAAACGGCGCAAACCACGGCTTCACCCATGAGATCATTGAATCAACGCTGGAAGATCTCGATGACGGAAACCAGCACTGGGTCCTCTTACAGAACGAAACCAATCTCACAGAAGACATCGTGAGCAGCGCGTGTGGCATGGGCTACAAGATTGTCTATAGCGCGGCCCCCTTTGTTGCAGAAAAAACCCTGCCGCTTCTCCCGTTTATTGACCTTCTGGTCGTCAACGACATCGAAGCTGCGACTCTTGCCCAAAACCTGAATGTTCACGTGCCGGATATTCCGGTTCCGGCCTTACTCGTCACCAAGGGCGAAAAGGGGGCTTGTTACTTCAACAATGACGGCGAGATCGAACAGGAAGCCTTCAGCGTCCCCGTCCTCGATACAACCGGAGCGGGTGATTGCTATCTGGGTGCTTTTCTTGCAATGCTCGATCTCGGTCAGCCCCTCAGCGAAGCCTTGAAATTTGCCTCGGCTGCCGCTGCAATTCAGGTAAGCCGCAGGGGTACCGCAGAAGCCATTCCAGACCGCAACGAGGTTTATAGCTTCCTGGCTGGTCTTAAGCGCTGAGCGTTGATTGCATCGATTGGGAAGGATCAATGCCTGAGAAAGTGATTATTGATACCGATCCGGGGATTGATGATGCGATGGCAATCCTGTTTGCCCTGACGCATCCCGAGATCGAGCTCTTGGGCCTCACCGCTATTTTCGGAAACGTCACCGTCGATATCGGCACGCGCAATGCGCTGCGGCTTTCAGAACTCGCAAGAAAACCGGTCCCCGTCGCCAAAGGTGCTGCAGTACCGCTTGAACAGACACCCCGCCCGATTGCGTCGTTCGTTCATGGTGAGGAAGGTTTTGGCAGTGTCCCGGCGGCAGAACCATCAGGAACGCGAGACCTTCGGCCTGCGGCTCAATTTCTTGTCGATGCCGTGAATGAAATGCCGGGGGACGTTGTCCTTTGCCCCGTCGGCCCGCTGACAAACCTTGCTGATGCCCTCGCACTCGATCCGTCGATTGCCGACAGAGTGAAGGCGGTCCACATCATGGGGGGAAGCATTCAGGCGGGCGGCAATGCGAGCCCGCATGCGGAAGCCAACATCTGGCAGGATCCCCACGCAGCCGATCGTGTCATGGCAGCGTCATGGCCGATCCGCATGATCGGGCTCGATGTGACCCAGAAAGTGAGAACAACCGAAAAAGAGTTTGCGGATCTCGCATCGAAGGCGCCCACACTCGGGGGCTTCCTGAACGAGGCGGTTCAGTTTTATTTCGGCTTTCACGAAGAACACGAAGGTTTCTATGGTGCTTACATGCACGATGCGCTCGCCGTTATCTCTATTATCCGGCCTGAATTCTTTGGCTACGAGGCCGCGCACTTCGAGATCATTAGCGACGGTGAAAAGGCAGGAGCGACAATGGTTTCAGGCGTACCGGAGCACAACCATCAATGGGCCCGCGACGTAAAAGCCGAGGAAGCCAAGGAATTTTTCTTTTCCCATATGGCAGCGACCGGTTAGTATCCGGCACGCAGGAGAGGAGGAGGCCGACTGTGACCGATTTCAACGTGCTCGCCATTGATCTGACCGATCCGGAAGCGCCGTCGCTGTTCTCAAAATCGCTCCATGAGACCGGATTTGCAATCCTCAAGAACCATGGCCTGACGCCCTATGAGATCGAAACCATGTATGGCGCATGGTCAGGCTTTTTTCAGGGCGAGGAAAAGTTTGATTTTCCGGCTGATCCTAAGACCCATGCCGGCTATTTCGGCTTTAAGTCTGAGAATGCCAAGGGTGCAGTCAAAAAGGACCTGAAAGAATTCTATCACGTCTATGAAAGCGGACCGGTGCCGCCTTCCGCTGAGCGTGAAACCCGCGCCTTTCACGCCAAACTGATCACAATCGGAAAGACGCTTCTCGAATGGCTGGATGAAAAATGCCCGGAGGAGATTTCCTCAAAGTTCTCCATGCCGTTGAGCGCGATGATCGATGATAGCCCATCGCATCTTTTGCGCGTACTCCATTATCCGCCGCTCGATGAAGACGTCGAAGAAGGCGAGGTGCGCGCCGCCGAGCACGAAGACATCAATTTGATTACACTTCTTGTGACGGGAAGCGAGCCCGGACTTGAAGCGAAGTCCAACGATGGTGCCTGGCACGCCATTCCGTCGGCTGCAGGTTACATCACTGTCAATGCAGGCGATATGCTCGCGCTTGCGACACAGAACTATTACCCCTCAACCCCGCACCGGGTGGTGAACCCGCCCAAGGCGGAAAACCGGTCGCGCTATTCGATGCCATTATTTGTGCATCCGCGCGAAGAGGTGCCGCTTGATGAAACCATGACAGCGGGGCAATAT